>JBDSPG010000363.1:0-3617 GCA_039912685.1 Longimicrobiales bacterium | reverse complement strand
GCGTCTTAGCCTCATAGATATTGACCGTCTTCTTCTTCATGCCTAAGATTAATCTGGTCAGGCAGGTTGGTCAACATAAATCAAGGCAGGGCATGTCGAATAGAGGCGAAAAAGTTGTCCTGGTCCTGGGCGGCGGCGGTATCAAGGGGATGGCCCACATCGGCGCCTGTCAGGCGATCCGGGAGGCCGGAATCGAGGTTTCGGAGATCGTCGGAACGAGCATTGGTGGGCTGGTGGGCGCCACGCTGGCCGGCGGCGACTCGGTAGAGGTTCTGCATCAGAAGGCACTCGAGCTGAAGCGGGCGAACCTGGTGACGGTGAACCGCTGGGCGGTCCTGCTCAACGGGATCCGGCAGCAGAGTCTTTTCCGCGGTGACGTATTCACCTCCTATGTCGAGAGTGTCCTCCCGGTGGATTCCTTCGCGGAGCTGTCGATGCCCGTGACGATGAATGCAGTGGATCTTGCGACGGGGGAAACGGTATGGCTCGGCGCTGGTGGTGATTCGTCAGTGAGTATTACGACGGCAGTCGTCGCATCGTGCGCGCTTCCGGTTTTCTATCCGCCGGTGGAGCTGAACGGACGCTTTCTCGTCGATGGTGGCGTGAACGACAACCTGCCGATTGTATTTGCAGCCGAGCGCGGCGCGGACCGCATCATCGCGATCGATGTTGGTGCGGGTATCGATAATGATGCAGAAAAGATCGTCGGCCAGGGGATGGTGGCGATTCATCATCGGGTGGTGGAAATCATGGGATATCCGCGGAAGTTGCAGCGACTCGCGTCGTGGCAGGGTCCGCCGATGATTTATGTGCGCCCGCGCATCGAAGGATATTCGACGTTCGAGTTCGGCAGGACCGACTTCTTCATTGAAGAAGGATACCGCGCAACAAAGGAAGCGCTCGCGCGAGGTCCTGAATCATCCGCCACGCTGCGCCGTTTCGAAGCGTAATCCGGTCGCGACCTGTGCATCAGCGCGGCGTCGCGCGCGCGATTGTGCGAACGATTTCATCCACCGCGCGGCGCACTGTCGCGGAGCTTAAGCCTGTTCCGTTTGTCATGATGCTGAACGTCACTTCGCGGCCCTGATCCGTCACGAGGAAACCGCTCAGCGTTGCAACATTCGAGATGGTGCCGGTCTTGCCGCGTAGACGACCTTTGTATTCCGTGAGCCGCGCGTTCAGCGTTCCGGGTTCGCCGGGTGCCGCGAGTCCCGCGCGAAACTGCGCGCCCCACGGCGCCGTGCGCGTGTGTTCATAGATGCGCACGATTGCATGCGGTGACAGCAGATTCTGCGGCGCCATTCCCGACGCATCGCGCAAATTGAAGTCGAGTGAATCAAGGCCGACGTTCTGCATCAGATATATGCGTTCGGCGGCAAGACCGCCTCGCCACGAACCGCCCGTGCCCTTCTCCGCGCCGACCGTCTTCAACACGGTTTCTGCAATCCAGTTCTGACTTGGGTGCAGGATCGCGCTGACGATGTCGGCCATGTTCGGCGATACCATCAACGCGATCTGCTGCGTTGCAGTTGCATGCGCAGCCGCTGCGCTCGCGGAATCGCGCAACACGGTAACGCCATCACGCACGTGCACACCCCTCGCCTCGAGCGCCGCTACGATCGCGCGACCTGTGTAGAACGGTGGATCTGTGATTGAGTAAGACGATGTATCCGGTTTTCCAACGGGCACCGTTCCAGTCATGAAAATGGTGTCGCGCCGGCTGAGAAAGTCGATGGAGATGCTGCCACGCGCGGACGCATCAACGGTGCGTACGTTGGCGAGACTGATCGGTTGTCCGCCCGTTGCGCCGACAGGCCATTCCGGGAACACTGCAGTCACGGGCTCACCGGGAGTTGCGCCGGGCACAAGGATAATTCGGAAGATGCTTTCCTCCATCGACAGTGCGCCGACGGGCGGCGCGGAGCCGCCGGGCAGATCACCGACCTCCCATGTACCGTTGATCGGTGCATCCGTGAAACGGGATGCATCAACAATCAAGGGTCCATCCACCTGGCGGATGCCCGCGGCATAGATGGAGTCCGCGAACGCTGCAATGGCGGCGAAGGGCTGCTGCCAGAAGCGCGCGGACATGGTCGGGTCACCGCTGCCCGTAACGAGCAGCATGCTCGCAACGCCGGTCTGCGCGGTCGGCGCCGCGTGCACGGGCGTCCGGTAGCGGTAATCGGGACCGAGCGTTCCCATCGCGACCGTCGTAACAACCAGTTTGGTGTTGGACGCCGGGATGTAATGACGGTCGCCGTTGCGCTCATACAGCATGCGTCCGGACTGCTGGTCGAGAACCTGGATCCCCCAGGTGGTATGCTGCATGGGCGGCGCGTCCGCAATCGAATCGATGATCTGCGCCATCGAGCGCGCGACGGGCGTGACTGTAGCCGTCCTGCCCGTGGCGCACGCCGTGGCCAGGACAACGAGAATTGGCGTGAAACGCGTCGCAAGTGACATAATGCTGTTCTGTTCAAGTGGCGCAGAGTGTAGCATGTAGGCAGGCGAACGTACATCCGCATGAGGCTCGAAGAAAGATTGCTGCATGCAGACTGACATGGACCCGGAGGAATTCCGGCGCGCCGGCCACCGTATCATCGACTGGATCACGGACTACCTCCAGAACATCGAGCGCTACCCGGTCACTCCCGACATCGAGCCCGGCGCTTTCACGGCACTCATGCCGTCGCATGCACCATCCGTTGGTGAACCTTTCGAAGCCATCCTCGATGATTTCGAGCGACTGGTTCCACCAGCGAGCACGCACTGGAATCACCCGGGCTTCTTCGCGTATTTCAGCAGCTCGGGATCCGGGCCCGGCATCCTGGGCGAGATCCTGGCAGCCGCGCTCAATGTGAACGCCATGCTCTGGCGGACCGGGCCTGCCGCGACGGAGCTGGAGGAAGTCACGCTGGCCTGGTTGGCCGAGCTCACTGGCCTGCCGGCCGGGCTGGATGGTACGATCAACGACACAGCATCGACGAGCACACTATACGCGCTCGCCGCCGCCCGTGAGTGCGCTGGTCTCGACATCCGCGAGCAGGGGATGGCCGGCCGACCCGACATGCCTCGCCTATGCGTGTACTGCTCCGAAGACGCACACTCCAGTGTCGACAAGGCGGCGATCGCGCTGGGCCTTGGGTTTCGCGCGGTGCGGCATATCCCGACCGACGCCGAGTATCGGATGGATGTGTCTGCTTTGCATGCTACGATCGCTGAGGATCGCGCGGCCGGCATGCTGCCGATCGCGGTCGTGGCCAGTGTCGGAACGACATCGACCACGTCCATCGACCCTGTGCGCGAGATCGCCGCTGTCTGCGCGAATGAGGGCATATGGCTCCATGTCGACGCGGCGTATGGCGGCTCCGCGGCGATCGTTCCGGAAATGCGGCACGTCCTGGACGGCTGCGAACTCGCCGACTCGCTCGTGATGAATCCGCATAAGTGGTTGTTCGTGCCCCTGGACTGCTCTGTGCTCTACACGAGGCGGCCGGATATGCTGCGACGGGCCTTCTCCCTGGTCCCCGAGTTTCTCGTCACCGCCGATGACGGGCGCAACCTCATGGACTACGGGATTGCCCTCGGCCGGCGCTTCCGGGCCCTCAAGCTCTGGT
>JBDSPG010000127.1:0-8420 GCA_039912685.1 Longimicrobiales bacterium | reverse complement strand
GTGATGCCGACATAGAACAGGCGCCGCTCTTCCTCGAGCGCAGCCGGTTCATCGAACGCACGTGCGAGCGGGAACAGACCATCCTCGAGGCCGCTCAGGAATACATACGGGAACTCGAGACCCTTCGCGTTGTGCAGCGTCATCATGGTCACGGCGTGCGCATCAGGGTCGTGGCGGTCCACATCTGTCAGCAGCGACACTTTCTGCAGGAACATATCGAGCGGCGAACCGACCGAGTCCTCCGGCTCCCCATCATCCATTTCGACGCGCCGCGCATCGAAGTCGTGCGTGCCCGACACGAGCTCGCGCACGTTTTCCATGCGGTCTTCTCCCTCGGGACCCTCATCGCGCAGTGCATCGAGCACGCCGATCTCTTCGACCAGCTTGCTCGTCAGCTCACCCACGCCAACATGTAATGCGAGCGCGGTGTACTTCGCGATCATCCCGGCGAATTTCAGGAATGAGGCGCCAATGCCGCCGCGCAGTTCATCGATCTCGCCCGCGCGCAGTGCCGCCTCGAGTGGCGACAGTCCGTTGGCAGTCGCGAACTCCAGCAGGCGCGCCTTCGATGTGTCGCCAATGCCGCGGCGAGGATAGTTGACGATGCGGTCGAATGCGCCCGCGTCACGTGGATTCGAGATCAGGCGGAGGTACGCCAGTACATCCATGATCTCGCGCCGCTCGTAAAACCGTGTGCCGCCGATGATCTGATACGCGATGCCGCGGCGGTTGAACGCTTCTTCGAATGCGCGCGACTGCGAGTTCGTGCGATAGAGGATTGTGAAATCGCGCGGCGTGCGCAGCGGCTCGGCGCCCAGGCGCGTCTGAATCTCACTCCCGATCCAGTCCGCTTCATCACGTTCATCAACGGCCTCCACCTCGATCAGGCGATCGCCCGGACCGGCATCCGTCCGTAATGTCTTGCCCTTGCGCATCTTGTTCTGCGAGATCACGGCGTTGGCAGCGTCCAGGATGCGCCCGGTCGAACGGTAGTTCTGCTCCAGGCGAACGATACTCGTATCCGGGAAATCTTTCTCGAAATCCAGGATGTTCTTGATGTCGGCACCGCGCCAGCCGTAGATCGACTGGTCGTCATCCCCAACGACCATGAGATTGCCGTGCGCGCTGGCGAGCAGATGGAGCCAGACGTACTGCGCGCGGTTGGTGTCCTGATACTCATCGACCAGGATGAAGTTGAAGCGGCGCCGGTAGCCGTCGAGGATCGCTTCATGGGTGCGGAACAGTTCGACCGGCTTGATCAGGAGGTCATCGAAGTCGAATGCGTTCTGCTCGCGCAGCGATTCCAGGTAGCGCGGATACACATCCGCAACAATGCGCGAAAATGCGTCGGCGGCCAGTGCCGCGTACTCGGTCGGGTTGATCAGCTGGTTTTTCGCGGCGGAAATAGCGGATGCCACGGCCTGCGGATGCCAGCGCTTCGTGTCGACGTTGAGCCGCCCCATGGTGCGCTTGATCTCGCGCAGCGTCTGGTCGCTGTCATTGATCGTGAAGTTCGCAGACCATCCGAGCGAGCCGGCATGACGGCGCAGCAGGCGCGCACCGAGTGAATGAAACGTTCCCATCCACATCCCGGCGGGGTCACGGCCGAGCACCCTGCGCACACGTTCGCGCATCTCGCCGGCGGCCTTGTTGGTGAATGTGACCGCAAGGATCGATGACGGATCGACGCCGTGTTCGTGGATGAGGCGCGCGATGCGCGTTGTCAGCACTCGCGTCTTGCCGGAGCCCGCACCCGCGAGCACCAGGACGGGCCCCTCGAAGTGCTCGACCGCCGACCGCTGCTCTGGATTCAGTTCCGTTACGTGTCTGGATTCCATCTGGACTTCTACTACGCTTTCGATTTGCTGTGTGTCGCTTCCGCAGTCGGCAGAACGATGTCGAATGCCGTGCCGCGCGAACGACGGTTGCGCGCGGCGATCTTTCCGTGATGCAATTCTTCGACAATGCGCCGCGTCAGCGAGAGACCAACACCCCAGCCTGATGATTTCGTGCTCACGCCCGCATTGAATATACGATCCTTTACCTTTGGGTCGACGCCCGGACCGTTGTCGATCACGTGCAGGTGCACTTCGCCGTTCCCGCCGCTGTGCCCGGCCACGAAGATGCGGCCACCGCGACCGGCCAGCGCGTCGATCGCGTTCTTGATCACGTTCTCCAACGCCCACACAAGCAGTACGCGATTCGCACGGATCGGCGGCATGTTCGGCTGCACGCTCGTGCGCAGGTGGATGCCACCCTTGCCCAGGTGCGGCAGGCGAGGACGGAAGTAGGCATCCAGCTCCTGCACGACATCGCTGATCGCGACGAGCTCCAGGACCTGTGGTTTCCCAATGAGCTCGAAACGGCGTGATACGCGTTCCAGCCGCTCGACGTCCGCGCGCATGACGTCGCCTATATCATCCGTTGTTTTGAAGCCTGCCCGTTCATGCGCGGGCAGCTGCAGCACTTCGACCCAGCCCGAAAGCGACGAGAGCGGTGTGCCCATCTGGTGCGCCAGCTCGCGCGCCATCGCCGCATACAGACGTTCGCGCTCCGCGCGCTGGTCCGACCGCATGATCGAGAAGAGAACGAGCATCAGCAGCACAACGGCCGCCGCCTGCAGCCACGGGATCCACTTCAGCTGCCTCAGCATCGGCGGGTCGCCGAACGTGACCTCTCCGAAGCCCGGAAACACCACGTGGTTCTCAGGATGGCGGCCGTTGATCCTCGCCGCGTAATGTCGTGCAATGCTGTCACCGTATTGCGTGCCGAGCTTGAGGTCCGGATGTCCCGGAATGTTCTCGGCGATCGTGATCTTTGCAGCGGCGTTGAACATGACGATCGGGATATCGACACCGCTCAGCGCACCCTGGATGTCGAACATGGAGCCCAGCAGCATCGTGTCGGGAAGCGTGAGTCCCTGCTGCACCAGGCCGGAAACCTTGGCCTGTACAGCTGCAACTTTGCGGATCTCTTTGGACAGGTAATGCGTGTAGGCGAGATACGACCCGAATACAATGAGTGCCAGAAAAGCGAGCACGGCAGGCCAGACGCGCCGATTCATGGCAGCCGCCCGCGCTTAGGGCGCGATCCGATCGGTTCCGGCGTACGCGGCGAGCGCAGCGGGCAGCTTGATGGAGCCATCCGCCTGCTGATAGGTCTCGAGTACGGCGGCGAACGTGCGCGGCAGTCCCAGACCGGATCCGTTCAGTGTGTGCGCGAACTCGGGCTTTGCACCCGCGGACGGACGGAACCGGATGTTCGCGCGGCGCGCCTGGTAGTCGTTGTACAGAGAGCAGCTCGACACCTCGAGCCAGCGGCCCAGGCCCGGCGCCCACACCTCGAGATCGAATGTCTGCGCATTCGCAAAGCCGAGATCACCGCCAGCGAGAAGGAGCACGCGATAGCGCAGGCCTAGCCGCTGCAGCACTGCTTCGGCATGACCGGTCAGCTCATCGAGCGCAGCGCGGCTGTGCTCCGGCCGCTCGAATCGCATCAGCTCCACCTTGTCGAACTGGTGCAGGCGCAGCAGGCCCCGCGTGTCCTTGCCGTGCGAGCCCGCCTCGCGACGGAAGCACGGCGTGTATGCTACGTAACGTTTCGGCAGGGCTTCCGCATCCAGCAGCTCGCCCGCGTGCACGTTCGTCACGGGGACCTCCGCCGTCGGCACCATGTAGAACTTGTCTTCGCCGATGAAGTACATGTCGTCCGCATACTTCGGCAGATGACCCGTGCCAAGTGCGGCTGCTTCGTTCACCATCAGCGGAACACCAAGCTCCTGGTATCCATGCTCACCGCTGTGCATGTCGAGCATCAGATTGATCAGTGCGCGCTCGAGACGTGCACCAGCGCCGACAAAGAGCGGAAACCCGCTGCCGGCGATCTTGGTGCCACGCGCGAGATCGAGAATGCCAAGCTCTTCGCCGAGCTCCCAGTGCGGACGGCGCGCGAAACCCGGATCGACATCCTCGCCCCACTCACGAACAACCTGGTTGGCTTCTTCACCGCCGGCCGGTACTGCGAGCTCAGGCAGATTCGGCAATTGCAGCAGCTGATCACGCACACTGCCCTCGATCGCCGCGAGCGACGTCTCGAGCGCACTCATGCGGTCGCCGAGTTCGCGCATCTCGCGCATCAGCGTTTCCGCTTCGTCGTTGCGGCCCTCTTTCTTCAGGCGACCGACCTGCGGCGACACTTCGTTGCGCTTCGCACGCAGCCCGTCGACTTCCGAGATGTGGGAGCGTCGGCGCTCATCCAGCTCGGTGATCACTTCGACAGCCGCAATCAGCTCAGGCTTGCCGCGCACGGCCAGCCGTTCCCGAACGAGGTCCGGCGCCTCCCGGATCTGCTTCAGATCGAGCAAGCTATTCGTCCGCGGGTGAAATCAGCGCACGATCGTCACAGTTCGGATTCGAAACGTAGTTGAACTTGAAGATTCCGTTCACCACATCGACCGTGACCGGCTGCAGCTTCGCGTAGATCGGGCCTGCCTTAAGCGCGCACGACGTCGTCCGCGATTTGATGATGTAGACCGCGTCTGCACGCAGGTTCACCGGGCCCGCCGAATATTTGGACGTATCGCTCGGTGCACTCTTCACGTCGGCGAATGCCGTGCCGGTGATGACCGCGATGCGTGCACGGGATGTGATGCCCGTGAACGTGGCCGCAGACTCGAGGGCGAGGCTGGTGCCGTTATCGATCAGGATCACGTCCCAGCTGCCGGCGCCCGCTTCCGATTCGATGGCCACGACTCGCGCCGGGCTGGACGTCAGATCGAACGCCGAGACCCGGCTCACATACGCCTCCCGAGATGCCGAAAAAAGCGTTGCTTCCACCGGCGTGTCGGACCATGGCTGGGACGCAAATGGATCATTGCACGCAGTCGTCAGAAGGACTGCCGCAAACAGAGATACTCGAATGGCTCGCACTGTGCTCTCGGGTTGCTGTCGATGGGTACAGACGCGGCGCACGCCTGTCGCCGCAGAGGGCGAAGTGTACCCGCGCGTGCGCGCACGTGTCAAGCGCAAACCGCGCGCCGGAACACCCTCGCACAGGCTCTCCAACCTCGCGTCCGGCGGGCACGCAACCGCGTTACTTGTCATTGACTTCCACCATTTCCCCGGCTAGTATGCCGATGTTCGAATTTAGCCAAATCCCGTGACAAGGCATGAAACTGGCGTTGCGCGCCCGTGGGTAGGCAGGCTGGTTCACCCTGCACGAGTGACTTGAATGACCATGCCGTGGAACGACCGCCGTCACGTGATCGTGGTGGACGACGAGCCGTACATTGGCCGGATCATCCAGCTCAAGCTGGAGAGTGGTCCCTATGTCGTTGAGGTCTTTCAGGACGGACCCGCAGCACTCGCCCGCCTTCGTACCGATGTCCAGGTCGATTTGATCCTGCTCGATATCATGATGCCCCTGATGACCGGCTTCGAGGTACTCAGCGAGCTACGCTCCCTGCCCCAGCATCGCGAGACGCCCGTCATCATGCTCACCGCCAAAGGACACGCCACAGACCGCGAACAAGCCGCCACACTCGGCGCCTCGGACTTCCTCACCAAGCCGTTCAGCCCCAAAAAGCTACTGGCCCGCATTGACGAGATCTTTGCCGCCTGACCCCTCGCTATGGGCGGTGATTCTGGCGGGCGGTGCCGGCTCGCGCTTCTGGCCGGTCTCGACGCCATCCCGACCGAAACAGCTATTGCCACTCGCCGGACCCGACCCCCTGATTACTGCCACGATCGAACGCATCCTGCCGCTGGTGCCGCTCGACCGCATCCGCATCCTCGCAGGACAGCCGCTCGTCAAACCGATCCGGCGAGTCGTTCCGCAACTGGATGACGGCCACTTCCTGATCGAGCCGCGGGTCCGCGGGACTGCGGCCATCCTGGCGTGGGCTGCACACGAGATTGCGCGTCAGGATCCGGACGGCGTCATGCTTTCTCTGCACTCGGACCACGCCATCCAGCCGGCCGCAGCGTTCCGCGACCTGTTGTCGGATGCCGCCGTGATCGCGCGTCGTGAGAAGCTTCTTTTAACGATTGGCGCTCGACCAGATCGTCCGGAAACCGGGTACGGTTACATCCGACCGGGCGAGACGCTGGAGGGTGGTGCGCAGCGCGTGGCACAGTTCATCGAGAAGCCGGATCGCGCCACCGCGGAGCGTTATATTGGCGACGGCTATCTGTGGAATACCGGCATTTTCGTTTTCCCGGTCGGCGTGTTCCTGGACCAGTTGCGCGAGCACACACCGGAGCTCGGTGCGCTGCTGCCACTGCTCGATGCGGGCGATGTGCATTCGTTCTTCGAGCAGGTACCGAACCTGACAATCGATGTTGGACTGATGGAACGCACAGACCGGGTGGGTGTGATGGGTGCGACGTTCGAGTGGGATGATGTAGGCTCCTGGGATGCAGTGCTGCGCACACGCACGCCCGATGCAGACGGCAACGTACTGCATGGCGATGCATATGCGGTTGACACGTCCGGCAGCGTTGTCTGGTCGGAGGATGGCAGTGTCGTGGTGTTCGGCGCGGAAGACATGGTGGTCGTGCGAACGAAGGGTGTGACACTGGTTTCGCCACGCTCCCGCGTTGGCGATTTGAAGAAGTTGATCGAGCAGCTGCCGGACCACCTCGTCCGCGGAGATGATGGATGAGCAGGACGGACCTGATCATGTTCGACGATGCACGGGCGGGTGCGTGGCAGCCGTTCACACTGACGCGTCCGGCCGGCGAGCTGCTGCTCGGCGCGTTCACTGCCCGTGCGCGCGCCGAACGAATCACAGGCATGTCGTGCATCGGTCATGTTGCGGCGGACCTCGATGGTTTCGAAGAGGCCGGCGCACCGCGAGTCGTTGCACTCGATTCGGTGGCGACCGAACATCCCCGCGTGTTTTTATGTTCGCGTGCGCTGCTCGACTGGAAGGCAAAGGATCACATCGACGCACTACAGCCCGGCGCGTTTCGCGTTGGTGACGATGCGGCCGGCTGGTTTGCGCCAGCCGGCGCGCCGAATCCGTCACTGCAGGATCTGACGTCGATCGCAGGCGCGCGTGCTGCTGCTTCCTCCCTGCCCGGCCGTGTACTCGAGAATGTCTGGGACCTGGTCGCGGCGAATCCGCAGCAGATCATTGCCGACTTTGATGCGTTCCGCACGGATGACGATGACGGCGTCGCGGATGGAACGGCACAGTTTGCATCGATTAATTATTCGCCGGGCGATCTGCGACTCGGCACTGGCGTGACCATCGAGCCGAATGTCGTGTTCGATTTCTCGCACGGCCCGATCTGGCTCGATGACGACGTCACTGTCCGCGCGTTCACGCGCCTCGCCGGACCCTGTTACGTCGGTCGCGGCAGCACGCTGCTCGGCGGGCCGTATGACGCCGTGTCCATCGGCCCGGTGTGTCGAATCCACGGCGAGGTCGAGGAAAGCATCATCCTCGGATACTCGAACAAGGCGCACGACGGCTTTCTCGGCCACGCGTATCTCGGCCGGTGGGTCAACCTCGGCGCAATGACAACGAACAGTGACCTCAAGAACAACTACGGCAATGTGCGCTTGTGGACGCCTGACGGGGATCAGGATACCGGCACGATGAAGCTCGGCTGTCTGCTCGGCGATCACGTGAAGACCGGCATTGGATCGCTCATCAACACCGGCACGGTCGTTGGCGCAGGATCGAACCTGTTCGGCACCGACATGCCGCCGAAGTATGTGGCGCCGTTCAGCTGGGGCAGTGGCAGCGATCTCGTTGCATACGACGTCGACAAGTTCCTGGCTGTCGCCGCGACTGCAATGAGCCGACGTAAAGTCGAGCTGAGTGATGGAATGCGCGGAATGCTGCGCAACGCATGGCAACGCGCCCGCAGTGGAGATGCACGCGCATGAGAGTGACCGTGCTCGGCAGCGGCAGTGCCGGCAATGCGACACTGATCGAAGCGGATGGCGTGCGCATCATGGTGGATGCCGGTTTCAGCGGGAAGGATCTCGCGTACCGGCTCGCATCGATCGGCGTCGAGGTTTCATCACTCACGGCCATCCTCATCACGCACGATCATGGCGATCACACGCGCGGCATGGGTGTGATCGCGCGACGTTTCGGTGTGCCGCTGTATCTGACGGAGAAGACTGCGACGGCGTGCTCTTCCATGCTCAACGGCAAAGAAGACGTGAGGCACTATCCGTCAGAGCACGTGTTCCGCATCGGCACGTTCGAGGTGCAGCCGTTCCTGACGGTGCATGATGCAGCGGATCCCGTCGCAATAACCATCAAACATCTGCCGACCGGCTGCCGCATGGGCGTTGCAACAGACTTAGGCCGCCCGACCGCGACCGTTCGCGCTGCACTCAAGGGTTGTCATCTGTTGGTGCTCGAGGCGAACCACGATGATGCGATGCTGTGGCAGGGCCCG
>JBDSPG010000107.1:0-3166 GCA_039912685.1 Longimicrobiales bacterium | reverse complement strand
TGCCGGCGCGAACCAGGCGTACTTCGTTGCCGATGAAATTGCGAAGCGCAATATCCCCGTGATCATCGGCACGGAGCTTACGCCGAATGACTATCGTGATGATCCGGTCACTGCGCCCTGGCGCAACGCATCGGTGCTGCGCGACAAGGGTGTGAAGATCGCGTTCACCACATCGTTCAGTCCCGAGGGCGTTTCCGAGATCCGCAACCTGCCGTATGAAGCCGCGCGTGCGGTGTCCTACGGTCTGAGCGAGGATGAAGGAATGCGCGCGCTTACGCTTTCCGCTGCGGAGATCCTCGGTGTTGCGGACAAGCTCGGCAGCCTCGATGCCGGCAAGCGCGCCGACCTGATTATCACGGATGGCAATCCCATGCAGATCCTGACACACGTCGAGCGCATGTGGATCGGCGGCGAGGAGATGTCCCTCGCGTCACATCACACGCAGCTTTACTGGCAGTTCAAGAACCGCGGCAGGAACGCAGTCACCACGCCGATCCAATGAGTGAACAGAAAGCAGGACGCCTCGAGGCGATCTGGATCAAGCGCGCGAAGCGCGGGCTGATGGATCCTGCGGAGAGCGCAACGCTCGTCGCGAACCGCGGCATTACCGGTAACGCGAATGTCGGGGGCCGCCGCCAGGTGACGATTATCGATGCGGACACATGGGAACGTCTCATGGACGAGCTCGACGCCGATATTGATCCGTCGGCGCGCCGAGCGAATCTGATGGTGAGCGGTATCCCGCTGGCCAACTCGCGTGGCCGCGTGCTGCGCATCGGTGCGTGCCGCATCGAGCTGATGGGTGAAACCAAACCGTGCGAACGCATGGATGAGGCGCTGCCCGGACTGCGCGATGCTATGCGAGCGAACTGGAACGGCGGTGCGTTCGGCGTCATCCTCGATGACGGAGAGATCCATGTCGGCGATCCCGTAGAGCTTCTGTGATCGACGTCTCCGATCTGTATGACGCATTTCACGCAATCGCGCAGAGCATCTGGCGCGATTTCGGCACGGCCGTCGATGACGAATCATGGGATGACATCATCGATTCACTCGAGCAGGATCTCTTCCTCGCCGCATGCGCGCACCGACTCGCTGCGGGGAGTGAAGAGGTTCTCGAGCCCGATGAAATGCCGGCGAGAATCCGCCTGATGAGCGCCGGCGCGGATATCCCGGGCGCATCAGGACAGTATCACTCCCACGCCTTCTATCCGGATAATGAGTCCGGCGTTGTGCCGAACGCCGTGATGACCGGCAATCTGATGTCCCGGGATCGTGCGGACGTCGCACTCGTGATTGCACCGCACAATGCAACACGGCGCGCACGCGGTGCGCAGCTGCCTCAGGTCTCTTGAGCGGATTTTCGCCGACAGCGCGCGTACGCGTCCGCGGCGAGTCTCAGCGCATCGAGGCCGCGCGGCTCGTCCACAGGAAGCGTTGCCAGCAGCCGGTCGGGGAAGTTCGTAAAAATGCCGTCCACGCCCAACGAATCGAGCCGCGCCATCTCGGCCACATCATCGATTGTGTACGGGTGAACCGAGAGGCAGTGCTCGTGCGCGGTCTCGACGAGGGCTGCATCGACATCGGAAAAGTGCGGTCCAATGCCGACCGCATATTCAGCAATCGACTCCAGGCGACGCCGGATCGAACCCGATGTCTCCCATTTGCGGTGGAGCAGCTGGATCAGCGGAAGCGCCGGGTCGGCCGCGTGGATTTTCCGCAGGCTCGCCTCGCTGAAGGACTGAATAAGCACACGCCATTCAGTGCGTGCAGGCTCGATGAGCCCGTGATCGGCGAGGGTTTGAAGAAGGTTTTCCTCCATCCCCGGCGCTTCCTCCGGATTCTTGGTTTCAATGTAGAAGTTGGCGTCCGGATAACGTTTAAGCACTTCATCGAGGGTTGGCACCCGCTGGTCCACAAAGGTCGGTCCGAACCACGACCCCACCTCACATTGCTCGAGCTCCGCAAGTGTGTGATCGATGACGCGGCCCGTGCATGGGACACCGTTGCGGCGAGCGGTGCGGTCGAGCGTTTCGTCATGCATGACGACGAGGATTCCTTCCCGCGTCATCTGGAGATCCTGCTCGAGGTAGTCGGCGCCCATGGCGGCGGCGAGGTCCCAGGAGGCGAACGTGTGCTCGGGCGCGTAGCCCGAGGCGCCGCGGTGGGCAATAACAATCACGCGGGGACTCCTGTTATGATTATTATGGAGTGCTATAGCAACGTAGGAACAACGTGTCTTTCACGCACTGTTACTGATACATGACGCCAGCTATGGCCGTCGAAACGATGGCTGTATCACCGTGGGTCTGGGCGGGGTTCGTTGGGTTCGTGCTGGCAATGCTGGCTCTGGATCTGGGTGTATTCCACCGCCACACCCATGAAATATCGATGAAGGAAGCGGCCATCTGGACATGCGTCTGGGTGGGCCTTGCTTTGTGCTTCGCCATCGGCCTGTGGGTCTTCTATGGCGGCGACATCGCGATGCTTTTCGTCGCCGGCTACTTCATGGAGGAGTCGCTCAGCGTCGACAACCTCTTCGTCATCATCGCCATCTTCTCGTATCTGAAGATCCCGCGAAGATATCAGCATCGCGTTCTGTTCTGGGGCATCATCGGCGCGCTCCTGATGCGCGGCGGTTTCGTGTATCTCGGCGTTCTTCTGATCGAACGCTTCGACTTCGTACTCTACATCTTCGGCGTGCTGCTCGTCATGACGGGTGCGCGTATCGCCATCCGCTCGGATGATGTCTTCGATCCGGCCGAGAACCGGATGATCAAGCTCGTGCGGCGCTTCATTCCCGTAACGCACGAACTGCACGGCAACCGCTTCTTCATCATGGAGCACGGAACCCGGCATGCCACGCCGCTCCTGCTCGCGCTGATTGTGATCGAGCTGACGGATGTCGTATTCGCGGTGGACTCGATTCCTGCGATCTTCGGTATCACAAAGATCGGTTTCATCGTCTTCACTGCGACAATGATGGCATTGCTGGGGCTACGCTCGCTCTACTTCCTGCTGGCTGGAACGCTCGACAAATTCCGCTTCCTGCACTATGGCATCGCGTTCATTCTCGTGTTCATCGGCGTGAAGATGCTGCTGGAGAGCTACTGGCACCCACCGATCTACCTGTCGCTGCTGATGATCGTGCTTGGAATTGGCACAT
>JBDSPG010000054.1:0-7111 GCA_039912685.1 Longimicrobiales bacterium | reverse complement strand
AAACCTTTTGTCAGCACAGGCGCGGATGGGTTTGAAATGTCCCACACCTGATAGCCGTTGTAATTGCCCTGGAACACGTAATTGCCCGTGAACGCCATGTCCGAGTTCGTTACACCGATGAACTCCTTCGACGGCTGCGTCTTCGACAGCACGCGCAGGTTCCACACCGCCTCTCCGGCATCCATCATTCCGGCGCGCAGGCCGATGCGCGGATCCGGGGTGGGGCGCGCCGTCGACATCACAGGCGAGGGCGCTACGTCCATTGTCGCGGGGGATGACGCGCAGGCAGTGGCGCCGACGAGCGCAAGCACCGGCAGCCATGAAGGGCAAAGCCCCGTTCGCAAAGTTTTTCTGTTCATACGCCGATCCTCTTTTGTTGCTGTTAAGGTTGAAACATGTTTACAACCGCCTACCGTTCGGAAAGCAGCGCAGCGAGCATGCGCTCCATGCGTGTGACTTCCGACGTCTGATCCGCCTGCACGTCCGATGCGAGCTTGAACACCGCCTCATCCTGCCCCGCGCCGTCCGTCGAAAAAAGTGTGTTCACCATGGTCACAGCGCCGCGATGGTGCTGAATCATGAGCATGAGGAACATGCGCTCGAACGCAACGCCGCGTGCCTTGTCCAGCGCCTGCATCTGCGCGGTGGTCAGCATCCCCGGCATCTGCATGGTCGAATGATCCGAGTGATCCATCTGCATGGACCCGGACGGCTCAACTAGAAGCACCGGACGCCCGCGGTCGCGCAGCCACCGCTGCATCAGCCCGATCTCATCCTTCTGGGCATTGATGATCCTGGCCGCCAGCGTCTGCACCGTCGCGCGCGCACCGTGCGTCGGCGCCATCAATGACATCTCGATCGCCTGCGCGTGGTGGTGGATCATACCGGTGATGAATGCGACATCGGCATCTGTGAACCGCTGCTTCGCGCTGTCCGTCCGGGCGCGATAGATGGCATCGAACTCCGCAGCCGACGTCGGCGCGGGCTGAGGCGGCGTCGCTGGTGCCGGCGGCGTCACCGGCTGCGTCCCGCCCGAGGCGGTCGCGCCTGCGCAACCGGCCAGCACTACGAGTGCAACAACGGTCGCGAGCATTCCGGCACCGGTCCATACGGTTCGCTGAGGCAGCACGTTTCCTGTTCCTGAAGGTCCTGCGGTTTCCATAGTCTCACACCGTGGTCTCACAACGTCCTGGAAGTCAACGTGACAAGGGACGATAGTGGAAATAGTAGGTTGAGACGGGGCAATGGGTAAGGGGTCAGCCGGTCAGAGGGATCGCCAGATGTGCAGCGTCGCGTAACTGCGCCATGGCCGCCAGGCCTGTGACATGCCGTCCGCCGCGGCACCGGTCACGCCTCCGAGCCGTTTCCGCAGCGCGATGTCCTCTTTCGGGAACGCATCCGGCCAGCGCAGCGCGCGCATCGCAATGTACTGCGCAGTCCACGGCCCGATGCCCGGCAGGGCGACGAGTGCCTTCACGGTATCCTCCGGCGGACCACCCGGCTCCAGACGCAGCCGCCCGGCCGCGATCTCGCCGGCCATCGTGATGATGCAATGCGCGCGAGCGCTGATGATGCCGAGTGATGCGATGTCGTCCACCGAAAGTTCTGCAATCCGCTGGGCCGTGGGTGCGAGCCGGTGCAGGAACGCGAACGGTGTCTCGATGGGCTCGCCAAAAGCCGTGACAAAGCGGCCCGCGAGCGTTGCTGCAGCCTTGACGGTGATCTGCTGTCCGAGAATCGCGCGCACGGCGAGCTCGAAGCCATCGAACGCGCCCGGAACGCGCAGACCGGGATTGGCAGCAATCGAGTCGCGCAGTCGCCCGTCCTGTCCCAGCACATCCGCGATCAGGTCCGGCCTCGCCGTGAGATCGAACACATCGCGCACGCGTCCAAGCAGCGCAGGCAGTGCAGGGGTGAGCGCATGCGGCAACTCGACGAGCAGGGCATTCCGATCCGGTGCGTGCGTCACGCGGATCCAGCCGGTGCGCGCGCCCAGCCTCACGGTACGATGATATGCGTCATTTGCAACACATTCCACGCCTGTCATTGCACGCGTGCCGAGGAATGACGCGATGCCTGTCCAGTCGTAGGGCGGACGGTAGCCCAACTGCAGCGTCAAACGCTCGGGCGCTGAGCTGGAGGCGGCGTTTGCAGCACTCCGCCGCAGCCGCGTCGGCGCCATGCCGTACCGGCGCAGGAATGCATCATTGAATCGGCGCAGACTCGAGAAGCCGCTCGCATACGCGATCTCTGTCACCGGCAGCTTCGTGTCGGTCAGCAATTGCTTCGCGAGCAGGAGACGACGCGTGAGCACGAGGTCGATCGGCGATACACCAAGCTCGTTGCGCACTATGCGGCGGATCTGGCGGGAGCTGAAATGAAATTCTGCGGCGATCCTGTCGAGACCCGCACCATCATCGAGCAGGCCTTCCCCGATGCGATCGGCAATCCGTGTCGCAATGCGCTGCGCGCCATCCACAGGCGCATTGCCCGGCGCGAGCTCCGGACGACAGCGCAGACACGGACGGAATGACGCCTTCTCCGCCGCTGCAGCGCTCGTGAAGAAACGGCAGTTCGCAGACTTCGGGGTGCGCGCCGTGCACACCGGCCGGCAGTAGATCCGCGTCGATGTCACGCCGACGAAGAACACCCCGTCGAATCGGGGGTCCCTCGTCGCATACGCGCCGTACAGTCTCTGGTGCTCCTGGTCCATGCAGCAAAATAGCGCGCTACAGGACCCGAGACTAGCCGTTTTCGGACAACCTTATCGGGGCGCCGAGCGATCCTCCAATACCGTCGCACGTTGACGGTACTCCTTGCCATCAACGACGAGCACTACGTCATACACGCCCGGCCTGACGACGGAAAGAATGCCGCCATTCGCGACGGGGAACGCGCCCGTTGCGCCCGCGCCGCCGCCTGCAAAGTTACCACCTCCACCACCGCCACCACCTCCGCCGCCAGCTGCGGCACGCTCGGCGTCCGTCCGTTCACGACGCGACTGCAGGTTCCAGCGCACGGTGTTCATGCCGGCTGCCTTCGGTGCATCGGTTTCCGCGATCATGCGCGCGCCATCATACACACGCACCTTCACATCGCCCTTCTCCGCATTCTTCAAGTAGTAGTTTATTGCAACGCCCGCGGGCCTGCTCTCGCCATTGAAGTTTGCAGATGCGGTGACCGAACGCGGCTGCGGTCCCCACTGCACGACGGACTGTGGGTCGAAGAGATGCGCGCTCTCAGCCAGCACGGAGGGCGTGATCTGCTGCAGCGGCGCGATGTCACCGATGTAGATGCCGCGGCCATGCGTGCCGACGATGATCTCGTTGTCGCGCGGATGGATCTGCACATCATGGATCGGGTTCATCGGCATGCCATTCTTCATGCGCGTCCAGCTGCGGCCGCCATCGATCGATGCATACAGGCCCACGTCCGTACCGGCGAACAGAAGATTCGGGTTGCGCGCGTCTTCACGGATCACGTTCACGGATCCCGTGGGGAGATTGCCTGCAATTGACGTCCACGTGACGCCGTTATCCGTCGTCTTCCATATGAACGGGCGGAAGTCATCATTACGCAGACCCGTAACGCTCACGTATGCGACGGCGGGATCGTGATGCGAAGCAATGACGCGACTCACCCAGTAGCCGGGATGGTCCTTGATGTTTGCACGAACATTCGTCCAGTTTTTCCCGGCATCACGCGAGACCTGCACATTGCCGTCATCCGTGCCGACCCACAGGAGGCCCGGGATGATGACGGACTCATCAAGGGTGCTGATCGTCGCATACTGGATGTTGCCGGTGCCGTTGCGTCTCGACGAATCGTTGACCGTGAGGTCCGGACTGATCTCGGTCCAGCTCTCGCCGCGGTTCGTCGAACGAAGCAGAACATTGCCGGCGTGATAGACCATCTCACCGTTGTGCGGTGACACCATGATCGGTGCGTTCCAGTTGTAGCGGAGTGCGGGCTGACCTGCGGGCCGCCGATAACCGATGCCCTTCGATACGCCCGTCACCTGGTCGACACGCTGAATCGCGCCGAACTGACTCTCGTTGTAGAGCCAGCGGCTGTCCGTGTGATCGACAACATTGTACATGCCGTCACCGCCGCCGGTAGTGAACCAGTCCTCGAACGGAATCGCGCGTCCACCGCGCCGCGTGCCGGGACCCTTCACTGAGCCGTTGTCTTGGATGCCCGCATACACGTTGTACGGCACGTCCATGTCGAAGCCGACCGAGTACAGCTGTGCAAGCGGCAGGTTGTCCGGATGGTACCAGTTCAGGCCGCCGTCGAACGTCACACCCATGCCGTGATCGTAACCGAGCAGCATGTGCTTGCTGTCATTCGGATTGATCCACAGTGCGTGATTGTCCCCGCCGAAATTGAATGGACCGGACCACGCCTTGCCGCCATCCGTGCTGTGCGTCACACCGACACTCAGGATGTAGACGTGTTCCTTGTCATTCGGATCGACACGGACCTGACCGTAGTAGTACGGCGGATTGCCGCCTGAAAAACCGCCGCGTCCGCCGCCGCCACCACCGCCGCCGCCACCACCGCCGCCACCAGCGCCGCCACCACCGCCCGCGCGTCCGCCTTGAACAGGCGCCGGCGCACCGGGACAACCCTGCGCGATGGGTGGGTTCGTTGCGGGCGCAACGCGCTTCCACGAGCCGCCTGCGTCATCCGAGCGATACAACTCATCACCCTTGGAGCAGTCACCGAAGCCGAGCGCGAGACGACGGCGCCGTTCCTCCGGTGCAATGCTGTCGGCATTCACGTTCTCGATGATCGCGTATACAGTCGACGGTGCGCTGCGTGCCACCGCGACGCCAATGCGGCCGAGCAATCCCGTCGGCAGACCATCCGTCAACTGCTTCCACGTGCGGCCACCATCCGTGCTCTTGTGCACGCCACTGCCTGGACCACCCTCGCCGAACGTCCACGGACGACGAACCTTGTCATACGTCGACGCATACATCACCTGCGGATTCGATGGATCCATGGTCACGTCGACAACACCGATCGAGCGGTCGTCTACTTTATGATCGAGTGTCTTCGTCCACGTCTTGCCACCATCCGTCGTCATGTAAAGCCCACGATCCGGATTCTCCGAATACAGATGCCCGAGCGCTGCGACGTACGCGATGTCGGGGTTCGTCGGGTGCACGATGATGCGGCCGATGTGGCCGGAATTCGGGAGCCCGACATTCGCCCACGTCTTGCCGCCATCGATCGACCTGTAGACGCCGTTGCCCCAGTATGTGCTGCGCGAGTTGTTGCCCTCGCCAGTGCCGACGTACACCACATCCGGACGACTCTGCGCCACAGCTACCGCGCCCAGCGAGATCACGGCCTCGTTGTCGAACAGCGGGCGCCAGGTGAGGCCATGGTTTTCCGTCTTCCACAGACCGCCCGATCCCGTCGCCCCGTACACCACCTGCGGGCGTGACTCGACAACCGCGAACTCCACGAAACGGCCGCTCTGCCGGGTCGGACCGATGCCGCGCAACGCGACGGCGTCCGATAGATTTACCGCCTGCTGGGCCGCGACCGGGGGCACGGCAGTCAGCATCAGGCTGAAGAGAAGTGGGGCTCGAACGATCTGTGGGATCCGCATCTGTAGTTCTCCATCGGTGAAGTTCGAGGATCTATAGTCAGCCCCACCCGTCGCCGTGGCAACGGGGAACGCCCGAAAAGTCGAAGGGACAGAGCGGGATTTGGTCACACGGCGCCGGACACGGTTACGTAAGTGGTTGTCAGGCAATGGCTTACGGAGACCACCGTGGCAACGTAATTGTGGCGGTGGAGGCGGTTCTGTATTAAATTGGAAGATTCCACCACCGCACATCATATAAGAAGCGGAGCTGCGGAAATGGCTGTAACCCGAATCCGGTTCGCCAAGCGAGACGCCACACGATTCGTCGAAGACACCAAGACCCGAGTGGCCGCCTACTTCGAGACGACAGGCAAGTCTCAGAAGGCGGACTACACGATGGTGCTGAAGACGATCATCATCCTGAGCGTGGCCATTGGCTCATATTTGATGATCATGAGCAATCGCTTCACACCGTGGCAGATGCTCGGACTTGCGATGGTGATGGGCGTGGCCATGGCGGGTATCGGCTTCTCGATTGCGCATGATGCGCTGCATGGCGGCTACTCATCGAGCCCGCGCATCAACCGCATGCTCGGCTTCACATTCGACCTGAGTGGTGCGAACGGGTACATGTGGAAGATCACGCACAACGTGATTCATCACACATACACGAACATCCACGGCATTGACGAAGACCTGACGGTGTCACCACTCCTGCGCCTGTCGCCTGGCGCCGACCGGAAATGGTTCCACCGGTATCAGCACCTCTATGGATTCGCGGCATACAGCATGGCCACGATCAACTGGATCTTCGTAAAGGACTACCAGCAGTTCCTCAAGAAAGACCTTGGCCCGTACAAGGACAAGAAGCACCCGCGCTCCGAGTGGGTGAACCTGATCTGGACGAAGCTGTTCTGCTACCTGTACATGATCATCCTGCCGCTGCTCATCCTCGACATCGCGTGGTGGCAGTACGTGATCGGGTTCGTTGCCATGCATCTCGTGGCCGGCACGATCCTCGGCGTCATCTTCCAGCTCGCACACGTTGTGGAAGGCACGGAGTATCCGGTGCCGGACGTGCAGGGCAACATTGACAATCAGTGGGTGATCCACGAGATGGAGACCACGGCCGACTTCGCGCATGGGAACAAGGTTCTGTCCTGGTACATCGGCGGCCTGAACTACCAGATCGAGCACCACCTCTTCCCGCAGGTCTGCTCGATCCACTACCCGGCGATCGCGAAGATCATCCAGGAAGTGGCCGAGGAAACTGGCGTGCCGTACAACAATGCGCCCACGCTGCGTGCAGCGATCAAGTCACACTATAACATGCTGAAACAGCTCGGGGTGTCTGATCCGGTTGCGCAGCCGCATCCGCTCGTGGCTGCATAAATAATAACACCCTTAGAAAGGGCGTAGTCAATAGGGCGTAGTCATCCCATGGGGGCGCGGAGCGCCCCCGCTTAATTCGTTGTAACGTGGCCGCGCCCTGATCGAGTCTCTAGAGGA
>JBDSPG010000340.1:0-2775 GCA_039912685.1 Longimicrobiales bacterium | reverse complement strand
CGGTCGCGTTCGCGAGTATGAATGCAACCGCGGCCGACGCGGCAGCGATCGCGCCTGCAACGGCGAAACGGCGAAACTTCATTGCTACAGAACTACTTCTTTTCGATCGTGTAAACCAGCGCTGCTGTGCTCCAGTTGTTCACGGGCATCGCTGCGACGGGCGTTGTTGCGCCTGCCGCAGTGCGTAGTGCTGCAGCCACCGCTTTCGCATCGCCGGCCCCATCGCCTGTGTGACGGAGGCTCATCGGCTTCTGCGTGACGAACGCGCGCACAATGCCGCGACCGAACGGCTTCTGCGCATAGAAGCTCTTCTCCGGGGGAAGACGTACCGCCTGCCCAGCCTTCACATGGTTGCTCTGACCGTCCGACGGATACAGAACTGTAATCGCGCCGTCCGTACCGAGATCGACAATCGTCAGGTAACCTGCTGCAGGCGACGTCAGGGTGAATACGATGGGATCGTCTTCATGGAAGTCCGAACGGTTTCCCGCGAACGAGAATGCGAGCGGCTTCGATTGCGCCGGATTGTCGAGTGCGGCGAGCACGTTCGTGCCAGCCTCGTTGCGCAGCACCTTCGCAATCTCGGGAGCGGCCTCAGCACGACGGCCCTTCACTTCATGCCGTTTCGCACCATCGAGACCGATCACCGAGTAGCCATCGGGGCTCGGGCGGATGATGAGATGTGCGAAGTCGCGCGGCTGTGTCACAAGCGCGAGGCCAGGCGTTCCCGTTACGGCTGCACTGATCGCGGCGCGTGTGGCGGGATCGAGGTCCGCAACCGACACCTTGAGTACAGCCCGCGGATACGCGTATGCAGTCAAACGAGCGGGTGTGCCGGCGCGCGGCGGAGCACCGCGCACGATCGACGCAGTCGCACCGTTGCTCTTCACCGCAGTCACACGCAGTGTTGTGCCGCCAGCGTCGTACAACGAGCCGTTGGTAATTCCGGCCGCAGCACCGCCCGCCAGCTGCACGGTTGTGCCGGCTGCGGACATGACTGGAACGAACCCATCGTCCGTCCCGTCGTCAGGCATGCTCGCAACGGCCGCATCCGGGTTACGGTTCGCTGTGAACACCGGCTTCTGCGCGAAACGCTCACGCTTCATGTCCTCGACCGTGATGTCGAAGACATCCTTGTAGCTCGTGCGGCGCGAAACTTTCCAGAGGTTGCGAACAAACGAAGTGGTGAATGCGCCGCCATACATCGCGGGCGCGCCGTTCTCACCGGGCCACTCCGCATCGACCGCAACTTCATCCGCCTGCGCGGCCGCGAACTCTTCCCAGCCCGCCGCATTGATCGCGGATGGTCCACCGGGCTGTGAGCTCGGGGCCGATGCGTTCGACGGCTTCGGCACATCGATCGCGACGGTGCGCGCGAGTGACCGAGGACGCGCGAACGGTGTGACCGCGCGCGTGCCGCTCCCCGCGTGACAATTGTCGAGGATCACTTTCATGTTGCGCGTCGGTACCTGGGACAGCCACTGCTCCAGCTCGTCGTCCGCGATGTCCGCGCGCGTGTCACCCTTCATGACGTCGGTCGGACAGATCGTCTCATCGAGGCCATCCGATTCGTCGCCGTTCGTGTCCCACTCCTGCGAGCCGTGACCCGCAAAGAAGATCAACACTTCGTCGCCATCCTTCACGACCGACGGCAGCCATTGCGTGATTTCGCGCATGATGCGCGCTTTCGTCGCGGCCGTGTCGAGGATCAGTCTTACATGATCCGACGGAAATCCGCGGAGTTCTACCGCGGCATCACGCATGCGACGAGCATCCCACGCAGCGCCAGGCAGGTCACCACCGATCTCCGGACCAAAATTACGGTAATCGCTGATGCCGATAAACACACCCCACTTCGTCGGGGCAGTGCTGCGGTGCGGCATGAATGCGACGAGCAGCGCGGAGCTGCCAAGCAGGATCAGCTGTCGAATCTTCACGGTATCTACTCCTCGAAGAGGATGTCTTCGCCCTCAGACGCAACAGCAAGCTGCAGGCCGGAGTTGCGACGCTCGATGTCGTTCCGCAGCTCTTCGACAATGCGATCGAGTGCTGCGTCCGTTCTCTCGGGCGAGTGGTGAAACAGAAGAAGGCGCCCTACACCCGCGTCTTCGGCCAGGCGAACTGCATCGCGAAACGTGCTGTGCCCCCAGCCCGCGAATTTCTGGTACTCTTCATTCGTGAACATGGCGTCATGTACCAGCACATCGACGCCCTCCAGAAACGAACACAGCGACTCATACCATCCGTGCGGCATATCGTAGTGTCCGCCGACCAGCTCATTGTCCGGGATGTACGCAATCGCGGAATCGCCGTTCCGGACACGGAACCCATACGTGTTCATTGGATGACGAACGCGATGCGGCGTGACCTGCGCATTCCCGACCATGACCGGCGTTGCATCCAGGTCGCTGAAGTCGAGTTTTGCGGAAAGCGCCTCGAACGGTACCGGAAAGTAGATAGGCCCCATCTGGCCGGCGATCAGACTCTGCACATCCGACGTGCCCTGTCGTGGGCCGTGCACGCGCATCGTCGTCTCCGGTGTGTAGAGCGGACGAAAGAACGGCAGGCCCTGGATGTGGTCCCAGTGGAAATGACTGAGGAACAGCTCGGCCGCGACTTCGCCATTGCGCACCAGAACGTCGCCCAGGTGTCGGATGCCGCTGCCCGCATCAAAGATCAGAACTCGGTTGTCGGCCCGCACCTCGAGACACGATGTGTTGCCACCGTATCGGAACGTATGCTTCCCGGGACTCGGCAACGAGCCGCGCGTACCCC
>JBDSPG010000371.1:0-2834 GCA_039912685.1 Longimicrobiales bacterium | reverse complement strand
GGCTTGACGCGCAACGCCTCGAGTCCCTGCTCGGTCGACGGGAATAGTCCCGTATTCAGCTTGTACTGCGTCAGCGCCTGCTCAAAGTTATTGATCTGGACGCGCGCGGCAACCATTTTGGCCTTGTCACCCTGCTTGAACATGCCTGGCGCTACAAGCGTCGCAAATAGGGCGATGATCGTGACCACGACCAGCATTTCGATCAGCGTCACGCCCGCGTTGTTTCTTCTCTGCTTCTGAGTAGTCATCGTTTACACCGCCACTTCGTTAATGCTGGTGATCGCCAGCAGCATGCTCAAAATCAGGCCGCCCACCATCAGCCCCATAACCAGAATCACCATCGGCTCGAACAACGACGTGAACCGTTTGATCGCTGTTTTCGTATCGGCTTCGTAGATGTCGGCCATGCGGGCGAACATCTGGTCGAGTCTACCCGTTTCTTCGCCGACGCTCAGCAGATGCCCGGCCAGGGGCGGAAAGGCCCCCGATCGACGCAACGGAGCGGCAATGCCTTCGCCGCGTTTCACACCCAGCGACACGCCTTCCAGCGATCCGGCCATCTTCCTGTTGTTCAGGATAGCCGCTGCAATGTTAATGGATTGCACCAGCGGCACGCTGTTGGCCACCAGCGTCGACATGGCGCGCGCGAATCTCGCTGTTTCCGCTTTCCGCACCGCGTCGCCGAGCAGCGGGATCTTGAGCAGTAGCGAATCCCACCACATCTTCCCGGCGTCGGACTTAATGTAGGCTCTAAAACCAAGCCCCAGGCAGACCACGGCAATCGTGCCGATCAGCCAGTAATCCTGCACGACCTTGCTCGCGTCCAGCATGATCTGGGTCGGCAGCGGAATTTTCATCCGCGATTCCTCGAACACGGACGCAAATCGCGGCACCACGAAATTCAGCAGCACCAGCACCGAGGCCAGGCCGACCAGCACGAGCAAGCCTGGATACGTCATCGAAGAGATAATATATCCACGCAACTCATCGCGCGACCGCTCGAACTCCGCCAACCGGTCGAACACTGCCGCGAGCGCCCCTCCGGCTTCACCCGCCCGCACCATGTTGACGTACAGATCGCCGAAGTATTTCGGATGTCCGGCCAGGCTGTCGGCGAGCGACTTTCCACCCTTGAGCAATCGCAGGACGTCGAGAACGACGGCGCGAAACTTTACGTGCTCAGTCAACTCGGCCGTGATAGTGAGGGCGCGATCAAGCGGCACGCCCGCGTTGAGGAGCGTCGAAAGCTCCTGCGTGAAAAAGAGAATGTCGCGATGGCGGCCGCGTGTGAATTCGGGCAGAGTGAGCTCGAACCCTTTCTTCTGCTCGACTCCCACATAGACCGGGGTCAGCCCCTGCTTTCGGAGCTCGCGCGCGACAGCCTTATCGCTCTCGCCGCTAAGACTTCCGGTGCGAAGCTTGCCGTCCGCCGCAACCGCCTTGAAGTAGAAGCTCGACATGCTCGCCCTAAAACTCCTGCGTGACCCGTATCACTTCATCGGCCGTCGTAACACCGGCCCCGACTTTCATCCAGCCATCCTCACGAAGGCTGCTCATGCCGTTGCGCTTGGCTGCGGCGGTGATTTCCGAGGCGTCGCCGTTATCCATAATGATCTTCCGGATCTCTTCGTTCATCTCCATGAGTTCGAAGATCCCCACGCGCGAAGTGTATCCGGTGCCCGAGCAGCTCTCGCATCCCGCGCCGCGGAAGCACTGGACTGTCTGTCCATCGGGCGCGGTCCGCGTACCGGCCGGAATCTTGCAGTGCGGACAGATCAGCCGCACCAAACGCTGCGCCAGCACCGACACCAGCGATGACGTGATCAGATAATTCTCGACTCCCATATCCGTAAGCCGCGTGATGGCGCTCGGCGCATCGTTGGTGTGAAGCGTCGAGAACACCAGGTGTCCGGTGAGCGCGGCGCGAATGGCGATGTCGGCCGTCTCGCGATCGCGGATTTCCCCGACCATGATTACATCCGGATCCTGGCGGACGATGTGCCGCAATCCAGCGGCGAAGGTAAGCCCGATCTGCGGATTGACGTGTATCTGGTTGATCCCGTCCATCTGGTATTCCACCGGATCTTCGATCGTGATGATCTTCTTGTCGGGGATGTTGATGCGTTTCAACGCCGAATAAAGCGTCGTCGATTTGCCACTCCCGGTCGGACCGGTCACAAGGAAAATGCCGTGTGGGAGCGAGGTGTAATGCTCCATGCGTTCGAGGAAGTTGGTGTCGAATCCGAGCCGCCGCAGATCGTAGAAATCGCCCGCAGAGCGGTCGAGCAGACGCATGACCACGCTTTCGCCGTAGAGAGTGGGCAGTGTCGAGACGCGCAGGTCGACTTCCCGCCCGAGTGTCTTGATCTTAATGCGGCCGTCCTGTGGCAGCCGGCGCTCGGCGATGTTGAGCTTGGCCATCAGCTTCAAGCGCGAAACGATGGCCGCCTTCATTTCGCGCGGCGGCTGCTCCTGGTTAAACAGGACGCCATCGACGCGGTACCGGACACGGAATTCCTTCTCGAACGGCTCGATATGGATGTCGCTCGCGCGCTTCTCAACGGCAAGAGCGATCATGGCGTTGACCAGCCGGATGACCGGCGCCTCGCTCGCCATATCGCGCAAATGCTCCAGGTCCTCGCCCGCCTGCGCTGACTCAACTTCGGTATCGAGAGGCTGCTTCTCGGTCTCACCGTAATACTTGTCGATCGCGTCCAGGATCTCCTGCTCGGGCGCGAGCGTGGTCGAGATTTTCAGGCCGCAGAAGCCGCGCACCGCCGAGATAGTTTCGAAATCGAGCGGATCGGCCATTGCCACGGTCAGCGTAGTATCCT
>JBDSPG010000248.1:0-5624 GCA_039912685.1 Longimicrobiales bacterium | reverse complement strand
CTGGACTGCTGGCACGAGCGGGCGTGGCGACGCCCGCTGTCGGCGATGTCATCGCAGGCGTCACATTCCTGCATGACCAGATCGGCGAAGGATACGGACGGCAGACCGCTGCGGGCGCGGCGGCAGTTCGATGGTTCGGCGAAGCAGGCATTGCGCTCGATGCGACGTACACCGCGAAGTCGGCCGCCGCGTTCCTCGCCGACCCGCTCACAGCGGTAGGTGAAACACTGTTTTTGCACACCCTGAGCGCCGTCGAGCCGATGGCCGCGGCTGAAAAAGTTACGCATCGCGACCTGCCCGCGCAGATTGCGGCGTACATCACGGATGCACCCAACGACCCGGAGGCATGAAATGGCGACAGCCAGCGCCGTGCACGACTACATCGATCGCAATCGCGAACGTCACCTTGCCGAGCTCTTCGATTTCCTGCGACTTCCCAGCATCAGCGCAGCAAGCGAGAGCAGGGAAGACGTACGACGGACCGCGGAATGGCTCGTAGAAAAAATGACCGCTGCAGGACTCGAGGTCTCGCAGCATGATACGGCGGGTCATCCCGTGGTTCTCGGTGAGTGGCGCAACGCGGGTGCCGATGCGCCGACGGTTCTGATCTATGGTCATTATGATGTCCAGCCACCGGAACCACTCGACCTGTGGACGAGCCCGCCCTTCGAGCCAGTCGTGCGTGATGGCAGGATCTACGCGCGAGGCTCCGTCGATGACAAGGGCCAGCTGTATCTGCACATCAAGGCAATCGAATCGCACCTGCAGGCGAATGGCACATTGCCGGTGAACGTCATTGTGCTCGCGGAGGGCGAAGAAGAAATCGGCAGCGCGAACCTCATGCCCTTCGTGACACAGCACAAGGAGCGCCTGACGTGCGATGCGATCATCATCTCGGACACGACCATGGCTGCACCCGGTCTGCCCACGATTGGCGCATCATTGCGAGGACTCGCGTACTTCGAGATCCACGTGCAGGGATCGAAAGGTGATCTGCATTCCGGCAGTTACGGCGGCGCCGTGTTGAATCCTGCAACAGCGCTCGCACACATCATCACTTCGTTTCACGATGACAACTGGCACATCGCGATCGACGGTTTCTATGATGACGTCGACCCCGCGCCGGAATTCCGCGAGAGCTTCAAGCGCGTCCCGGTCGAGGACCAGGTATTCCTCGACGACACCGGATCGCCGTCGCTCGTGGGTGAAAAGGGATACACAACGCTCGAGCGCGTGTGGATCCGTCCGACGTGCGAGGTCAACGGCCTGCTTTCCGGATACACCGGGGAAGGGTCAAAGACCGTTCTGCCTGCGAAGGCCATGGCGAAGGTGAGTTTTCGTCTGGTTCCAAACCAGAACCCGCAGCGCGTGCATGATCTCCTGTTGAAGCACGTGGAGAAGGTGGCGCCCGAGGGTGTTACTGTGCGCGTCATCGAAATGCATGGCGGCATGCCGTGGCGTGCAAAGATCGAGGGCTCGCTGTACGACGCGGCTGCAAGGGCCCTCGAGCAGGCGTACGGCGGCAAGACCGTGTACGCAGGAGAGGGCGGGTCGATCCCGATCGTCTCGGAGTTTGAGAAAGTGCTTGGGGCACCCGTGCTGTTGATGGGGTTCGGCTTGCCGGGCGAGAACGCGCACGCTCCGGACGAGTGGATGAGCGTTGAAAACTATGAGAAGGGAATGCACGCCGCGGCCGCGTTGCTTAGCGAGCTGTCATCGCGCAAGATGTAGAGTCGTCCGGCGAGTGAAGTGACTACTGCTGAATGGAGGGTTTGCTCTTTGCCGCGTTGATTTCGCGTGTAACCTGCGTCTTCAATCGCGTGAACTTGTCGGGGTAGCTGTGGCAGCCCGGCGTATTCGTACCGTTGACGCATCCGTTGTAGCCGAGCAACGCTTTCCGTTCGTCGCCCTTATCGCGCATATACATTGCGAGGATGTTGCTGCCGTTGCACAGATTGTCCTCGATGTCATAGAGATCCGATCCGCAGCCGCGCCACTTGCCCGCCCAGAAGGGCATCACCTGCATCAGGCCACGCGCACCAACCGAGCTGCGCGCCGACGGAATGCCATCACTCTCCATAAGCATGATGGAAACCAGCGTTGCCGGTTCCATGTTGTGCTTGTTCGCGTTCTCGACAAGCGGCCACGCAACCTTGCGCGCTGTCGTCCGAGACACGCCACGACGACGCAATACCTGCTCAACTGGTGCGACATCGTTCTTGTATGTGGTGACGTACGAGACTGTCTTGGTGCCGTCCTTCTGCAGTTTCGACATCATGCGGCTGAGCGCATCGATGCGGACGCGAGGAACATGATTGGCGGAGGGTGCGCGAACCGGCGTGCCGGCCGGAAGCTCGAGGGCGCGATTCGTCAGGTTACCGACACCGAAACCTGCGAGCAGGAGTATCGGAGCGGCCAGGGGCAGCGCCCGCGCGCGCCTCTTCCACTTCTCGAGCTCCTCCGCGAAACCCGTACGAACGACGGGCGAGTCGGAATCAGTTTTCCTGCGGGAATGCATCATCGCCACCGAATAAATTTGGGTTCTGTATGAAGGCCAAATGTCGGACCTTCCCAGAGATGATGCAATAGCCCTGTTAACTCGTTGAGTCCGAGCGGGTTACGACGGGTGCTGGAATACCGCTCAGGGGCGTGGACACGCAATCGGCCACTTTTTGCGCATACCACCGCAACTTGTTGCAGAAAAGTGACTTAGACGTCGTCTCCAAAATCTTCTTGCGACGGCATAGTGGCGAGGCTGGCCAGGTCGTCATTCGAAAAAATGTAGGTTTCCGTGCAGAACTCGCACTTGAGCTCGGTAGGTTTGCCGTCGGAATCGGCGATCATGGCCTCGATCTCGTCGACACCCAGCAGCCCCAGGGCTTTTTCGGCGCGCTCGCGCGAGCAAGGGCAGGCGAAACTGACTGGCGTGCGCTCGAGGATCTCGAAATCCTCGCCGAAGATGCGGGTCAGGATTTGCTCGGGGGTGTCGCCGTTGCGGATCATTGCGGTCGGGTGCGGCAGCGTGCTGATTACGCGTTCGATCTCGGCCACGGCGGCCTCGGGCACACCCGCGAAGATCTGAACCATGTAGCCGCCGGCGGCCGCGACAGTGCCATCCGTTTCGACGAAGACGCCAATGCCTACGGCGGACGGGATCTGCTCACTGGTCGCGAGATAGTACGCGAGGTCCTCACCGACCTCACCGGACACGATCTCGACAGTGCCGGCGTAGGGCTGCTTCATGCCGAGATCCTTCGTGACGGTGACATGACCCGAAGTACCGACTACGCCCCTCACATTGAGCTTCCCCTCCCGGTTCTCCTCGATGTCGGGTTGCGGGTTCTGGATCAACCCACGGACCTCGCCGCGGCCGTTGGCACTGGCGAGCAGCGTTCCGCCCGGGCCATCGCCCTGGATCCGGATCGTCACGAGCTGGTCCTCGTCCTTGAGGACTGCGCCGAAGAGGAGCGCGCCCGTGGCGAGACGCCCGAGAGCTGCGGTGGCCGACGGGAGTGTGTCGTGGCGCTGACGAAGCGCCTCCACAACCGACGTCGCATTGACCGCAAGCGCACGAACGAGCCCGCCATGGGCCGCCGCGCGAATCATGTAGTTCGAACCGATGTCATTCACGGGGCAGCTCTACCAGTCGACGTCTTCGGGCGGGATGTCACGGACTAGGCCGAGGATCGCGGCCTGCGGCACCACGAGGTACTTGTTGTCCTCGAAGGAGATCTCGACGGCGGCTTTGCGGAAGAAGATCGCGAAGTCGCCGATACGCGCCTGCATAGGCATGTAACGCGGCTCGCCGTGATCGTTCCCCATCTTCCAAGGCTCATCACCGAGCTCGGTCGGCGCAGAGACGGGCGTGCCCGGGCCGGTTGCGACGACGGTGCCCGTCTGTACGGCCTGATTGTCGATCGCAGTCGCAGGCAGATAGAGACCGACTCGCGTACGGTCGTCACCCTCTTCGGGTTTGATAAGAACCCGATCTCCGACGACGATGAGCTGTTTCCGATTCCCGGCCATGAGTCTCTCCTTGAGTGCGCTGAAGTACCCCCCGCGGTTCTGCGGGATCCTCTCTGCCGCCGAATCCGCGCAGTCAAAAAAAGACCTCGATCGCCATGGAAGTGCCCCAGTCCTGCGAGCAGTGTGTGGATGAGAAGCAACGTACACAGGACGAACTGATGTTAGGAGACACGCATGGGGGAGCTGAAGCTGGAGGAACGGACTGCGAGAACGCGCAACAGTCGCACGCCGTTCACGTTCTATCTCGATGCACGGCTGGTGGATCGAGCGCGCTCAGAAGTGAGTGAGCCGGATGTAGTGCGGAGCATCGAGGCGGCGCTGGCCGCGGCGATCGATTACCAGATGTGGGTACGGGAGGTCGCGCGCGGGGAGCGCGACCTTCTCGAGTAACACTACATCAGATCGGGAATATCACGCTCGAGCCAGGCATGCTTGCCGTTGAGCACTTCCTGTGCGACGCGGTACGTGATGACATCATGGTTCTCGAACATGTCGTGGAAGCTGCGCTTCACGCGGTTGCGCGCATGACGGCAGAAGAGATCCGCAACACGTTGCGGTCCGCGGTCGCTGGGATCCTTTTTTACCATCGCGTTCGCGTGCACGCAGACGGCCGCCATGGCAAAGAGCTCTGCGCCGACATCGACCATGCGGAAGAGCACGGCCTGTCGTTTCTCGAGCTTCGGTCCGAAGCGCACCATTGCGTAGAATATGGAGCGCGCGAGCTTGCGTGCAGCACGTTCGACAAAGCGCAGATGTCCTGCGAGCGGACCGTAGTCCCCGAACGTGCCGGGGACGCGTCCTTTGCCGAGCATGAGACCGGGAACCCATCCGGCAAGGTGTGCACCGAGATTGAGAGCGCCCTTGACCTTGTCACCGATCGCAGAATCCGGATCCGCCATTGCACCAGCGCGCTGCAGATGCGGATCGACTGCTTCACGCGCAATGAACAGGCGCATGATTTCGCTGGATCCCTCGAAGATCAGGTTGATACGCAGGTCCCGCATCACACGTTCGACGGGAATCGGTTCTTCACCACGCGATGCAAGCGAAGCCGATGTCTCATAACCGCGGCCGCCGCGAATCTGCATGCAGTCGTCAATGACGCGCCACGCACCCTCGGAATTGAACATCTTCGCGATCGCGGCCTCGAGGCGGATATCGGACTTGCCCTGATCGGAGAGGCCGGCGGCGAGATCGTTCACGGCTTCCAACGCGAATGCTGTCGCCGTCATGCGGCCGAGAATCTGCGCAACCGCGTCGTGCTTGCCGACGGGCGCGCCCCACTGCTCGCGCGTTGCAGCATACTCGCGCGCAACTTTCACACTCCACTTCGCGGCCATTGCCGTGGTTGCAGGAATCGTGAGACGGCCGGTGTTGAGTGTTGTCAGTGCGAGCTTGAGTCCGAGGCCTTCACCCCAGATGATGTTCTCGCGTGGCACGCGCACGTTCGTGAAGCGGATCACACCGTTCTCGATGCCCTTGAGACCCATAAAGTCGAGGCGGTTCACGACCTCGACGCCGTCCCAGTCACACTCGACGATGAATGCGGTGATGCCGCGACGCTTGCTCCCCGGTCTTGCCGGCGTGCGCGCCATCAC
>JBDSPG010000237.1:0-4195 GCA_039912685.1 Longimicrobiales bacterium | reverse complement strand
ATCTGATGATGCCGGAAATGGATGGCTTTGCATTCGTCGAGGAAGTACGTCATACAGCGGCGTGGCGCTCGATCCCGGTGATCGTGCTTACGGCGAAGACGTTGACACACGAAGATCGCGTGCGCCTCGAGGGCGTATCGCGTGTATTCCAGAAGGGCGAACAAGCTGGAACCGATGTACTTGCAGAAGTGCGTCGTCTTGTCGGTGCGAGCACCCGGCCGGTCGTAGCGGGCGGATCCTGATCAACCATCTCGAAAGATACGCATTCATGCCGAAGATTCTGCTCGTCGAAGACAATGAAAACAATCGTGACATGCTCTCGCGTCGTTTGACGCGGCGTGGCTATGAAGTGGTAATTGCGGTAGATGGTGAGGAAGGCGTGAAGTCCGCGACCAGCGAGCGGCCCAACCTGATCCTCATGGACATGAGCCTGCCGGTGAAGGATGGCTGGACGGCTACGCGCGAGATCAAAGCGGATGAGGCGCTCGCGAAGGTCCCAGTGATCGCATTGACTGCGCACGCCATGTCGGGTGACCGGGAGCGCGCGCTTGAAGCCGGGTGCGACGACTATGACACCAAACCAATCGACTTCGACCGTCTCATTGGCAAGATCGAGGCACTCCTCGCGGTTGCTGCCGGCGGCGTCTGATCAGCTAGTGCAGAGCGGTACACGCCCTGAGCTGATGCTCAACGAGATGATCGATCTCATGTGCAGGCGCGTCAGGTAAATGACCACACGCCCGTAAGGATCCGCCCTCTACCGTCCCCGTCCAGTCGGGACTATGATTGAAACATGGGTCTCCGCATCCGCCGCCGCATCGTCAATTCGACGCTGGTCGTTTTGCTCCTCCACCCGGTAGCGGTGGGCGGCGCGAGCGCATGCGGCCGGGTCTCGGATGGCCCTGCTATGGCGGGCGTGGTCAGCATGGCCTCCATGCCGGGAATGCAAATGTCTTCGAATCAGGCAACGGGTCCCGCCGGTCAGGGGGAGAGTCCATGCCAGCTGCCGTGGCCGCCCGACGGCTGCCAGTCCACGGCCCCATGTGCTTCGGCAGCCGTCACGGCGGTTCCCGTAATCCTCGTCGAGCCGGCTGAACGGTCGGTTCATGCCGAGTCCGCATACGCCCCTATGTTGTCAGCCCTCACCCGCACGCCCGAACCGCGCCCGCCCCAAGCGTAGCTCCACTCGACATCTATGTTGTCGCATCACACCACCCGTTGAACAACGCGCGGTTGGAACATGCGCTCGCGCATCATGCGCGCGTGCCTGGATGCGACGTGGACTCATGCTGCACCCGACAAGGACGGTTTCCATGTTTGTTCGCGTTCACTCATCAGTGACTGTCGCGCTCACTATCGCGTTCGTAATGATCGCACTGCCGGCATGTTCCTATGCGCAGACTGGCGCTGCGCGCGACACAGTCCTTGCCGACGACGTTGATGCGATCGTCCGGCACGCGCTACTGGTAAGTCCCGTACTGCGGGTTGCCGAGTCACGCCTCGCCGCGGCACAGGCTCGCATTCGGCCATCGGGCGTTGCACCGGACCCGATGATCATGGCGGGTCTCGTCAGTCAACCCCTCGGATCAATGAAGGCGGAAGCGTCTGCATCAACCGGATCCACCGCAGGGATGCCTTCACTTCCCGACATGATGACGATGAAGATGATCGGGGTTACGCAAACATTTATCTATCCCGGCAAGCTGCCGGCACTCAGGCGTATTGCTGAGATGGAGGCGAAGGCTGCGCAGGCCGAGGTGGAAACAACGAGGATCGACATAACACGGAGCGCGAAAGAGCCGTACTACGAACTGTCCTACCTCGACCACGCAATCGGCATCACGGAACGCTCGAGTGCCGTTCTCGCGACGATCGTGCGAGTGACGGAAACGCGTTACAGTGCAGGGACGAGCGGCCAGCAGGATGTGCTGAAGGCGCGGGTCGAATCGGCACAACTCTCCGAAACTGCAAATATGCTGGCGGAACAGCGCACAGCGGCACTCGCCCAGCTCAACGCTGTTATCGACCAGCCGAGTGACGCAGTCGTCGTGACGCCATCTATACCGGCGCGCATCCTTCGCGCGGCGGTCGCGAGCGACGCGGTAGCAGTGAGATTCGTCGCTCCCACAATCGGATCACGCGCGGCGAACTCGCCATTACCATCTGTACTCGACCTGCAGGCTATGGCGATCGAACGAAGTCCGGCGCTCCGGTCCCATGAAGCGATGATCGACGCACAGGCCGCGCGCGTAGAATCAGCGCGCATCGCATACAAGCCCGACTTCGATGTCTCGCTGCAGTACGGTCAACGCAAGGGCCGCCCCGACATGATCACTGCACTTGTCAGTGCACCGTTGCGGCTTCACCGGCGGAGCAGGGAAGACAAGCTGGTTGCTGACGCGTCGAGCGAGCTCACCGCGATGCACGCGGAGCACCAGGCGCAGGTCAACGTACTACGCGCAGAGATCTCAAAGCTCGCCGCGGAGATCGATCGCAATCGAACGCAGCTTGCAATCTACTCCAAGGCGATCCTGCCACAGGCGCAAGCCGGAGTCGATGCGGGCCTTGCGAGCTATCAGGCCGGCCGCACGGACCTCCTCAGCGTGCTCGACAGTCAGAACACCGCGTTTACCTACGAGCTCTCGTACTACCGGGCTCTGTCGGACTTCGCAATCAACGTCGCCAAACTCGAACAGATGATCGGCGCGGAGGTGATCAAATGATGGCCAACCCACTCACACGCCGACGCATTGTTTTGAGCGGCATTGTGCTGGTACTCGTGATTGTCGCGGCGACGGCGTGGTACAGATCGACGCATCGATCGCCCGCAACACCTGAACAGGGAGCGAAGGCGGCATCCGGCTCCGACATGGCAGGCATGGACATGAGCACGGATGGATCTGTGACCGTCAGTCCTGCGCAGGTCTCTCAGTTCGGGATCACATTCGGTACGGTTGGGCGTCGTACACTCATCAATGACGTTCGCACGACAGGCATCGTGATGATCGACGAAGGCCGGATCGCGTCCGTTACTCCGAAGATCGGCGGATTCATCGAGCGTCTGTATGTGAAAGCCGCCGGGCAGCCGGTGCGAATCGGTCAGCCCCTCGCCGAGGTGTATTCGGCGGATCTCGTCGCGGCACAGGAAGAGCTGCTGCTCGCCCGCCGTCTCGATCGCACGGTCGGCGATGCGGTTGTACCCGGTGTTCCGTCTGCGTCCGGTGAGTTGCTTGCAGCGGCCAAACGGCGATTGCGTCTGCTAGACGTGCCGGACGCGCAGATCGAGGAGGTGCTGCGGACGGGGAAGGTACGCCGCACCGTAACGCTGTATTCCCCGGCCACGGGCATCGTCGTGGAAAAGAAGGTTGTGCTGGGGCAGGCGATCCAGGCCGGCATGGAGCTGTACAGCGTTGCAAATCTTTCGGACGTATGGATCGACGTGCAGCTACGGGAAGCCGAGGCCGGGATGGTCAACGTGGGCACGAACGCCGCACTTGAGTTGGCCAGCTATCCGGGTCGCATATACAGGGGGGCAGTCGCATTCATTTATCCTACCGTAACGGAGGCGACGCGAACAATTCGCGCGCGAATTGTCGCGCCGAACACGGACGGCGTCCTGAAGCCGGGTATGTATGCGACCGTCCATCTGACAACACCAACGCGCGATGCACTCACGGTACCGCGCAGCGCCGTGATCCAGACCGGTGCGCGCGCCATCGTCTTCGTGGACATGGGAAGGGGCAGACTCATGCCGCATGCCGTCACAATCGGTCGCGTCGCAAATGACCTGACCGAAGTGCTCACCGGTCTCGACGCTGGCCAGCGCGTGGTGACCTCCGCTCAGTTTCTGATCGACTCCGAGTCCAATCTCGGCGAAGTCATGCGCAGCATGGTGGGTAATGGAGCCGGCATGCAAGGGTCAGGATCGAAGGCAACGCGAGTTGACGAAACGCCCGACGCGGCAGATGCGAAGGGCGCCGACATGCGCGGCATGCCTGGTATGACGACTCCTGCGCCGAAGCCAGCGCGAAAGCCGAGGTAATCATCATGTTGAAACGCATTATCGACTGGTCCGTCTCCCATCGCCTCGCCGTCGGAATCGCGACGCTTGTTGTGACACTCGCCGGGGTCTGGGCCATGCTCACCACGCCCGTCGACGCAATTCCCGACCTGTCCGATGTCCAGGTCATCGTGA
>JBDSPG010000191.1:0-3009 GCA_039912685.1 Longimicrobiales bacterium | reverse complement strand
ATTGTCGGCTTGTCCGTTACGACTCCAGGCACCTCGAATACGCTGAGCACCGCCCGACCGGCGCCGAACCTGGGGACGTCTCGAACCTCCAATCCTCCTCGGGGTCCCTTCGCTATAGTTGCGACTTGTCAATCGGTGGCCCGCAAGGATGGCACTTCATCCCGACTTTCCCACATCGCCCTACGCCGTTCCTGCTCCCGCAACCCGGTGGTTTCCAGCGCATGAGAGCCTGCGCAACACGGCCTACGAAAAGCTCCTCCCGCCTCTGGTCGCGAAGATCCGCGAGGAAGTGGCCGAATGGCGCGAGTCCGGTTACCCCGGCGTATCGAGCACTTCCCGAGCGCTGTTGTTGTGGTGGTTCCACAAGCCGCATCTCGTCGACGACGCGCACGGCACGTCGAGCGAGTTCCGCTACTACTTCGCGCAGCGCGAGGCGGTGGAGACTGTCATCTGGCTCTACGATGTACGCGGCGCACGCGACAAGTTCGACCTCATGCGCTTTGATGCATCCGGCACGGTCTCCGCAGGGATGTTTCCGGAAGACTGGCCGCGCTACGTCTGCAAGATGGCAACGGGTGCAGGCAAGACCAAGGTGCTGGCGCTGCTGATTGCGTGGAGCTACTTCCATCGGCTCTACGAGACGGATTCACGGCTGGCGCGCAACATCCTGCTGATCGCGCCTAACATAATCGTGCTCGATCGGCTGCGCGCCGATTTCGACGGGCTCCGGATCTTCTTCAACGATCCCGTGCTGCCCGACAACGGAGTCGAAGGCCGCAACTGGCGCGACGATTTCCAGTTGACCCTGCATATCCAGGATGAGGTCCGCACCCCTCTGCCGTCAAATTGCAACCTGGTTGCAAATCCACGAAACGGCCGGGCTACAGCGGATGCGTCACTGTCCGGGCTACTTCCGTCCGCCCTGCACGTCCGGTTCGCGCGCCAGATTCAGGAGTGCGGCACGCACACCGCGATCAATGCTCTCGAACACGTGCGCTGGAAAGGCGGGAGGCAATTTCGATGCCACTCGATCGAGCGCAGTAGGCATGCGTTCCAGTATGGACCGTGTGCCGGCGGGAGGCGCGATCCTGAGCTGCCGGGACATCTCGTTCCAGTGCCAGCGATGAATTTCATGAAGCCTGTAGTGAGGACTCTTCCCGACAGCGGCCATGGCGAGTCGCGCCTTTCTCGGATCCAGTTGGTCGTTGCGACGACCCATGATCGGATAAGCCGAGATGACGTCATACAGCGGCGTCGAACGGTACCGCCCGCCTGCCAGTAACTCGATGCTGAAATTTTTTGCGTGCCCGTCCGTCGCCGCCAGAAGCCAGAAAACGATCTGCGCTTCGAAGAAGCGGAAAACATCGGTCGCACCGCGCTCCGAGCTTCTCAGTTTTTTGACAATTGATGCGATTCCGGGGCCACCTTCGCTCTCATATTTGCGCGAAGGCGGCAACGCAAACACTTGGCAGAAGTCTTCTTGGGGAACTCGCAACCAGAACTTTCCGCTTGTCGACAACCTGCGGTCGAACCGCTCTACGACTAGGGTCCTCTGGTCCTCGAATTGCGCTATCTCCGCGCGTGCCACGTCATGGCCGAGTTCGCGCATGAGCTCAAGACAGACCCATTCATTCTCGATTGACTCGCGGTAGTCATGGCCGCGATTACCGATCACTCCAAGGGGCAGCTTGAAAATGTGTGTACTCGGAGTAGCACCGCGCGGTAGGCACCACTTGCCGCCGTGCCTGAGTAGCGCTGTCTTCTCCTGGGCGCCGGCAAGCGAAAGCCGAAACGCGTCCTGATCCATCGATCCGAAGCGCTCCCCCCGGGAGGCTCCGCGCAGCAGTCGTGCGACGCCAGCTTCGCTGAGAACCTCGGCTTCTATTACTCGAGTATCTCCGGGCTTTTCGTTCGCTGGAACGATCTGCAAGGCGCCTGCGCAGTCCCGACCCACCATAGCCAGCAGGTCGAAGGATGAGATGGACCTCGCGTGGAAGCGCTCACGAAGTCGTCGCAAAATGGCTTCGTTGTCTGGAATGAGATTGTCGAAGTAGGCGCTGACAGCCTGGCTGGACAAAGCGGCGGGCTCAGGGGTCAAGGGCAGTGATAGCGACAATGGCCGGCCTTGCGCGGAGGCTATCCAGCTGGGGTCATAGCGCAGCCGTACCGCCCCCCCCTTTGGCTGTTCCCAACTCCCGACCCTGATCCCGTTCATCCAAAGATCAAGTGTCGAGAGCCTGTTGCCGCGCGCAGTCACCATTCCGTCGAGGACTTATTGCGAACCGCAGGGACGCCGACGCCCTTACTGCGCAGGACGAGCTCGACATCGAATAGCAGGCAGAGTTGATGTATCCGATCGAATGAGGCCTTGCCCGCGTTCTTCTCGAGTCTCGATACTGCCTGGACGGACACCCCTAGCTGTTCCGCGACCTGTGATTGCGTGAGCGATCTCTCCAGTCTCGCACTACGCAGCAGCGAGCCCAGTTGCTCAGGAACACGGACTACCGAATCCATTGCATCAACCTGTACGTTGAAAGTGAGGAATTCAATCTACGCGTTTAATTCTCTAAAATCAACATTAGAGTTGATCTCACTCAGCCCGCGCGATGCGATACACCCTCGCTGCTTGACCTCGGACAGTCGTATGTAGTCGGCAAGACCTGAGTTGCAAGTTGGAAGGCGCACTACGTTGAAGTGCCGTTTTAGGCCTAAAACACTCCCCGCAAGCACCTCGCCTGGTCAGGTTTCGAGGATGTAGAAGCCCAGGGTCTCTTGGACGCGTTTGTTCGCCCGCTGGGGCCCGTCCAAGTTCGGCTATGTAGCGACGCTATCGAGCACTGATCGTGCCCCACCCTCGTCGGAAATTCGCCAATGAGTCTAGTGGCGTAGGACGCTGGAGTGGAAACTTGGGAGCTACGCAAAAAAAAGGCCCGCGTGAGCGGACCTTTTTTTGTTGCGATGAAGCGAAGCGGTGGGACTGGATCAGAAATCCATGCCGCCCATGCCGCC
>JBDSPG010000148.1:0-2667 GCA_039912685.1 Longimicrobiales bacterium | reverse complement strand
TCGATTCGCTCGTGTCGGGAATCGAAAAAAAAATGAGCCAACTGCCCGCGACGAAGTGACATCAGCGCACGTCCCGCGCACCAAAATCGTCTGCACGCTCGGGCCGGCGAGTGCATCAGAAGAAGCGATCAGGGGATTGATTGAGGCGGGCATGAACGTGGCCCGCCTCAATTTCTCGCATGGCACTCATGCCCAGCACGAGGAAACGATCGCCCTGCTCCGGCGGCTTTCAGACGAGCTGAATCGTCCCATCGCGATTCTCGCGGACCTTCAGGGTCCACGCATTCGCGTCGGAGATATTCCGGGATCGATCCGCGTTGAGCCCGGCGAAGATCTCGTGCTCGTGCACGAAGGTCTCGAAGAGGAGGGCGAGATACCCATCACGTACGATCAGCTTGCGGATGACGTTCATGTCGGTGATCGAATCCTGATCGATGATGGGCTCATCGAGCTCATCGCCATGGAAGTGAACGCACCGCGTGTCAGTGTGCGCGTGCTGCACGGCGGTGCCATCAATCCCCACAAGGGACTGAATCTCCCGGGCGTTCACGTATCCGCTCCCTCGATCACCGAGAAGGACATCGAAGATGTCCACTTCGCGGTTGATCACGATATCGATTATCTCGCCCTGAGCTTTGTGCGAAAGGCGGCCGACATCCAGCAGCTTCGCGCAATGATTCCGCGCACGCTGCTCATTGTCGCGAAAATTGAGAAAGACATCGCACTCGCAAACATCGAGAGCATCATCGAGGCCTCCGACGGCGTGATGGTCGCGCGTGGAGACCTCGGTGTCGAGCTACCGTTCGAAGAAGTGCCTGGTGCGCAGAAGAGGATCATCGCGCTCGCCAACTTGATGGGACGACCGGTGATTACTGCAACGCAGATGCTCGAGTCCATGATCGAGAATCCGAGACCGACGCGTGCAGAAGCGAGCGATGTCGCGAACGCGATTCTTGACGGCACCGACGCAGTCATGCTCTCAGCCGAAACCGCTGCTGGTGCTTATCCTCGGCTCGCAGTCGAGGCAATGCGTCGCATCATTACCCAGATCGAACAGCATCCGCCGATTTCACGTGGGCCCCGCCGGATTCCTCGCGATGCCGCCGCCGCAGTGGCAACCGAAGTCGCCATCGCAGCCGCTACGACCGCTGCGGTTGGAATGCTTCACGCGCCACTTGTCGTTGTCTTCACCAAAAGCGGTTTCTCCGCTCGCGTCGTTGCTGCTCACCGGCCCGGCGTATCCATTCTGGTCCTCACCGATCAGCCGCGCACGTTTCGGCAGCTTTCGCTTGTCTGGGGAGTGATCCCGGAACTCGTTTCGCATTGCGACACATATGAAGAGATGATGTGGCGCGCAAAGGACGCCGTCGTTCGGCGCGACCTGGCCGCAAAAGGCGATCGCATTGTCGTGACGGCCGGAGTGCCATTCGATGTGCCTGGCACAACCAACCTTCTAAAGGTAGAGATCGTGTGAGGAACGGAGCTCTTACGTGAAGCTCACGTTTCTCGGTACGGGTACGAGCTTCGGAGTTCCGCAGCTGGGATGCGGATGCGAGGTCTGCCGCTCACCAGATCCGCGCGACAAGCGAACAAGAGTCGGTGCCGTGGTCGAAGTCGACTCTGGCGCGCGACTTCTCATCGACACCCCTCCAGAGCTGAGGCTTCAGCTGATTGCTGCTGGAATTGACCGTGTCGATGCGGTTCTCTTCACTCACGATCACGCCGATCACACACACGGGCTCGACGACATCCGCGCAATCTCCAACCGTCGCGATGGACCACTCGAGATGTACGGCCCGGCCGAATCGCTGGACCGCCTCAAGACGAGATTCGCGTACATCTTCGATGAGGCGATTCGCGCGCTGCCCGGAACATCGAAGCCACAAGGTCGGGCCATTCCGCTCCGGGATCGAGAACGCACAAACATCGCAGGAATTGATGTATTGCCCGTAGAGGTGCCGCATGGCCCGGTCTCTGTATTCGCCTACCGCATCGGCCCGCTCGCCTATGTCACAGATGCCAAACAGGTCCAGGAAGATGTTGTCGAAGCCTTCAGGGGCGCAAAGGTCCTCGTGATCAATGCTCTGTTCCGGACCTACCATCCGACGCACCTCAGCATCCCGGAAGCAATTCGCGTTGCCGAGGCGATCGGCGCGGAGCGCACCTACCTGACGCATCTCACGCACGACAATTTCCACGCGGACCTTGAAGCAGAATTGCCTCGCGGCATCATGCCTGCCTTTGATGGGCTCACAGTTCGCATTGACCAGGATTAGACATGACCATTCGCGTTGACTATTCGAACATGATCGGCGATGCCGTTGGCGGAATCAGAGAGCAGGAGTGGATGGGCGCCGCAAGTGCTTTCGAATCCGCCCACACTGCATTCGAGCAACTGCGTGCTGGCGGAACTGTCGGGTTCGCGGACGTCGTGAGTGACCCTGCCCTCCGTGAGCAGTCGACCGCGTTTGCTACTCGCGCAAAAGGCCGCTACACCGATGTCGTAATCCTGGGCATCGGCGGCTCGGCACTTGGCCCGATTGCGTTGCGTACCGCACTAAGGCCGAACGGATGGAACATGTTGACCGACGAAGCGCGCGATGGGTTTCCGCGGCTCCATGTGCTCGACAACGTTGATCCTGAAACCATTGCAGCCTTACTGGGTCG
>JBDSPG010000145.1:0-48339 GCA_039912685.1 Longimicrobiales bacterium | reverse complement strand
TGCAGCACACGCAAGTTCGACGTGCGTGTCCGTCGGCGTGCAGATGCTGACGATGTGGATGGCATCATCGTTGAGCACGCTTTCGGCATCCTGATGAATCGCGACGTACGCCGGCAGTTGAAGGACGTCCGCCCCGGTGGAAAGATTTCCCGCCCCGCTGGTGGCAATGTCCTGGCGGCGCGCGCTGATTGCACGCAGTTCGCAATCGATGCCCATGGTACGCGCCTCGATCCAGGACTGCGCGTGGGTACGACCCATGAAGCCGTACCCGATGATGCCGATGCCGAGTGTCATGTACCGGCGAATCTCTCGACGAGCTCGCCGGCGATGCGGACGTCATCGACACGCGATTCACCCGCTTCGCGCTCGATCAGGAAGTCGCATCGTACATCACATTGATGGAGCGTGCGGAAGAAGTCGGGCCAGGGTACGTCGCCTGTGCCGGCTGGTACTTCACTGCCCCACGTACCCGGCACTGTCGTCGCAATCGCATCCTTGATGTGGACCTGGCGGATGTACGGAGACAGCGCCCGAACCGCCGCGATCGGATCACCCATGCCATACAGGATCATGTTCGCCGGATCGAAATTCACGCCGATGCGTCGATCATTCAGCTCTTCCAGCAGCTGTCCAAGTGTGGTTGCGGATTCCTGACCCGTCTCGAGTGCGACATCGACACCCTGCTCGCCGAACGCATCCGCGAGATCGCCCAGGCGGCCGATCAGCTTCGAGCGTTCGGCGCCGGCCTCGTGCGGCACGAAGCCGGCGTGGAACGTGACGAGCGTGAGCCCCAGTTCGCGGGCGAGCTTCGCGTTCTCCGCAGCAGCGCCGAGGTTTGCTTCCCACGTTTCATCCGGCACAATGCCACCCGTACTTCGGATCGACTCGAGAGTCGAATAATCCTCGCCGTCCATCGCCATCATACCGGAAAGAATGTGTATTCCGCGGGGCTCGAAGGCGGCGGTTACGTCTTCGGCCGGCATCGCGCCGGTCCGTAGCGGATCGAGCGCCAACTGGACTCCAGACAAGCCTGTGTCCTGGAGTTTCCCGGCCAGGTCACGCGCAGAGTCAGGCCTCAGCGACCATGAGCAAACACCGACCCTCGGCCTGACTGCTTTCACGAAAAACCCTTCCCTGGTTGTCCACCGCCTGCGATCCTCCATAATATACGCGTCGGCCCCCTTCTCCATTCAAGCCGGAGCGCCACATGCGTGATTCGTTCACCCGCAGGGACTTTGTTGCGATCGCCGGCGGTGCGTTCGCCGGCGCATCCGTCCTCGGCCTCAGCGGCTGTGCTTCCACTGCTGCAGCCGGCGCCGCCGACCCCAGGGCCGGCATGAGAGGCATGCCCTACCGAATTTCACTCGCCCAATGGTCGCTGCATCGCGAGCTCAATGCGAAGACGAGCGATCACCTCGACTTTGCGCGCATTGCACGCGAGGTCTACGACATCGATGCAATCGAGTACGTGAACTCATTTTTCAAGACCCGCGCCATGGACGCCGCGTACCTCGCCGAGATGAACAAACGTGCGAAGGACTACGGCGTGGTGCAGCATCTGATCATGTGTGACGGCGAAGGCCGTCTCGGCGATCCGGACGAGAAGGCGCGGCTGCAGGCGGTGGAGAACCATCGGAAGTGGCTGCATGCTGCGCATGAGCTCGGTTGTATTACGATTCGCGTGAACGCCGCGAGTGCGGGCAGCTTCGAAGAGCAGCAGAAACTGGCGGCGGATGGCCTGCATCGCCTGAGTGTGCTAGGCGAAGGAGCCGGAATCAATGTGATCGTCGAGAATCACGGCGGTCTGTCATCCAACGGCAAGTGGCTGTCCGGCGTCATGCGCATGGTCAATCATCCTCGCTGCGGCACACTTCCCGACTTCGGCAACTTCAACCTCGGCAACGGCGAATCGTACGATAAGTACGTTGGCGTCACCGAGCTGATGCCCTTTGCCAAAGCAGTCAGCGCGAAGTCCCATGACTTCGACGACACGACGGGTGAGGAAACAACGAAGGACTATCACCGGCTGATGAAGATCGTTACGGACTCCAACTTTCACTCGTGGGTTGGAATCGAGTATGAGGGCGATCGCCTGCCGGAGCGCGAAGGAATTGCACGTACGCTTACGCTCCTGAAGCGTGTGCGTCAGGAGCTGAGCTGACCATGAGTGACCGTCGCAGTTTCATCAAGAAGAGCGCAGTCCTCGCCGCAAGCGCAAGCGCACTCACATCCATGGCATACGAGGATGTAAGTGCGGATGAGTCCACCATCCCGGTAACCCGCGGAGTGAAGCCACCGCGCGATGCGGATCCTGTGCGAATCGCCGTCATCGGTACGGGCGGTATGGGAACAGAACACTGCCGCGCGTTCTCGCGTTTTGCGCAGGCTGGCAAGGCGGATGTGCAGATTGTTGCCATCAGCGATGTGTGTGTGCCGCGCCTCACTGCTGCAGCCGAGGCGATCAAGAAGATCACGCCGAACGCGGAGTTCAAGCAGTACACGGACTATCGTCAGGTCATTGCCGATCCGACGATCCACGGCGTGCTGATCGCATCGCCCGAACACTGGCATGGCCGGATGGCGGAAGAGGCGATGCTCGCTGGCAAAGATGTGTATATGGAGAAGCCGATGACACTGCGGCTCAAGCAGGGAATGCATTTGCGCGAAGTCTGGCGCCGCAATCCCGACCGCATTGCCGTCGTCGGCACGCAGTTCACTACATACGCCACGTATCTCGAGGCGAAGAAAGTCATTGCCGCGGACGGCATCGGCAAGCCGATCTTCAGCCAGACCAGTTACTGCCGCAACTCGAAGGCCGGGGAGTGGCTCTATAAACTCGATCCTGCCTGGAAGCCCGGCGAAAACCTCGACTGGAAAATGTGGCTCGGCGATTCGAAGAGGATTCCGTACAACGCGGAGATCTTCGGACGCTGGCGCCGCTACAAGGATTTCTCGACCGGCATCATTGGCGACCTGCTCGTTCATTACATGACGCCGCTCGTGATGGCGCTCGATGTCGGCTGGCCCACGCGCGTTGTCGCGTCCGGTGGCCACTATATCGACAAGACGATGGAGAACCACGATCAGGTCAACATCAACGCGCAGTTCGAGAAGGAACACACGATGGTCGTCGCCGGCTCGACATGTAACGAGCTCGGCCTCGAGACGCTGGTGCGCGGACACAAGGCGAACCTGTATCTCACCAGCAAGAAGATGACGGTGCGGCCGGAGCAGGCGTTCACGGAAGAAGTCGAGCCGAAGGAATTCACTGCGCCCGACACCGGGGATCCGCAGGACACGCTGCGTATGGAATGGCTCGACGGCATTCGCAATCGGACGCAGCCAGCATCGACCATCGAGCTCGGCACGAAGATCATGGTCATCGTTGATCTCGCGACGCGCTCGATGTGGACTGGCAATGCGTACAGCTTCGATCCGGCCACGATGCGTGTGCGCGAGATCTGATCTGCGCTTCGCAACCGCGGCCATGGGGACGCGGTTCGAGATCGTCATTGAAACGGCTGCGGCTGAGTCGCAGCACGATGTGCATTGGAGGGCTGTCGGTGAGGCTGCGATCGCGGAGATCGAGCGGCTGCACCGGCAGCTTTCGTTTTTTGCCAAGGATTCGCTGGTCTCACACATCAATCGCACGGCGTTATCGGCGCCGGTCAGGCTCGATGTTGATACTTTCTCCTTGCTGCAGGATGCGCAGGCGGTGTGGCGTTTATCGGATGGCGCGTTCGACGTGACGCGCGGAAGCGGAATGGACCGTGTGATCCTCGATGAGAATGCGCGCACCGTTTCGTTCGGATGCGACGGCATCTCGATCGACCTCGGCGGCATCGCGAAGGGTCATGCAGTGGATCGCGCGGCGGCTATCCTGCGCGAGCACGGAGTTACCCGCGCCCTCGTGCATGGCGGAACCAGCAGTGTTGCCGCGGTTGGATCGCCTGCTGGTTCTCCCCAGGGCTGGACCATAGCACTCGCACCGTCGGGGACCACCGTTACTCTGTCGGACGAGACGCTGTCGGTATCGAGCGGCGCTATGCGCGAACACATCGTCGACCCTTCGACTGGCGCGTTCATCAAGGGACCGCGCATCGCCGCAGTCACCGGCCCATCCGCGCGGCTGGGCGATGCATGGTCGACAGCAGTTGCGGTGCTCGGCGCTCGACCCGCACGCATGGATTCAGAATGGCAGACCATCATAGAGGCATATGACTGACACCGACCGTCGTACCTTCATTGCGCAGACCGCCGGCTCCATGGCTGCCATCGCGCTGTTTCCCGAGTACGTGTTCAGCGCACCGATCATTGGCGAGCGCCTGCGCAAGGTTGCGGTCATCGGCGTTGGTGCGCAGGGCCGCGACATCATCGAGCAGATCATGAAGCTCGGGTCTGTCGAAGTTGCAGCTGTTTGCGACGTTCTGCCGACGCGCGTAAAGGCCGGGCAGGATCGCGCGGCCGGCGCCGAGGGGTTCGCCGACTACCGCGACATCTTCGGGAAGCGCACCGACATCGAGGCAGTCCTGATTGCGACGCCGACGCACCTGCACACGCAGATCGTTCGGGATGCCGTGGCGGCGAAGAAGCACATCTATTGTGAGGCGCCTATCGCGCACACGCCCGACGATGCGCGCGCGATTGCCGCTGCGGCTGCCACGAATGCTGGTCGTGTCTTCCAGGCCGGCCTCATCGCGCGCTCCAACCCGCTCAACAAGCGCGTGCGCAGCCTCATCCGCTCCGACTCCGTGCGCGACATTGTTCTCATGTACGCGCAGCATCATCACAAGACCAGCGGCCGTTTTCCCGTTCCCGCCGGTGCAACCGACGCCGACATCAACTGGCGCCTCAATCCCGACGTCTCCATCGGCCTCGCCGGCGAACATGGCACGCATGCCATCGACTTCATGCGCTATGTCCGCAGCTCCGAGCCCGCGCGCGTCACCGGCCGCGGCATCACGCGCCTGTGGAACGACGGTCGCAAGCTGCCGGATACCGTGCAGTTCACTATGGAGTGGGTCGACGAGGTCGCATTCGACTTCTCCGCGACACTCGCCAACTCGTATGGTGGTGAACACCAGATCGCGTATGGCACCAACTCCGCCGTGAAGTCAGCAGTCACGCACGCGTGGTACTTCAAGGAAGCCGATGCCGCCACGCAGGGCTGGGAAGTGTATGCGTCACGCCAGCAGTTCGGCGCCGACGAAGGTATCGTTCTCCTCGCCGACGCTACGCAGCTCGCCGCGCAGGGGCTGTTGAAGGAAGGCATCGGTCTCGAGCATCCGCCTTTGTATTACGCGCTCGCGGATTACATCAAGAGTATCGATGAGAATTTGCCGGTGGTTGCGACGGCCGAGGATGCGATGAAGTCGACGATCGCGGGGATTGCTGCGCATAAGGCGGTGATGTCGAGGGCGGTGCAGGCGCTGTAGCCATTCGCACCAGCACGAGCGATGTGCGGAAAGAGAAATGGCCGGCGCCCCTGAAGGGCGCCGGCCATTTTTCACTAACCACGGAGGGCGGTATTACGGAGTGATTGTGCCGGTCTTTGATGCAGACATGTAAATGTTACCATCGACGAAGGTCGTCGGTGTTCCATTCGAGTAACCCGTCGCGGACACTGACCATGGAGTTGAAACGCCTGCGACCAAGCCCCAGGTGTTGTTCCAGCCGGCCACGCCTGAGAGGTCAGGAATCTCGAGCGTTGCCGTAGCACTCCCCGTGAACCCCGATGTTGCGCTCACATTCACGGTGCGCGGCGTTGCGCCCTGCTGTTGGTACGAAGCAATGAACTGATTGCCATACTGCGCCTGGATCGCAAGCACGGCGCGTAGCCGGACATAGGGAGCCGTTCCAACTACTGAGACTGTTGGAGCATTGAGCAACGGACCGAACGCGAACGTCAACGCCTTCACGATCGTAGAGACCACCGTTACTACGCGCGAGTTGGTCGCATCCGATTGGCCGGAGGCTGCGAAGGTGACAACATGGAGGTCCCCTGCCACCTGCTGGGCCGCCGGAACGCCATACCATGGGCGCGTCGTCGATGGACCACTCGAAGTTATTCCATACGCGCCGTAGGAGCCGTTAGCTGTCGAATACAGGTAGGCGCCCGTGGTAAAGTCGGACGGACCGGCCCCGAGATTCGTAAGCGTGGCAGTCGCCTGGGCCGGAGTGAACCCGGTCGACATGTCGATTACCGGCAGCGTCGAGCCTGCAGCCGGGTTCAGATTACGTCGCAGCACCATCTTGTCCGTTGTCGCGGTGGGCAGGAATGTACCCAGGTCGAATCCGACGGCGGTGCGTCCTGCGATCAGGTCGACCGTACCGTTGTCCACATCATTGAATGTCACGTTGCTGCCGACAACAGTCCCCTGGGCCTTGCCCAGGCCCGCCATGACGACGTGGGTCCCATCGGCATTGATTCCTGTGACTGTCCCGTTAACGACCTTGCCCGCGCCGGTGAGCTGCGCACAAAGTCCTGCACCTTGGCGCTGCAAGTCGGCCGTGGTGCCGGAAAACACTTCAGTGCGGAAACCACCACCTGTGACGGGCACAACGTACGAGATGCTTCCGAGCGCATCGATCTGGAACGAGTAGCTTCCGTTGCCTGCGGCCCCCACAGGTTGCCAGGGCCCGCCACCATTCTTGGCTGCAACAAACAGCGGAATTCCACTGCTGCCGCAGAAGTTGAACGTCACGTTACCTGACGTAACCTGACCCGCCGTGATCGTCACGGGCAGCGCAACCGTCTGCTCAGCCAATCCCGTCGCATTCGCCCTGATCGTCACGTTCTGCAAGCCGGCTGCCGTACCACCCGCAACAGCTACACTCACCGTTGAAGTCAACGCCGTCACCGCGGACGGTGTGAACGTCACCGTCACACCCGCCGGCGCTGTTGCCGTCAGGTTGACTGTTCCGGTGAATCCATTTGTCCGCGTGAGCGTCAGCGTCGTTGCACCCGACGCGCCCGCTGCAACCGAGAGCGACGTCGGAGCAATCGCCATTGTGAATCCGCCGGCCGCAGTAACTGTGACCGGAATGACAACCGACTGCTCTGTCACACCCGTGCCGTTCGCACGGACCGTGACGTTGTACGTACCAGGCGCAACTGACGAAGCGGCGCTGATGGCGATGGTCGATGTCGCAGATCCTCCCGCAATCGATGCGGGTGTGAACGCCACCGTGATTCCTGCAGGTGCCGCATCCGCAGTCAGCGCCACCGCACCCGTGAAGGATCCGCCGCGCGTTGCCGTCAGCGTGGTGTTCGCACTCGCACCCGCGGCCACCGATACCGCGGTCGGCGCCACCGCGATGCCGAGTGTGCCCGGCGCCGCGCTCACCGTAACCGGAACCGTGACCACCGCCTCCGCGACCCCGGTACCATTCGCTCGCAGAGTGATGTTATACGTGCCCGCAGCAACCGAGCCGAGAGCTGACACCGAAATCGCAGCCGTTGACGCGCCTGTCGCCACCGATGTCGGATTGATTCCAACTGTCAGTCCTGCCGGCGCTGCATCCGCCGTCACGGACACTGCACCCGTGAATCCACCGAGACGCGAGATGTTCAGTGTGGCATTACCGCTTGCACCGGCAACCACCGCGATCGGTGATGGCAACACCGCAAGTGACAGCGCTGGTGTCGGTGCCGCTGTCGGCACTGTCACCGAAATCGTTGTGCTCTGCTGTGCGACACCCGTCGCGTTGCCGTTCACGACGACCGGGTATGTGCCCGGTGCCAGACCGGCTGACACCGTGATGCTGACCACCGACGTCGTTCCTGTGACCGAGGCGGGATTGAACGAAACGGTCATTGCCGCCGTCGCATTTGCCGTCAACGCTACCGGCGCCGTGAAGCTTCCCGTGCGTGCAATCGTGATTGTGCTCGTGGCCTGTGCGCCCTGCGCGATATTCAGCGTTGCGGGATTTGCCGTCATCGTGAAAGAGCCGGGTGCCGTTACCGTCACCACCACAGTGACCGTCTGATTGGCCAGCCCGGCCGTTACACCCTGGACGGTTACGTTGTAGGTTCCCGGCGCGACAGTGCCTGCCACTGCGATGTCGAGGCCGGCGCTCGGGAGGGTCGGCCCGATCACGCCGGGCAGCAGGGTTGCCGTCAGTCCGGCTGGCGCCGTCGCCGTCACCGCGACCCCGCCACCGAAGTTGTTCACGCGTACCGCGCTGATATCCGTGCGTACCGTACCGCCCGCCGCTACGCTGAGCGTGGCCGGAGTTGCCGCGAGTGTGTACGTGCCGCGCACTGTCGTATTCAGGGCAACTGGCTTCGTGGCGTCCGGCACGTTCGTACCATGCGCCCGGACCGTGAGGTTTGCAGCGCCGGGGGTTGCCGTGGCATTGGCTGTCAGCGTCGCAGTGCCCGTGGTTGCACCGGCGGCAATTGTCACCTCTGAGCTGCTGACTCCTGCAGGCACTCCTTCCACGTTCACGGTGACCGACCCGGTGAAACCTCCACCGCGGGTGATCGTCACCGGGATTGTAGCGGTACCGCCCTGCTCGAGGGTAACCGTTGTGACCCCGACGGCGAGGGCGAGCGTGCCCTGCTCGGTGCCTGGATCGTCGGTCGGTGATTTCGTTTCGCACGCGGCGAACGTGGCCGCTAGTGCGAGGATACCGACGAACGGACGGAATGCGACGACCTTCATTACTGCCTCCAGATGTTGTGCGAATCTGATCCGCCATTATCTTGACTTGTACTGATAATCATCTGCCGTCGCAAGCCCATCGTCTGGCATCGTTCCCTTGCGCGAGTTGCTTTTTTTGACCGCTGAATCCCAGGGTCCAATCCTGTTACGGCTGCTCGGCCCCGTCGAACTGGACGGGGACGACGGCCACGCACGTACGATCCTCACCCAGCCGAAGCGCTTCGCCGTACTCGCTTACCTGGCACTTGCCGCTCCGGGCGCATACGTCCGGCGCGATCGTATGCTCGCCATCTTCTGGCCCGAAAGCGATCAGGAACGCGCTCGCGCCGGTCTGCGCGATGCCCTCTACACTCTCCGCCGGACTCTCGGACCCGAGCTGATCCAGACGCGGGGCGCAGATGATGTGCGTCTTGATCCGGACCGGTTGTCGGTGGACGCACACGAATTTCGTGCGGCCGTTAGCCGCCGCGACCATGCCGCCGCCGTCCGGCTCTATCGCGGCGACCTGCTTTCGTCATTTCATGTGAGCGGTGTTCCAGCGTTTGATGACTGGCTCGATGCCGAGCGGACCAAGCTGCGCGGGTTGGCCATCAAGGTGCTGACGGCGGTTGCCGCGGATGCACTCGACAGCGGTGACAATGCGGAAGCCGCCATATACTACCGCCGCGCATTGTCCGCCTCTCCGTACGATGAGACACTGCTTTTCGGCCTGATGGAGGCGATGGAGCTCGAGGGCCACGGTGTCCCCGCGCTGTCCGAGGCCGATCGTTTCGTGCTGCGCACATCGGAAGCGCTCAACCTCGAGCCGACGAATACGCTTCGGCGGAAGGTGCAACTGCTGCGCAGCCGGCTCGCAACGTTGAGCACGAGCGAGAGCGCCACGCCTAATTCGGAAACGGTAATGCAGGCGCTCGAAACGTACGACGCATCACCGGTCCCCGCACGGGCAACCGGGCCGCGACGAAACCGTTTCTGGCGTAGAGCGCTGCCGGTCGCGGCACTGCTCATCATCCTCGCGGCAATCGCCGCGCGCTTCGGCCTGCACACGAATTCGCCGTCGAAAGACACGGTTGCGCAGATCGTCATTACGCCGTTCTCCGTGCGAGGCAGCGATCGTATCGCATACCTGCGCGAGGGCATGGTGGACCTGCTGGTGGCGAAGCTCGATGGCGCGCCGGGTCTGCGTGTCGTTGATCCCAAGGCGATGCTCGAGAACTTGCCGCGCCGCTCGACGAGCAGTGATCTCGAGGTCGCGCGTGTCCTCGCACGCCGGTTCGGCGCACAGCACTTCATTACTGGAACGGTCGTTCAGGGCGGTGAGGCGTTGCAGATCACGGCCACACTGTATGACGCGGGCGGCGCTGTGCTCGCGCGATCCGATCGTGTCGCGGCATCGGAAGCCGATCTCTTCCCTGCGATCGACGATCTCGCGCGCGAACTCGTTGCGGGCCTGTTGACCGGCCCATCGACACAGCTCGGATCGCTCGCCGCACTCACGACGTCATCCTATCCCGCAGTGCAGCAGTATTTGCGCGGCGAACAGCTGTTCCGTGCAGGTGAGTACGAGAACGCAGTGACTGCATTCCAGGATGCGGTTGCAAAGGACTCGACATTCGGTCTCGCGTACTACCGGCTCAGCAGTGCAGCAGACTGGGCGGGCAAGGCAGAGATCGCCGAGGCATCCGCACAGGCAGCCATGCGACATCGTGACCGACTCCCCCGCGCGGCGTCAGATCTCGTCACTGCACGCTGGGAGTACTGGTTCGGCGATGCGCGCCGCGCGAACGAAATCTATGGTGAGCTGACCACCGCGCGGCCGACCGACGTCGAAGCATGGTTCGAGCGTGGCGAGGTGCTGTTTCACGCAGGGCCTTGGATGGGCCGTTCGATGCGCGACTCCGAAGCCTCATTCCGCCGCGTCATTGCGCTCGATCCATCGCATATCGGTGCGTTGATGCATCTCGCGCGTGTGGCGGCCCTCAACCGCAACGTGCCGTTGCTCGACTCCCTGCTCGGCCACGCCACGCGCATCGATCCTGCGCACGACCGCACAGTCGAAATCCGAGCACTGCGTGCATCCGCAAGCCGGAACGCTGCCGGTATCGACAGCGTTATATCGCGACTCACCTTTCATCGCGATGGCTACAAGATCGTTTCCGATGCCGAGCGCGTTGCGGTTTATTCTGGCGACCTGCCGACGGCGGAGCGGCTGGCGCGCATCGCAACAAGTGCCGGACGACCCCGCGGAGAACGAACCATCGCGCTGCAAACGCTGATTCACGTGTGCGCTGGACAGGGCAAATGGGCCGAGGCGAAACGGCAGATCACGATGCTCGCCGCACTCGACCCTGTCATCGCCGCGCAGGTATTTGCGAACCTGGTGACGATGCCGTTCCTCGGTGCCACTGCAGAGGACATTCGTGACGCGCAGCGCGCGCTGCTCGAACATCCACCGGCCGCGTCACCCAAAACCACAGCCGCCGCGGACCCGCAGCACTTCGCGAGAGCGCGACGTACATACCAACTCGGTCTGCTCGCGATCGCAGCGCGTGACAGCAATGCGCTGCGCTTCGCCAACCAGCTCGCAGCCGATACGGCCGCCACAAATCTCGGAGTGTTTCAGCAGAGTCTTGCGGGGTCGTTGCGCGCGCATCTGCTCGCACAGAAGGGTGACAGCGCGGGCGCATTACGCGAGCTGCAACGCACCTGGCTGCCGCCTCGAAAACCGCTCATGATCGGGTGGGCCTGGACGCATTCCAACGTCACTGACCGACTCTTCCTCGCCACACTTCTCGCCCGGGCGGGACAGAAGGATGACGCGCGACGCTGGCTCGATGCCGCCTACGAGGACATCGCCGGCACGCCCGTACTCCTCAACGAAGTCGAACGCGTACGGCAGCGCCCCGCAGGCGGCAGATAGCCTACTTCTTCAATGCCTTGATCGCGGCCGGCAACTCCAACGCGCTCGCCGGTGCAACGTCGAACTCGACCTTGTCGATCGTGATGATCTGCTCGTTGCCCGCTATGTTCTGAACCTGCTTCGTCGCCAGCATCATCCCGTCGAAATTCTTGTACTCGCTTATCAGACTCACGATCTCGATCGGTCCATCGCCAGTCTGCTGCGTGCTGACCATCGCCATCGGCAGGCCTGACTCGACATCGTAATACCGCGTGACCGTGACGCTGTCCTTTGAGACCAGCTTAAGCTTGTACGCATCCTTGCCGTTGTACTTCTCCTGGCCCTCGTTCGAGAGCGACAGATAGTCCTCCGGCGTTTCCCGCCACACCGCCTGGCGCTTCGTCTGCGCCGCCTGCAGTCCCGTCAGGATCACTGCACCGGTCTGCGGCTGAATCGAATACGCCGTGCCTTCCGCATAACCCTGCTCGATCACGCCGTAGCCTTCCACATCCACCGTGATGTGGAATGCGTTGTCTGACGAACGAACGTTCACAATCGGCGCCGCTACACCCTGCGCCGGAAGCGATAGCGTTCCCGTCATTGTCACCGACTTGTGCTTTGCAAGCACCGTGTCGGAGCCCGACATCTTCAGTGCGCGCAGCATAACGTCGCGGCCCGACGGCGTCTGCGCATGCGCTGCGCCACCCACCGTGAACAGGGCGACCGCCGTCGCGAGAATCATCTTCTTCATTGCCAGTTCCAGTCGTTCAGGTCTCTCGTTGCTCCCAACACCCCCAATCTAGCCCAATCCCCCGGAATTCGCCCCTGTTCCGTCCCGACCAGATCGAGTAGGGACGGGGGCGCCAACCCTCTGCGGGTTGGCGCTGTCCAACCTGTATTGCGCATTACCACCTCACGAGAGGTCCCATGGAAGGCTTGCTCCAGGATTTCCGCTACGGCGTTCGTCGCCTCCTCCGTACTCCCGGATTCTCCGCGCTCGTAATCGTGACGCTCGCCCTCGGGATCGGTGCGAACACCGCCATCTTCAGTGTCGTGAATGCACTGTTGTTGCGGCCGCTGCCATATGAGAATTCGACGCAGCTCGTTACGATCGAGCACATCTATCCGTCGATCGATCTGAAAGCACCTGTCTCCGCGCGCGGATTCAATGATTATCGCACACTGACGCGCGGTTTCAGCAGGGTTGCCGTGCAGACCGGATGGGGCGTCAACCTCACCGGGATCGGTGAACCGGAGCGACTCAACGGTGCACGCGTCTCCGCGGACTACTTCGCGACGTATAGTGCGCAACCCGCCCGCGGACGCGGCTTCCTGCCCGAAGAGGACAAGCCCGGCAACAACAGAGTGGTCGTGCTGAGTGACGCGCTGTGGAAGCGCCGCTTCGGCTCGAATCCCAACATTGTCGGTACTACCATCTCGCTGAACGGCGAACCGCATCAGATCGTAGGAGTGATGCCGCCGACGTTCCGCAGCTTTTTCAATCGCGATACCGAGATCTGGACACCAGTCGCACTGACCGAAGCGCAGCTGACGGGTGGCTACACCAACGAGTTTCTGTCACTCACTGCACGCCTCAAGCCGGGCGTGACTATCGAGGCGGCACGGATCGAGATGACGCAGTTCGCGGAGCGACTCAAGAAGGACAACCCGGATAATTTCCCGCCGGATTGGACGCTCGGTGTCACCCCACTCGCAGAAAAAGCGACCGGTGACATCCGTACCCCGTTGCTGATTCTGCTCGGTTCGGTTGGCTTTGTGCTGCTTATCGCATGCGCCAACGTTGCGAATCTGCTGCTCGCCCGTGCAGCCGGACGACTCAAGGAAGTGTCGGTTCGTCTCGCGCTCGGCGCGAAACGCTGGCAGCTTATACGTCAGCTTCTCACCGAGAGCGTGCTGCTCGGCGTTGTCGGCGGCGTGGCCGGTCTCGGTGTCGCCGTGCTCGGCGTCAAAGCGCTCGTCGCTACCGCGCCGCCCCAGCTCGCAGTGCTCGACACCGTCACGATCGATGGCGGCGTCATGCTTTTCACGCTATTCGTTTCCGTATTCACGGGTTTCCTGTTCGGTCTTGCCCCCGCGCTCCAGAGCACGCGTGCAAATGTGAATGACACGCTGCGGGAAGGTGGCCGTGGTGCGATTGCAGACCGGTCGGGACACCGTCTGCGCCGCATCTTCGTTGTTGCCGAGCTCGCGCTCGCTATCACACTGCTTACCGGTGCCGGACTGTTAATCCGAAGCTTCGAGCGGCTCTCGTCCGTCAATCCGGGCTTCAACCCGGATAACCTGTTGACCGTCAATCTCTCGCTGCCGAACTCGAAATATCCATCCGACACGACGCAGATCCAGTTTTTCGATCGCGCAATTGCCAGTATAGCCACCGTTCCCGGTGTAACCGGCGTGGCGGCCGTGACCGTGATGCCGTTTTCCGGCGGCTGGTCAACAGGCAGCTTCACCGTCGAGGGATTCACGCCCAGGGAGAATCAGCAGGGACCGTGGGGTGACATTCGCATCGTCAACGAAGGCTACGCGGAAGCGATGGGCATCCCGATGGTGGCCGGCCGTTTCTTCAATTCCGGCGACAGGCAGGATGGCCAGCAGGTCGCTGTAGTGGACGAAGAAATGGTGAAACGGTTCTGGCCCGGCGCGGATCCGGTTGGCAAACGCATCACATTCGACGACAACGTGACCGACACGACCCGTTGGATTCATGTGGTTGGCGTGGTCGGCCATTCCGCACAGGAAGGTCTCGATGCCGATCATCGCGTGCAGGTATACTTCCCCTACCGCCAGGCCGGCGCCGGCAACATGACGCTCGGCATCCGCACCCTCGGCGACCCGATGTCCGTAGTGCAGAGCGTTCGGCAGGCCGTGCTGCGCGTTGATCCCCAACAGCCCATCGCGCGCATCGAAACAATGGCGAATCTCATTGCGCAGTCCGTCGGACCGCGCCGTCTCTCCACCACACTGCTCGGCCTGTTTGCCGGCCTTGCACTGTTGCTGTCCGCACTCGGCATCTACGGCGTCGTCGCTCACTCTGTCACGCAACGTACGCAGGAGCTCGGTGTCCGCATGGCCCTCGGCGCAGCGCGACGAGATGTGCTCGCCATCGTCATGATGCAGGGCTTCCGCATCGCCGGTGTCGGCCTCATTGCTGGTCTCCTCGGTGCCGTCGGCCTCACACGACTCATGACGACACAGCTCTATCAAGTCGAGGCGACTGATCCGGTTTCGTTCGCGGGCGCCGCCGTTGTATTGGTTGGCTTAGCGTTGCTGGCCACACTGCTTCCCGCTCTGCGCGCCGCTCGTTTGGACCCCGTTCAGGCGCTGAGGGAGGAATAGCCTGCTCCTTTTCCCGCGGATGAACTTCGTAAAAACAGATACCCCCAAACGACTGGAACGGGCATGCACGGCATTGTCCGATTCCGCCATGTCTCTGCCCCACCGTAACCGCATCTTTGAGATTGCTGCCGCAATACTTCACAAGGAGGACAGGATGTTCGGAAAGCAGAAGGTCTGGGCGAGGGTTGCGCGGGTCGCGGTACTGCCGGTGTTCATGCTCCTGCCCATGGCGTCGAACGCCGTAGCGCGCGAGACGGCCGAGGTGGAGGGTGCCGGGACAGAGTTCCTCGAGTGCACCAACACGGGATGGAGGGATTACAACAGCTGTCTCATGAAGTCAGACTTCTCGTGGGAGAGGAAGATCTGTGACATCGTCTTCGAGGCCGACGTCGTCTGGTGCGGCGCTGTGTACTACAAGCGCATAAAGACCGGAACCTAAGTCGTTCGTAAGCCCGGTAACCGGAAACCGGGCCGCCGGCCATCGCCGGGGGGTGTGCTCGCGTGCAGGGCTTAACGCGGCAGCCTCCCTGTGGGTGAGTCCCCTCCGGCAAGGCTGCCGCGGGGTTGGCGCAAATCACTATTCCGGAAAGACAGGCCTCGTGTTCATGTTGGGAAAAGGCTGCCGCCATTCCAACAGGAGATGGTTATGTCGAGCCGAACATTACGCCCGCTCACCGCCGCCGCGCTCTTCGTCGCAGCGCTGACGGCGACGGCGTTCGCTGCGGAAACGGGCACCACCCCATGCGAGGACGCAGCGTACCGCATCTACAACAGCTGCCTCGTGACGTCGGACACGTTCTGGGAGCGCTTGCTGTGCGACTATGCGTTCCAGTTCAACATGCACTCGTGTCAACGGTAGACGCGATGCGTGCTCGCAATACCGACCGTATCGTGCGCGGGATCGCACTGAGTGTCGTACTGCTCGGTGTCGCAGGGATGGGCGCGAGTCGATGGATGGGCCGGGCTTCAGCACCCCGGCTTATTCGCGACTACCATCCGGATTCCGCAGTCCCTCGTATTCCTTTTGACGGTACGATCGTTGAGGGCATCCTCCTGGGTCGCGACTTCGACGTCGTCGGTGCGGACATGTATCTGCTGGACATGGCCGCGCCGCGCGTCGTTTTCCTGCACAATACCGATGACCGTTGGAAGGTTTCGGGTGGTTTCGGCAAACGCGGCGGCGGTCCGGGCGAGTTGCTTCAGCCGAGCGGCATTGCCGTGACCGACTCGCCGCGCACGATCATCATTGCGGATCAGAACCGACTGCACTTCTTCGATGCCGCCGGTTCCTATGTCCGAAGCCTTACACCTGAGCTCCCATGCACGATGGCCGCACCGCAGGTCGCTGCTGTTGATGGTGCAATTCTGATGAGCGGACGGTGTGTGCGCGGCGATACCGTCTTTGCCGAGCTGTTCCACATTGCCGGCAATGCCGGAATTTCAATCGTGCGTGACGTCCTATACACAATGGACGGTAAAACGGGCTCCGTCTTCGGCGCGTCATCGTTTTTCACCACCAGCACGGGCGGCGGCACGTTCGGCGGCGGCACGAGCGACTGCACGTACCGAATCAATGTTCGCAACGAACCGCCGCAGTCGACGTCGGTGTGTGGACTCGGCAGCTCGCGTTACGCATTCGTGCCGGACGAGCATCTGGTCGCCAAGGCGAAGGCCGTGGCTGCTGCGCGGCCGTGGATTGCCGCAGCACTCACGCTACCGGATCGCCTTCCCGTTTACGTTGACCGCATATCGATCGATGGTGTCTCGCTGCTCCTGCGGCCGGTGAACAACGACAGCGTCGCGTTCCGTGTCGCGGGGTCCGAAGCCGACCTGGCCATAGCGCCTGTAGAAGGATTGATCGGGTGCAGAGCCGCCGGGTGTCTGTGGATACAGCAGGATACGGTTGCGAAGATGATGTTCGTGCCGGCAGCACGTATCTCCACGTTCGTGCGGACGCAGTGATGCAGGCGCGTGTGCGTGACACCATGCGCGCGTTTGCGTTACGCGATGCTTACAATGCCTCGTTCATACGCGTTGCGGCCATCAGCGCCTTCGCCGGTATGGCCGCTGCATGGCTCGCTTCCACGATGCATGCGAACCACGGCATGGAGGCGATCATCGTTCGCTTCGACCGCACACTCGCGATCATGCTCGCGCTGCACGCACCGTTCCGCGCGATCGAACGCGTGAATGCCGACGCCTCCAGCGACTGGATGCTGCAGCTCACCGCCGGTGGTGCCGCGAAATCTCTTTACGTTGTCGTGGTGCCGCTGTGCATTGCGGCCGGTGCATTCCTCCTGTTCTGCGCCGGGGCAGTCACGTTTCTCGGCGCACGCACGGCTTTCACGCATGATGCCGGTGTTATCCGCGCCGGCGTCAGAGCCGTGCCGCTTACACTGCTGATGCTCGTCTCGTCGTCAGCGTTCGGGACTGCCATCGCATGTGTCATTCGGGGACGCAGTGCGAGTCGTATCGCTGCACTCATGATTGCTGCGCCGTGGGTTGCTCTTGCGTTTAACGCGGCCAGCGCAGCCAGTGACACCGGAACGCCGCCGACGTTACTGGTGGACGTGCTCGGGTATCTGCCGCCTCGACTGTATCTCGCCTTCACGCTGCAGCACATTTCGCAGGTGCTGCTCTACACGGGACTGATGTTTGTGATCGCGTTGTTCGCGGCGGGATCGCGGATTGGGAGGCGGGCGTGAGCACCATTCGCATCGAGCACGACACCATTCTGCGCGGGCGCACCGCCGTGCTGCACGAAGGTATGGTGGAAATTCCGGGTGAAGGCGTCACGGGCCTGGTGGGTATCAATGGTGCTGGCAAAACGACGCTGATGATGCATCAGGCCGGCGTGCTCGCCGGTGGACCAGAGCCCGCGGAAGTGATTGGTTATTCACCGCAGCGTCCTGACTTTCCGGCGTGGTTGAACGCTGCACAGATTGCGCGCCTGTTCGGCCTGGATCTGCATACCCTGCGTGAACGTTTCCCGGGGCTGCAACTCGATGAGCTGGAAGCGCCGGCACCTGGAACGCTGTCGGTCGGCCAGACACAGGCATTGTCGACCGCGCTAGCACTGGGCCTGGACGCACGTGTGACCTGTCTGGATGAGCCATTCGCGCCGCTGGACTTCCGCCGCCGCATCGGTCTGTCGGAGATTCTCGCTTCAGCAGGACGAGCGCGAAGCGGTGCGGTAGTCGTTGCATCGCAGTCGGCCTCCGAGCTGCTCGACGTATGCAGTTGGATCCTTGTGTTGCGAGCGGGCCGATACGTATTCACCGGGCCCGTGGCTGAGCTTGCAGGAATCGGTGCTGCCGAAGAGAGGCGCGGCCGGCTCGAGAGACGGATCCTCGCTCTGTTGAACGGTTAGATACGTCGACCGCGACGCGCTTGAGTCCACGCTTCAAGCCGCGTTTCCATGCGCGCGGCGATCAATTGCCCGGCTGACAGCCTGAGATCGGGATCAGCAGTCCGAGGCCCGCCAACTTCGTCGCCAGCTCGCGTGCGGCCTGCGACTTGTTTTCCCGAATCATGTCGCCCTCCGTGCGAAGGACAATCTTGTTCGTTGTTGGCGTATCGAGACCTTCGTACCCGCTGTATGACAGCACGCCGGCATCGGCACAACGATTCACCGGATCGCTCACTGTTCCATGCGCGGCAGAGCGCAATAGCGTAAACAGACTCTGCGTTTCATTCGCCGCCAGCGTGCGAACGAGGGCTCTGCCGGTCGCGTATTTGGCCTGCAGCTCCGCGGTCGTCGGATGATTCGGATCCTTTACCGTCCACTGTTTGCCGCCGAGGTCATACGAGTAGATCGCGCCTGTCGAGTCGATGACGAAGCCCTTCCACGTCGGCACCCACGCGAAGTTGGCATACTCTATCTCGAGAATCGCGTGTTGCGCTTCCACCGGTTCCGTCACGGTCGCACAGCCTGACACAACCGGCAGCACGACAACCATGAGACTCAGCAACGCCCGTTGCATGAAATCAGCGGCTCGCATAGACCTTCCGGCCTCCGTCTGCGGTGAATGCGATTACATCGTACTTCATCGGTGTGCCGCCCTCCATGCCGGGTGATCCCATCGGCATTCCAGGTACGGCGAGTCCGGCGATGGCCGGCTTCTCATCGATCATCTTCCGCACGAGATCGGCGGGGACGTGACCTTCGATGGTGTAACCGTGGATCACGCCGGTGTGGCATGACGCGAGGTCGGCACCGACGCCTCGCTTCTGCTTCACGGGCGTCAGGTCGGATGTGTCATGCGCGATCACAGTGAACCCGTGCTTGCGCATGTGTTCGACCCAACTCTTGCAGCAGCCACAATTCGGGTCCTTCCAGACTTCGATGGTGTCGGCCGTCGCCGACGCGGTCGCGCCGTCGGCGGCAGGCGGCTGGGCGGATGCGACGCGCGTGACCGCTTCATCATCGTGCACCGCGTCGCCGCCCGAACAACGCACGGCTACGAACAGGAGGGTGGTGATCGACAGGAAGCTCATCAGGCGTCGCATATGCAGATATCCTATTCAGGTCTTGGACTAAACCGGTCCGGTCCGGCCGGTTCAATAAATCTAACATCCCGGCTCTGAGCGTACCGAGCCATCTGACGTTACAATTCCCGCCATGGAAATGTTCGGGCTCCTCGCCTCCGGCCTCGCCGACACCCTGCAGAATCACCCGCTGCTGGCTGTAGTCTCGCTCTTCGGAGCCGGGGTTCTGACGAGCCTGACCCCCTGCATCTACCCGATGATTCCGATCACGGCGGGGATCCTGGCCGGGAGCGCCGACCGCACGCCGAGTCGCCTGCGGACCATCACGCTGACCCTCACATACGTACTCGGTCTGGCACTGGTCTATGCGACCTTGGGCTTGCTGGCCGGCCTGAGCGGGAACCTGTTCGGCACCGTATCGGCCAACCCATGGGCGCGCATTATCACCGGTAACCTCCTGCTGATTTTCGGGCTCGCCATGTTCGATGCCCTGCCGTTGCGCGCGCCGCAGCGGCTCACCAGCTGGGCCGCGGGCCTCGGCGCCGGCAGCTATCCTGCCGTATTCCTGCTCGGCGCGACGTCCGGCATTGTCGCGGCGCCTTGCGGCGCACCGGCTTTTGCCGCCGTACTGACCTTCGTCGCCCAGACCCGCAACGCGGCCCTCGGATTTGTCTATCTGCTCGTATTCTCCATCGGCATGACCACGCTTCTCATTATGGTCGGCCTGTTCAGCGGAACGCTGGCCCGCCTGCCGCATTCCGGTGCCTGGATGATATGGGTGAAACGAATTGCCGGCGTGATCCTGATCGGCGCTGCGGAGTACTACTTCATTCAGGCAGGAATGGTACTGTGAAGAAAGTGGCTGAATCCATGAAACGCATCGTTGCAACGCTCGCACTCTCGTTCATCCTTCTGCCCGCCGCTGCAACGCATGCGCAGGACGTGGGACTCCCGGTCGGTACGGTCGCCAAGCCGGTTCGGATCGAGGATCTCGACGGGAAGCCGGTCGATCTTGCGCAATACGTCGGCAAGAAGCCGGTGCTGCTGGAGTTCTGGGCGACGTGGTGCCCGATCTGTCAGGCGCTGGCGCCGAAGCTCGAGGCTGCGGCAAAGAAATACAGGGGGAAGGCAGATGTGCTCGTTGTCGCGGTCGCGGTCAACGAGACACCGCGCAGCATCAAGCGTCACATGGCCAAGCACCCCATGCCCGGCCGCGTCCTCTGGGATGTCGACGGCCGCGCCACCCGCGCGTTCATGGCACCATCCACATCCTACGTCGTCATCCTCGATAAGAAAGGCCGCGTCGTCTACACGGGCACCGGCGAAGACCAGAAGTTCGATGCCGCCCTCGCCCGCGCCATGGCGGCAAAGTAACAAACAAACGCATTTTTGTTCTCGCGGCCGCTGCGCACTTCGATTCTACTGTTCGTCCGGCGGCAGCAGCCTCTTTATAAGAGCACCGAGCTCCGTGTATGATGTCGGATCGATTTCGCGGAACGGTGTCGCACGATATGCGATCTTCCCGTCCGGCCCGACGACAAACAGGTTGCGATTGGTGCCACCCCTTCCCGAGAGGGCGCCGTACTGCGTGGCAACCTTCAGGTCCTTGTCGCTCGCCATCAGGTACTGGAAGTCATCGTCATGCATCCATGATGCGAGCGCCTCCACCGGATCAGCACTGATGCCGATCACGACCACGCCCCTGCCATCATTGAAAATCTGCGCGTACTGTTCACGGTACGCGTGCATTTGGACGGTTCAGCCCTTTGTCCGCGCCTTGAAGAAAAACGCGAGTACTACAATCTCACCCTTGTAATCGCTGAGCTTCACCGGCTTCGACAGTGTGCCGTAGCGTGTCGCACCGGGTAACTCGAAGTCGGGTGCAACTGCACCGAGCGCAAGAGGCGGGTGATCCGCAGGCAGTGGTTGCGCCGCCGTTTGTGCTCGCGCTGCGGACGGCAGACTGCCGGCCAGCGCGAGAACGGTGACGGCGCCGTACATCAGACGTCGCATAAAAATCTCCTTTGACATGGACTGACACTCGAAGATAATCGGCCTGCGGGGTCGTTCACAACTCCGGCGTTGCGAGCAGCCGGACCGTGATCCCGCCATTGCGGGTTTCGAACAACGTCTCGAGCGGCAGACCCGTCTGGCGCGAGGCGAGCGGCTCGGGCGTCAGGAGCACGACGCGGCCCGTGGTCAGCATTTCCTTCGCGACACGGCCAACGGCGGCGTACAGATCGCGTTGATCGCCGGACCCCACGCGCACACCATACGGCGGATTGGTCACCAGCCATGCGGCAGGGGCCGGTATGTTCGCCGCCGACAGGGAAAGTTTTTCGAATACTACGTCATCTGTTACGCCCGCCCGCGAGGCGTTGGCGTGAGCCGCCGTAATCGCGCCGGCGTCCCGATCGGATCCGTGGATCACCACACCTGCATTGGGCCGCACATCCGCGCGCGCATTTTCGACGACAGTGGACCAGGTGCGCGCGTCGAAGCCAGGCCATCCTTGAAACGCATACGCGCGCGGCTCCAGCGCCAGATTTGCGATGCCAGGGGCGATGCGTCGCGCGATCAAGGCAGCCTCGATTGCGATTGTTCCTGAACCGCACATTGGATCGACGAGCGGTGCAGAGGCATCCCAGTCTGAACCGAGCAACATGGCAGCAGCGAGTGTCTCACGCAACGGTGCCTTCGCAACGGCCTGTCGATATCCGCGCCGATGCAGCAGAGCACCGGATGAGTCGACACTGACTACACATTCATCGCGAACAAACCGGACCACGAACATCTGGGCATCATCCAGCATTGCGTCTTCATCATCCGGTAGCGCATTGCGCGGCTGCACTGGGCCAACCGTCTTCTCGATCGCAGTCATCAGTCGCTCAGCGATTGCGCCTTCGTGATACAGTTTCGACTTGCGCGCTGTTACGCGCAGCGCGATGACACCGTTCCGCGCGAGATAATCCCGCCATGGTATTTTCTGCGCGTGCCGTTCCAGTTCGTGGAACGTGCGCGCCCGAAATGAAGCGATGCGCACCAGTATGCGACTCGCAACGCGCAGTCGCAGATTCGCTTCGTAGATAAGGCGCGCGTTACCGGTGAATTCGACGCCGCCCTGCGTGATTGTTGGTGTACATCCGAGCGCGCCGAGCTCGGCGGCCACCAGCCGCTCGAGACCCGGTGCCGCGATTGCAAAGCATTGCAGCGCTTCCGCGGTCAACTTCCGGTGCGTTTCATGACGAGTGTGACGCCGGTGAGCACCGCTCATAGCCATTTGTGTACACTTCGCCTCCATTACTGTGGTTCGCAGGGGTCGCCCGCCGTTCCCGGCAACGGGCGCCGGTTCCCAGCAGGACCCGTCCACCCGGCTGCAATGCGGTTCCCGCGCGGCCAGCACCATGCGACATTAGCGATATGATGGATTCACGGAAACCTGGACCGATCGTCGGGGGGAGCAGCCGGGCAGGCGGCGATGCGGCGGTGGCCGGCTCTGCTGACCCTCGATTGACCCGCGTCCGGAGCCCAATGAGGATTCGGCGCGTGTGGATTATGGCCTTCGCGCTCTGGAGCATCCCCGCAGTCGGCTTCACTGCGCTGCTCATGCTCGAGCCCGAAAATCCTGTGGCTCGGTCCGTTTTCGGTGCATTCCTGCAGCTCGGCGCGCCCTGGTATTACTGGGCGGTCGTCACCCCGCTCATTCTTTCAGTCAGCCGGCACATTCCGTTCGATGGCAGGCCGCGGTTCCCGCAGCTGCTGCTCCACGCGTGGATGGGTGTCATCGGCGGTTACTTCTTCGGCGTATTCTGGACGATCATTCTGATGTTCGGACCGCCGCCGGGCGCACCCGACGCTTTCTCGCTGCCACATCTGCTTCGCAGCATGATCATCTTCGTTCCGTTCGGCCTCGCCATCTACGGCACGCTGGCCTCGATCGGGTACGCAACGGACTTCTATCGTCGTCTGCGCGAGCGCGAACTGATTGCAGTCGAACTGCAGTCACAGCTGAAGGATGCACAGCTCGGTGCGCTGCGCATGCAGCTGCAGCCTCACTTCCTCTTCAACACACTCAACACCATCGCGATGCTCGTGCGCGAGGGTGAGACGCAGACTTCGGTGCGCATGCTCGCGCGGCTCAGCGACCTGCTCCGTCATCTGCTCGAGGATGAAGGCGACCAGGAAGTGCCGATTCGCGAGGAACTGGACTTCCTTGGCCGGTATCTCGAGATCGAGCAGCTTCGGTTTCAGGATCGGTTGCGTGTCGAGATAGTAGTGGAGGAGGGCACGCGCGACGCGTTCGTACCGAACCTCGTGCTCCAGCCGATCATCGAGAATGCGATTCGTCACGGCATCTCGAGTCGCGCTGCGGCGGGCGAAATCGAGCTTCGTGTCGCACGGGAGAACGGCAGTCTATTGGTCTCCGTTCGCGATGATGGACCCGGCCTGGCGCCCGGGTTCTCAATGGATGACCTGACCGGGATCGGTCTACGCAATACCGTCGCCCGGCTTCAGCATCTCTATGGCGGCGCCGGTTCCATCGACATCCGCAATGCGCCTGTGCAGGGCACGCTCGTGACGCTGCGCATCCCGTACCACGAAACGCCCGTGACGACCGAGCGTGGCTGACATTCGTGCGGTCGTCGTTGATGACGAACCGCTAGCGCGCGCCGGTGTCCGGCGCCTGCTCAGCCAGGTCGCGGATATTGTCGTAGTCGGAGAAGCGACAAACGGGTCTGAGGCTGTCGATACCATCCGCAGATTGAAGCCGGACCTTCTGCTGCTCGACATCCAGATGCCGGAAATGAACGGGTTCGAGGTGCTCAATGCTCTCGACGCGGAGGAGTACGGCGCCGTCATTTTCATCACCGCATATGACAGCTTTGCCGTCCGCGCATTCGAGGTGCAGGCGCTCGACTATATCATGAAGCCGTTTGATGACGAACGATTTTTCGCAGTGATCGATCGTGCGCGTGAGCATCTGAGCCGCGGCCGTGACGAGACACTTGCACTGCGACTGTCTTCACTGCTCCAGGCTTACGAGCAGCGCGCGGGTGTAGCGACACCTGATCCGTCGACCGCGGGTGGCGACAGCGAGCACCGCCCGGGCGCGTTCCTGAGCCGCGTGATGGTTAAGGAGAGTGGGCGTGTATTCTTCCAGCCGGTGGAAGGAATCGACTGGATCGAGTCGGCGGATTACTACTCACGTCTGCATGTCGGCGACGCGACGCATCTCATTCGTGAGAGCATGAGCGCGCTGGAAGATCAGCTGGATCCGGTTCGCTTCGTTCGCATCCACAGGACCGCGATTGTCAATGTCGATCGTGTTAAGGAGCTGCGTCTAGACTATGCGAACCGGCATGTCGTGGTGTTGAAGAATGGCACGCGCCTGCCGCTCAGCCGTACCCGCAAGGATACCCTCGAGAGAGTCATGAGCGGCGGCGCGTAACTGTCCTATTTGATTCCCGCCTTCACCTGTGATGCCGGGTCTGCAACAATCCAGTCGCCAAGATCGAGCTTCTTCTGACGCGGGTATGTCTCGTTCAGCGTGTCGCCCTCATAGAGACGACCGTTCTTCATTACCCACCGGATGGTGTTCGTGTTCTTGATGTTCTCGAGCGGATTCGCATCCAGGATCACGAGATCCGCGAGCTTGCCCGGCTCGATAGAACCGAGGTCATCGCCGAGGCCGATGCCCTGAGCACCCATGATGGTCGCTGCCCGCAACGCGTCGAGCGGTCGCATACCACCGGATTGTACCATCCATATCTCCCAATGGTAGCCCATGCCCTGCAGCTCACCATGGCCGCCTACACCGATCCTGCCGCCCGCCTCGACAATCGACTTCAGTCCGGCTGCATGCTCCTGGAATACATACTCGTCATCCATGAACCAGCCGTCTTTGCGACGGCGCGCCTTGGAGTCCAGTTCCGCGTGCGGAGTGAAATGTGACAGTTTGGCGTCGCCGTGCACGTTCTCATGCTCGAACCAGTAATTCTCGGAGAACGGGCCGCCGTACGACACGATCAGCGTTGGTGTATATGTAATGCCGCTCTTGGCGAACAGCTGTGTGACGTCACTGTAGAACGGATAGACCGGAATGGCGTGCTCCTGACCGGGATATCCATCCAGCGCCATCGTCAGGTTGTACTTGAACATGAGCCCGCCCTCGGTCGTGGGCATGAGCTTCTGTTCTTTCGCCGCAGTAATGATCCACTGGCGCTGCTGACGGTTCCCCGCCATGTACATCTTGATCGTCTTCGTGTCGTAGTACTCGCTGTAGCGTTTCAGGATGTTGCGCGCTGCCTCGAGGTCGGTGATCGGATCCTCGACGTAATCGCCGAACACGCCAGGCCCCGTTGAGTACACGCGGGGACCGAGGATCTCTCCGTGATCAACCAGGTCACTGTATGTGAGCACATCCGTCGTGGCCGTCTGCGGATCGCGCGTCGTCGTTATCCCGTATGCGAGGTTCGTGAGGTACATCCACGCCTGTTCCTTGTGGAGCCCCCAGTCGGGCCACATGTGCGCGTGTGTATCCACAAACCCGGGCGTGATTGTTTTGCCCGTCACATCGATCACCTGCGCATCTGCGGGGACAGTGACACTGCCCCTCGCTCCGACCGCCTGGATGCGATTGTCTTTCACAATGATGTCGGCGTTCTCGATGACTTCGTCGCCCTTCATTGTGATGACCCGCGCGCCTCGCAAAACAGCCGTCCCGGTTGGAATGTCACGCGCTGCTTTGACCAGGATGCGGTGCTCTGCCGGCTCGTACTTCTTCTTCTTCACGGAGTCCGCCTTCGCGGCCAACGCCTTCGCAGTGCTGTCCATCCTCGCCACGCTGTCGGCGCGCGTAACGCTGTCCGCTCTCGCTGCAGCCGTGTCGCCTGAAAGGAAGGCATCGCGTTTGGCCTTCGCATCCGTCACGGCTTTCACGGAGTCGTCGAACATCTGCGCGCGGTCGAGATCGTACACGAAGTGCGCATTGCCGATCGACCAGTGGACCTTCTTCCCATCTTTCTCCCATGCGGGGAACTGGCCGCCAATGACAGTCAACTTTCTCGCGGGGAATGCTGCGTTCTCGGGACTCGCCACCGAAATGGATTGAACTGCACCACCCACGTACGGTACGGTTGCGACGTACAGCTCGCTGTTGAGCAGCGCGAGTGCGCGATCACCCGCCGGTGCCATCATGATAAAGTCCGGCGTGCTCGGCGCGGTTGCGCCCGGTCGGGTTGTGCCGACGATCTTCACGTGGGCCTTTTCATCAGATCCGTCCCAGCGGATCGAAACGAGACCCTTCGTGAACGAATACATGAAAATGCGTTTCGCGTCGGTCGTGAAATGCGGATAGTCGCGGCCGTCCATCGGCGCGACCATGGTGGCAGCACCGCCGGCCGATGGAATCCAGATCAGGTCGGTCGCAACGCCGGGCGCAATTGTGCCGGTCGACTCGCGGAAAGCCTGTGCGGAGCCGCGCACGGCAACAATGCGATCACCTGCTGGCGACCAGACCGGCTCCTGATAAGTCGCGATCGTATTAGTCAGCTTGACCGGGGCCGACCGACCTGCCGCGCGCACCTTGTAGATGCTGCCGCCGTCGATCGTCCATGTGACATACGCGAGCCACTGACCGTCCGGTGACCACGACGGCATTGCTTCCGTGACATTGTTCGTCGTGATACGGCGGGGCGCTCCTGCGGGGTAGTCCATTACATACAGACGATCGAGTGCGACGAATGCCAGCTGCCTGCCGTCAGGCGAAGGCACAGCGTCGCGGATCTGCCTGATGTTGAACTCGCGGCCGTCATCGACCCGATAGGAAAACTCGACCTTCGGCCCAAGCAGCATGTCCGCCTCGACATGGAACGGCACCGGAATCGACGCACTGCGGTCGATCGGGATGCGCCAAAGCTTGCCGCCGTATGATGCCACCACCTCCTTCGAGTCCGGCGTGAACGACATTCCTGGAAGAACATCGCGATCACCGATGGATTCCTGGTCATCACGCTGGATCGGATATGCGAGCCACTTCTCATCACCCGATGCGAGATCGCGAATGCGCAGACCCGTCTTGTCCTCGTCACGCGATCCGTACACGAGCCATTTGCCGTCGGGCGACAACGTCGGACGGAATGCGGACCCATACCGTGCGGTGCGCTCGAAGTCCTGCCCGGTCTCGCGATCATATACGCCGAGCTGGTACTGCGGCATTTCTGCGTTGTAGTCCCAGCTGTTGTTGCGACGCGCATACCAGATATAGCGGCCATCCGGCGACACCGCGGCGCCGTTCGTCTTCAGCGATACCGGCGTCTTGTGGATCTGCGTGCCGCCACCGCCCGCGATGTGACCCATCCACAGCCGCACGGTCCCGAGCCTCGTTTCGCCCTTTGACGCCACCAGGTACTTGCCGTCCGGCGTCCAGTCCGGTGACATCCATGCGTTGCCGTTCCCTTTCGTGATCTGCGTCGTGTCACCCTTCGCGATATCCAGCGTCCACAGATTGTCGCCACCGCTCCGGTCGGATACGAACACCACCTTGCTGCCGTCTGGGCTGTACCGCGGCTGACCATCGAACGCCATCCCCTTCGTCAGCTGCGTCGCCGTTCCTCCCGTGATCGGCACCGTGAACAAATCGCCCATCAGATCGAACACGATCGTGCGTCCATCCGGACTCACGTCCAGCGACATCCACGACCCCTCGTCCGTCGACAAATGAATCGTTCTCGCCACTTCCAGCGGAAGATTCTTGTTCGTTTTAGTCGAATCGGCTTTCGACTGGGATGCACACGGTAATGCCGTTGCAAAGGCGACGATCGTTGCGAGAGCGATGGTTTGGAAAGTCGAGGGTGCGGAATGGCGCATGGGGGTCCTGGTTGGTTGGTGGTGGATGGACTGAACGAGCGCGCCTAGAGCAATACGTCGATGTGTCCCTGCCTGCACACCGGCGGACAGTCGTCGCCATTCGGATGCACGTTGTTGTAGGCCACGGCGTATGACTTGACGAAGTTGCCCTCCTTCTTCGTCACCGTGACAGTCACATTCTCCGGCATGAAGTCGGGAATGAACGTGCTGCAGCCGGATACGTCCGCGTCGCATTCGAACGACTTGGTTTGACCGTCAGCCGCGGTCACCTTCACAGTGACATCGCCGCCGCGGTCACCGCGCACCTCGATGGCGAGGCCTGCCTCGCAGCCAACCAGCGAGCACGTCTTCGGGCCGCTCGCAGTGGCGCAACCGGTCGCACTCCCCGCTGCCGTGGCCGCTACCACTGCCAACACCTTCATCAAGGACTTCATGATCCCTCCTCCGGGACTTTCCATTGATCGGTCTGGACTGCGCGTCATGCAACGTTCACCCAGTCCCTGCCGCGGTCAACCCCTGGCGACCCTTCAGTCGAACCGGCGATTGACCACGTTATTGAAGATGGACCCGAACGTGTACCGCAAGCCGACGCTGAAGTCGTACTGGTAGCCGGTGGCCAGTGCCAGCCGCTCCGTCAGTACGTCTTCGTCGCTCGCATCACCCTTCTGAATGTAGAGCTGGTTGTGGACGCGGGAATACTCGGCTTTCACCTCCGCCTCGAGACCCTTGAAGATGCGGACGTCAAGACCTGCCTCGACGCCTAGCTCGTAGCGGCTCAGGTCGTGGAAATAGTGGGATCCGCTGATGTCGAGACCGGCTTCGCCCCATGGCTGCTGGTACTTCATTCCGAGTTCGAGCTTTTCATCGACCACGCGCTCCTCGGTCTTGTCGAAGAGCGTGATCTCTGTGTAGTCAAAATGATTGAAGCCCACCGAATACTGAAGCGTGATGCGCCGCCGGGAGAACTCGCTGTAAGGGTAGAAGCTGTACTCCAAAGCGGGCGACAGGCGAACGTGAAGGTCCTGATTACGGAATGTCGATGTACCCGCCTCGATCAGAGCGCCGGCGGACCACTGCGCCGCGAGCGCCTTCGCCGCTCCGGCGCGCGAGCTGTAGTCGCGCCGGACCACGGTCAACTCGCTCTCTTCGAGGTCGTAACGATTCTCCCTGTACGATCCAGACGCACCCACCTCGAACTTCCACGCTTCCGTCACGCGGGATGCCTTCACATTGCCATGGAAAGACTGACTCGCCTGCTGCTGCTCCCCGTCAGCGCTGACATCGCCACCCAGCGAAAACACCCAGTGGTTCCACGGATCCTTCACTCCCGCAAGCAAGCCCGTTGCGCCTTCATTGTCGTCCGCATTCGGCAGTCGCACCGTGACGCGCTCCGCGGCCGTCGTGTGAATCGCGTAACGCAGAAGTCCCTGTGCAATTCTGTTGGTCAACGCATCGCGCCGCTCCGCTGATGTCGCAGTCTGCGGCGTCGACATCGTGAGCTGCAACGTATCCTCTTCAAACGAACGCAGACCGAAGAACGCGAGTACATAAGCAGCACCGCCACTCCCCGTCTCCTGCGATGTGATGAGAAGGTGTACATCGCCGACTGTGCGGTCCCGCACCCAGTTGACGAACGGGATTTCCGTCCGGAAATGGTCAGAGTCGCAGCCGCGCGACTGACAATCGAGGAACACGTTGATCGGCGTTGCTGACGGCGCGGGTGCCTGAGCAATGGCGGGTGAAGCCAACCCCGCGAGCAGGATGGCAATGGACATCGGTCGAGCAAGCATGGCGGCCCTGTGGTTGCAATGACGGTTCGGTCCCGTCCCACCAATATATCACACCGCCAGCGCTTGAAAACGATGCAGCAACCCGCGCGAGTTTTGTCTGCGCGTTACACGGAGGCTTCCGTGGGAGTGACCGTCGGCGCCCTCAGCGGCAGCCGGAGCGTAAACGCGCTGCCCGAGCCGAGAGCGCTCGTCACCGTCAAATCGCCACCGAGCATTGCCGCAAGCCTGCGGCTCACGGGCAGGCCAAGACCCGTTCCGCCGGGCCGGTCGATATTGGTATGAGTCGCCTGAAAAAACGGCTCAAAGATCTGAGCAAGATTCTCTTCACTGATTCCCTCGCCCGTATCGGTTACAACCGCCACCATCGTGCTGTCGATCACTTCCACCTCCAGGTGGACGGTGCCGCGCGCAGTGAATTTTACGGCATTCGTAAGCAGGTTGATGAGGGTTTGACGGCATTTCCGCGCATCTGTGAACATCCCGATGTTCTGCTTGGGAAGATTGACAGTGAAGTGCAAACCCTTGGCTAGGGCGAGTGGCTCGGCCACCGCAGCCGCAGCCTGTACCAGCTCGGCTACCGATGTGTCAATGGGTTCCACGGTCTCTTGTGCAGCCTCGATACGGGAGAACGTGAGGATCTCCTCAATAAGCTGAAGCAGATGTTTTGCGCTCAAGCGTACCCGCTCAACCTGTGTGGTCATTGAAGCGGTCAGCTTCTCCGGCAAGCCCATGATCCACAGATCCGTATAGCCGATCATCGCGTTGAGTGGCGTGCGCAGCTCGTGTGACATCGTTGCAAGGAAATCTGCCTTCGCCTGGTTCGCCTGCTCCGCTTCCTCACGCGCGACCTCGAGCCGGTCGGACTGCTCGGTGACAGTCCGCTCCGTTACATCGAGCAGCTGCTCCAACGCGGCAACCTGTGACTCCAGCCGATTGATGCGACGCGCACTCGCATCCAGCACCGGGTCACTCGCAACAATCGTTGACCCGGAGGATGTTGCCGTCACGCGAAGACCTGCTCGCCCGCAAACGGAACCAGCGCGACTTTGACCGCGAGCGCCAGAGGCTTGAACAACTCGGCCGTTGTGGGCGGAATCGCGGCGCGCGAAAACAGGATGACACAGAAGAGGTCCCCCGTCGGGAAAACGCCGCCGAAGCCGAGAACCGATGCAATCCCATGTGTCGTTACGAAATCCTGTGCGGGAATGAAGGGACTGCCTAGTGCGTGTTGTACATGGAACACATTGAATGTGGTCTGCGACATGTCGATCAGCAGAGCCGGGTCGGGCGATAGTACCTGGGCTATGTCGAGCCCGAGCTGTCTCATGAGTTGAGCCACCATTGGCGCCTGCTCAACTGTCTGGGGACTCGGCAACGGAATCGCCTGATGCAAGCGCGAGCTTCGTCTGTCGTTCCACGCCGCCTCATCACCCACGGTCGCTAGCAGCGTCAGGCATTTCGTGAGCTGATGCAGTCCTACGGTGCCGGCCCCACTCCGCGCGAAATCCTGAAGTTCTTCGGGAAGCTGACCCAGGGGATGCGTCTTGTAGACTCTTGCAAGCGCGCACGCTCGCTGGTCACCCACTCCGATATTGTCGTAAAGAAAGCGCGCGACTTCCCCCGCCACTTCCTCCATCGACGAAGCGCGCTGGCCAAGACGACGTAGATGAGTACTGCAGTCCGTCATTGCGGAGAGGGACAGCCGAGTCAGGTCATACATGAGGACCCTCTTGGCACGTTCCACGCCATGGCAGGCTGTCACTCGCCCCCATCCCGCGCCTTGCCCGGCGGACGCTCGCCCCCCCATCATCGTGGATCCACACAATCAGCAGGGGTATCGAATGAGCAGACACACCCGTGGCCGCCTTGTGGCCGCCCTCTTCCTCACCGCGACTGTGGTCGGCGGCGCCACCGCCCAGACGCCTCTCGGCTCCCCGGTCGCCGGCGGACAGGCCGCGAAGCGCGCCATGACGTCGAGGGACCTGTGGTCCCTCACACGAGTCGGAGACCCTGCCCTCAGCCCGGACAGTAAAACCGTCGCGTACACGCAAACAAGGTACGACCTGACAACATACAAGTCGAAGACCGATATCTGGGCCGTGCCCGCTACGGGCGGTGAGCCGACCCAGCGGACGCGGAGTGCGACGGGCTCCAGTAATTCACCGGCATGGTCCCCCGACGGGAAGCTTCTCGCCTTCGTTTCCTCGCGCGAAGCCGGACCTCAGGTGTGGGTGATGCCCGCAGGCGGCGGTGATGCGCGCAAGCTCACGGCACTCGACGGCGGCGTATCCGGTCCGCTGGTCTGGTCGCGGGATGGAACGAAGGTCCTGTTCACGAGCGGTGTCAAACCCGCGGGCGATGAGCTCGCTTCGAGGCTGGATAAGCTTGCGACGTCGAAATCGGAAGCAAAGATTTACGACGAGGTGGGCTACCGGCATTGGGATGAGTGGGAAGACGGACTCCGCTCGCATGTGTTCGTGCTCGACATAGCGACACAGAAATCCACGGACGTGACGCCGGGTGCATATGACGCGCCGCCGATCGCACTCGGGGGGTTCCTCGACTACGATATCAGCCCTGACAATTCCGAGATCGCGTTTGTTCGTAACACCGATGCGCAGACCATGGTCGGCACGGGCAACGACGTATGGCTCGCGCCGACGAATGGCGGGGAGGCGAAGCGTCTCACGGAATCGCGTGCGAACGATGTTGCGCCGCACTACTCGCCGGACGGTCGCTACATCGCATATCTCGCAATGGTGCGGCCAGGATTCGAATCGGATCGCGCGCGCATCTCACTGTACGATCGCAAGACCGGGCAGGTTCGGACGCTTACCGAACAGCTCGATCTTTCGCCCGACTTCTTCCAGTGGTCCGCCGACTCGAAGTCGATCTGGTTTCTCGCACCGGAACGACTCAACCACACACTGCATCGCATTACGGTGGCGACCGGTGCAATCACGCCCCTCTCGGTCGACGGCTACAACAACGCTGTTGCGATCGGCGCCGACGGCAAGACAATCGTGGTAGCCCGGCAATCCGCTGCACACCCTGTCGATTTGTATGCGATGGATGCGCAGGGGAAAATTCTGCGTCAGCTCACACACGCGAATGACGCGCTTCTTGGGCAACTCGCTTTGCAGCCGGCCGAACCCTTCTGGTTCGAGGGCGCGGAAGGACAGCGCGTTCAGGGATTCATCGTCAAGCCACCAAACTTCGATGCGACCCGCAAGTATCCCGTCGTACTGCTGATTCACGGCGGCCCGCAGGGTGCCTGGGGCAATTCGTGGAGCTATCGCTGGAACCCTAACATGTTCACTGCACCGGGGTACGTCGCCGTACTCGTGAATCCGCGAGGCAGTACCGGATACGGCCAGAAGTTCACGGACGAGATCAGTGGTGACTGGGGTGGCAAGGTGTACACGGACATAATGAACGGCCTCGATCACGCGCTCGCTGTCAATCCGTTCATGGACAAGAACCGGCTCGGTGCCGCAGGTGCGTCATACGGCGGGTACATGATCAACTGGATCAACGGTCATACAGATCGCTTCGACGCGCTCATCACACACGACGGGATCTACGATACTCGCTCGATGTATGGCGCCACGGAAGAGCTGTGGTTCCCCGAGTGGGAATATGGCGGAACGCCGTGGGAGAATCCGGCCGGTTACGAAAAGTGGAATCCTGCTGCAAACGCGAAGAACATGTCGACGCCGCTGCTCGTTGTGCACGGTGGCCTCGATTATCGCGTGCCGCTGGAGCAGGGACTCGCGGCATTCACAACCATGCGCCGTCGCGGCCTCCCATCGCGGCTGCTGTATTTCCCCGATGAGGGGCACTGGGTCCTGAAACCGGCGAATGCGATGGTGTGGTGGGATACCATGCTCGGTTGGCTCGAGACGTACTTGAAGCCGAAGGATGCCACGGAATAAATAGCCTGTAACGCCAGTTGCGCTGCGTTACGGCCGGGTTCCGCCTGGCCCCGACTGCTCCAGTTCTCTTTCAATGATCGATGCCCGGGTCTTCCCTGCAAATACAACGAGCCTGTCGTCCCACCACCGCACCGACTGAAAATGCCAGCCACTGGCTTCGGCGCGTTCCAGCGTTCCGTAGAGCGGCAGGCGCCTGCCTTCGGCCAGTTGATTCGTCGCGGTCGTACCGCCCGACGGCGCATATCCAATCACTGCCATTGGAGCGCGTGACAGCTGTACAGTCATCACTGTGTCACCCTGCTGCGTGATCTGTCGCACACGCACACGTTTGCCGACGACCTCTGCCGCAACTGCGTAGTCGAGCACGCGTAGACCGCGCGCGCGAACGATGACGCCACCCGCTGCCCGCGCGGCCGAGTCCGCCGATACACTCTGCCAGTCCGCATCGCGGAGCAGCTGACGTACAGCGTACGAATCATCGGCAGATGCAGCGGCTATCTCGCCCGTCACGATGCTTCGGCGGCTCACCTGATCACGCGGCACCAGCGGGTTGCGATCGCCTGTAACGACCAGTGTGCCCAGGTCGCTTGCCTTTGCGTTCGCATCCTCCCGCGAGCCCCGTATCGATGTTTGCGCAAAAGCGGCCGGCGCGGTGACAGGCGGAGCTACAGGGAGTGGCGCACTTGCCACCATCGGCGGGGACACAGCCTCCAACCGCGTGCGCACGTCCTGCGATGCAGACGGCGGAGCCGCATTCCCCGCCGCCTCGGCAGGCGCAGTCTCCGCGACCGCAGGCTGTGTCGCCGGCGGTACTGCAGCATCAGCCGCATTCTGCTTCGGTGTCGCTGCAACCTCAACTGCCACATCCGAACCATACATCGATTTCGCGATCCAGCCCGCGCCCAGTGCGAGCACAACGGTCGCGGCCCACGCCAGGTCACGCGTGCGGCTACGCTTCTTGACCATTAACGGCGCTACACGCGCCGAACTATCTGCCCCACTGCGCGCTGCGATCTCCGCGAACGGCGGCATCACGCGCGTCACCGGGGACGCAGCCCGCAGGATATCACCCGCCGCCGCACGCAGTGCAATCGCCTCATCGAGCTTCGCGCGACACGCGCCGCACGAGGCGAGATGCGTCTCCACCGCGTCCAGCGCTGTATCCGTCTCGCCGCTGCGATCGAGATACTCGTGCAACATGGCTTCATCAATGTGCTGCATTTCGTGCCTCCAGCGCGGTATGTGCTTCAACCAGGCGACGCCTCGCACGCGATAGCGTGGTACCGATGGCGCCGACGGCGAGACCCGCCTGCTCCGCGATCTCCTGATAGTTCAATCCGGCATCCCACAACAACAGCACTTCACGATCACGCTCATTCAGCTCTTCGAGCGCGCGCCGCGCCGCTGCTTCTTTCGCCTCGCGCTCCATGCGCTCGAGCGGGTCCATCTCGGTGCTTGTTGCCGCACCGCCCTGGATCAGCGCAAGGTGCTTCCGTCGACGCAACACCATCTTCGATTCATCCCGCGCGAGGTTTGCGGCGATCGTGAACAGCCACGCCCGCGGCCGTTCCGGTGGCATCTCTCCACCGTGTCCCAGTGCCCGCACAAAAACCTCCTGTGCAAGCTCGTGCGCGCGCTCGCCATCCCACACCTTGCGGTGCAGATAGCGGGCGAGATCGTCAAACGTCTCAGCGTACAGCTTCGACCAGTCGATCGGTGCGGGCACTGGATACGGTTCGTTCACGGTTTCGTGGTCGGGCCTCTGAATTGCTGCGTGATCTTCACGATCTCTGCGTCACTGAGCGTGGATACACCCTTGTCGAGCAGGCGGATCGTGACCTGGCGGCCGGCGACCGATACATTGCCCAGCGCAGTATACGGCACCAGCTCCGGCAACGCGCGCAGTACTGCGAAGTAGGCATCGCTGTACGCCACCACATCGACCACCCGTGGTGCTGCACCGACGGAAGCTTCCTGGACGCTCTCCCAGATACCGGCGCGCAGTGCAAACGTGCGCCCGGCAACGACCTTGCGCGTCGAGCCAGCACCACCGCCAGCACCTGCCCCACCCGCATCCGCAAACTGCAGAGCGGCCTTCTCAACCTTCGCGAGCTGATCGACCGTTGTCGCCTCGCGGCGCAGCCTGTCCGACTCCGCTGATGCAACCGCAGACGCACCGGTCGTAGCCGGCGGCGGCGCGGCCGCCACATTTCCCTGAGCAACAGAACGGCTGCTGACCTGGTCGCGCGGCACCAGCGGGTTCCGGCTCCCCCTTACAGTCAGAGAGGCCAGGTCGGCCGCACCCGGCTCCGCAACGAAGTATGACGTGTACTCGCTGAGCAGGCCGTAGCGCAACGCAGTCGCGCGGATCTCTTCGATCAGCTCGCTGTTCTGACCCTCCAGTCGCACACGGCGCGTCAGTTCACCGAGTTTGCGCGAGGCCCACAGCTTCTCGATGTAGTCGTTGCCGTTGTTGCGGCCAGCGAATGACACACGCGTCGAGTAACGCTCGACACGACCGGACCTGCGGCCGTTGATCATGATGACGCCATTCGAGCCGCGGCCCGATGCACCTCGGTATCGTCCGAACACAACGAGATCCTCGCCCGCAAACAGGTCCGGCAGCGTGCCAGGATACACTTCACGCAGCGTTACCCCCGTCGCATTCATGATGAGATCGGTAAGCACGGGGTACTGGATCTTCGTAGCCAGCGTGCCCAGGGCAGTCTCGACGCTCTCACCCGGCTGCACGTACTGCGCACTGCCGCGGCCGGACGCTCCGAGGCGATCGAGCAGGTATGTATTTACATCCTGTCCGACGCCGAACGCGAACACGCGCGTGCGTCCTGCATCACGCTCCGCGATCATCGCGAGCCGCTCCGGATTCTGTTCGCCCACCGACGGTACACCATCCGTCATGAACACGACCACCGAAAGGCGCGTCGTTGATGACGTAGTATTGAATGCATCGCGGAGTGCATCACCAATGTTGGTCCCGCCATCCGCGCGCAGATTGTCCACCCACCGGCCCGCCGCACGGATTTCGGCCGATGACGCCTGCGCCCAGTCGTCACGCCATGCATCACTCGCACTGCTGAACTTGATCAGACGGAAGCGGTCATCGGTGCCGAGTGTACCGAGCGACTGGCGCAGCGCGCTCTTCGCCTGCTCGAGCTTCTCGCCTCTCATCGAACCGGATACATCGACAACAACGGTCACATCGCGCGCGACGCGTGAAGCCGCTGAAGCAGCACCTGGTGATAGACGCAGCATGAAGTAGCCGTCGTCGGATGAGCTGCCACCCTGCGTGCTCATCGTGATGCCGACCGCATTCTCCGACAGCGGCAGCAGCAGTGCGAAGTCGCTCTGCATCGTTGATGTCGGACGCACAACCATCTGGCCGCGCTCGCGCCGCACGCTCACTTCATGCGTCGGTGACACTGCGTCGCGGAACGTGCCGGCGTTCTCAGCTGTCAGGGTGAAGTTGACCGGAGCATTCCCGGCCGCGCGATTGGCAGGATAGCGGAACTCGAGTGCATCGCCTGCGCGTGACAGTGGTTGCGTGTAGCGCAGTACGACACGCCGCGTCTCACCCGCACCGATCGGAAACACTCGAGCACGCACGAGGCCATGCCCGACCAGCTCGATCAGTGCAGGATCCTTCTTGCGACGTACGATGTCCTCATAGATGCGGCGCGCCTCGTTCGCATCCAGGACTTCGCCGCGCATCTCCTTGTCGCCCTGGAACAGCGAGTAGCTTGTAAACACCGCACCCGTAGGCAACGGATACAGGTAATCCCCTTCGCCGAGATTGCCGCCGCGATTGCGGAACCATTCCTCCACTTCGACTGTTGCGATCTGATTGCGCACGCGCACCGATACGCTGGTCCGCTCCCGCACCACACCATTCGCTTCGATCCAGCCCTGTGCATGCACCGGTATGGCGGGCAGTGATGCCACAGCAGCGAGTGCAATTATTCCGGGTACTGCCATCCTGATCCACCGCATGTCCACCCTCCGTGATTGGCCATTGTTGACCAGGAGGACGACCGGGGTGGAAAGGCTTGCACAGCGGGGAGGTTCAGGTCGAAATGGCCATGGTGAGGCGGGCAGCAACGACGCGCGCGTGATCCGCAGTTGTGTCATACACTCGGGCGGGGCGCTGGCGGTCATAGATCCGTGCGTAGACTCGATTCGAGGACGGTTCATCGCCCAAATGCAGCAGTGCGTCCGCAATGACTTCGAGGACAGCCGGCTCGTCGCTTTCCTCAGCCATGCAGCGAAGCTGACGGCACGCTCTATCGCCCTGGCCGGCGATCTCCGCGGTCTCCGCATACTCGGCAATGCGCCTCAGCACGATCTCCTGCCGCGCAAGCAATACCGCGATCCAGGCAAGGGTGCAACGCGCACGCACTCCGTTCGGCGCGAGCAGCACGACCTGTTCACACACCACACTCGCAGACACCGGTTGATTCGAGCGCAGATACAGATCGATCGCTGCGTCATAGAACAGCAGCGCGCGCGAAACATCACCGGCCGCGCGGAACGTGTCGCCAGTGGCGCGCAGGACTTCTGCCTGCTGCAGCAGCAAACCGGGTTCCGGCAGCAGGTCAGTTCGGATGTGCGGTCATGATGCGTTCCAGCACCACGCTCCATCGGCTCTGTGGATCCTGCGGCAGCTTGCGGGCGGGCAAGTCTCCGCCAAATGCCGCACCATACACACTGTCCGCGCCACGCACATCCCCCAGCTGAAGCAGCGCGTCCGCAACGCTCTGCAATACTTCCTGACTCTCACACACTTCCGCCATCATGCGCAGGTGGCCCCACGCGAGACGCGAGTCCTGCATCTTAGCCGCTGCATCCGCATACTCGTGGATCCGGTCGCGCGCCTCGTTCAACATCCCGCGCGCAATCGCCAGCCACGCGAGCGTGCACCGCGCACGAATCACTTCGGGTGTGAGACGCACGATCTTCTGACACACCGCAACAGCCGCTGCATACAGACCGACCGAGAGGTACGTGTCGATCGCGACGTCGTAATATTCGAGCGCGCGCTCCCGTGCACCCGCATCGAAACAGAGGTCGCCGGCGAGGTTGATGATTCTCGCCCGTTCGTCCGGCAGCAGGGCCTGCTCGGCACGGCGCTGCATGGACGGCAGGACGATGTCGAGGTCGATACCGCTGCCACTGGCGGGGTCCGAGTAAGTGCGATCGAACGTCATGTTTACACCTGGGTCGTGTCGGTTCTGCCGGTCCGTACCCGCGGTCCTCCGCGCGGCCGCGAATCCATAGTGCAACCCGGAAGCCGCTGCATTCGCGGGGCCCCCGTCGCATACAAACCGTTGTGGCCGTGTGGTTTTTGTTTAATGCGACGGCATGCTGGCGTTTCCGGCGTCCCTCCGGTTGATCACGAATTGCGCACCACGGCTACTCCTTGCGCGGTGCGGAACCGTACACAGGCAGCCGCGGCCGCGGCCCCGGGTTTGCAATTGTGCGCCGCCGAACCACGACACCGAGGCACGGATGGGATTCTCGCTCAAGACCAAGCATATCGGGCACTATCGCGAGCTCGCGCAGCTCCTGATGAAGTACGGCCGCTCCGATCTCGTGAAACGGGCCGGCCTTGAAGAATCGCTCGCGGGACCGGCGGAGCCCGATAAGCCGGTCGACGGCGTGGCGAAACCGGCGCAACAGCAGGCACAGGCAGAGGCGTCAGACCTGGCTGCGGATCTCGAGCGGCTCGGTCCGACCTACATAAAGCTTGGACAGCTGCTCTCCACTCGCGCCGACATCCTGCCGCCCATCTACATGGACGCGCTCGAGCACCTGCAGGATGATCTCCCGCCGTTCCCCTACGCTGAAGTCGAGGAGATCATCGAGCGCGAGCTCGGTGCGCGCATGTCGAAGCTGTTCAGTGATTTCGAGGTCGAGCCGATTGCAGCCGCGTCACTCGGACAGGTGCACCGCGCGCGACTCCGCGATGGACGTCGCGTTGCCGTGAAGATCCAGCGTCCGGGGATTCAGCAGAAGATGCTGGACGATCTCGAGGCACTCGGGGATGTAGCCACGTTCCTCGACGAGCATACCGAAAAAGGCAGGCAGTTTACATTCGCGCTCATGCTCGACCAGTTCCGCCGCTCTGTTCTGCGCGAGCTGGATTACACACAGGAAGCCACGAACCTGCGCGTGTTCCGCGAGAACCTGCGCGAGTTCCCACTCATCGTTGTTCCTGCGCCCATTACGGACTACAGCACGGCTGTTGTTCTCACGATGGAGTTCGTGCCCGGTGTGAAGGTGACGAACATGTCGCCACTGCGCCGCACGGAGCTCGATGGTGAAGCGCTCGGCCGCGATCTCATTGCCGCATACTTCAAGCAGATCCTCGTGGACGGCGTGTTCCACGCGGACCCGCATCCCGGGAACGTTTTTCTTACAGACGACGACCGTATCGCACTGATCGATCTCGGCATGGTCGGCTACCTGTCCGCGAAGATGCGCGAACATCTGCTCAAGCTGATGCTCGCGATTGCCGAGGGGAAAGGCGATGCGGCCGCGGACATCTCGATGTCGATGGGCGAGCTGCGACCGGGATTCGATCAGGACACGTACGGTCGTGAAATCGCGCAGCTCATCGCAGCGCATCAGCACGCAACAGTGGGGCAGACCGACATCGGTCGCATCATTCTCGAGCTCACGCGCATCTCCGGCGAGAACGGCGTCCGCCTTCCGCCTGAGCTCACGATGCTCGGCAAGACCATGCTCAACATCGACCGCGTCGCGAAGACACTGGCACCGCACTTCGATGTGAACGAGTCCATCCGCGAGAACGCCGTCAGCATCATGCGCAAGCGCATGCTGCACCAGGCCTCGCCGATGAATGCGCTCTCGACGCTGCTCGAGATGAATGACTTCATGCAGCGTCTGCCGGCGCGTCTCAACAAGGTGCTCGACCGCGTGGCCGACAACGAGCTGTCCCTGCACGTCGATGCCATCGACGAGACCGAGCTGATCGCCGGAATGCAGAAGATCGCGAACCGCATCACCATGGGTCTGATCCTGGCCGCGCTTATCCTCGGCGCTGCGCTCCTGGTCCGGGTCCCCAGCACCTGGAACATCCTGGGCTACCCGGGCGTCGCCATGATCCTCTTCCTGGCCGCCGTCGGCGGAGGCGTGGCGCTCCTGTACAGCATTTGGACCAGTGACAGGAAGCCCGTTGCGAAGCCGGACGCATAGGCGCGTCCGGCGCCGGACTCCTGGATCGACCCTGGGGCCCGCCGAGGGCTTTTAACGTCTCGACCGCGCCTCGCGTCCAATCCGCATAACGACTCACGGACCTGCTGTAGGAGTTTCAAAATGGATTTCCGGAAATCACTGGCCGCCGTCGCCGTCCTCGGACTGCTCGTGGCATGCGAACAGTCGCCAACGACGAACACCACCCCGACCGAAAGCACGAGCTTCGCGATCCAGACGGCGATCGCCGGCGGAGGGATGGTGTTCCAGGACGGCGGCCCGCAGCCGGCCGTCCTCGGCCGACTCGTCCACGCCGCACTCGGCAAGATCCGCCACGACAGCGGTGAGGAAGCGGCCCGCGCCGCGGCCGCACAGCTCAAGCCGCTGATCGAGGCAGCACATGCCGCCCGTACGGCACATGACAGCACGGCCGCCCGCGCCGCGATGAACGCGCTCCGCCTCGCCGAGGCCACCCTCGTGGTGAACACGCTCGGAACCGAACCCGTGACCCGCTCTCTCGAGCTGGCTACGAACCGCGTTGCCGCGATCAACGAGATGGCAACCCGCGCGGCCGCTGCCGGACACGATGTCGCACGGATCCAGGCACTCGCAGCCGCCATGACGCAGAAGCTCGCCGATGCAAAGGCAGCCGCTGCCGCCGGCAACAACGCTGCAGCACTACTCGGTGCGATGGCGATCGTCGAAGGCGCCCACGCCATGGGCCCGGCGCGCGGTCCTCATCCGTAACCTGTACGCTTCCGAATAACAGAGAGGCGACGGGCAGGAAATGCCCGTCGCCTCTTTTTTTACACTCCAATAGAGTGCTCGAAGAAACTACCCGACCTTAAGCAACTCCCGGAGCTGTTCCGGCGTGAGCGAGGCAGCGGAACGCGAACCCATGCGGCCACCACTGCGCTTCGTGGCGGGTGCAATCTTCTCCGGCGCTGGCGCCGCAGAAATCGAACCTTCGAAATCGTATTCCGGAATGGACAGCCGCTCGAGGCGCTGGCCTAGAACACGCTCGATGTCTTTCACGAGTGCAAGCTCGCCCGCGCCCATGAACGTGACCGCCGTGCCCGATGCGCCTGCGCGTGCCGTACGGCCGATGCGGTGCACGTAGTCTTCGGGCTGACGCGGTACATCGTAATTGACGACGTGCGAGATGCCGTCGATGTCCAGTCCGCGCTGTGCGACATCTGTCGCAACCAGCACACGTACCTTGCCCGCAGCGAAATCCGCCAGTGCGCCCCGACGCTGCTTCATGTCCTTGTCGCCGTGCATCACCGCACAGCTGATCTTCGCCTTCTCGAGTCGTGAGATCAGGCCGTCTGCGCCGACCTTCGTCGCACAGAACACGAGCACCTGCTCCCAGTTCGTCGCCTGCAGCAGCTCGATCAGCAGGCCCGGCTTCTTCTCGGAGCGAACTGAATAGACCTTCTGATCCACACGGTCCGCGACGGTTGACTGCGGTGCAGCTTCCACCCATAGCGGATCATTCATGATGCGCAGCGCCATTGCGTGCACGCCGTTCGGCATGGTCGCACTGAACAGCATGTTCTGACGCTTCGCGGGGATCTGCGCCAGGATCGCGTCGATCTGCGGACGGAACCCCATGTCGAGCATACGGTCCGCTTCATCCAGGATCAGTGTCTTCACCTGGTTTAGCTTCACATTGCCGCGCTCGATGTGATCGAGAAGACGGCCCGGCGTTGCAACGAGTACATCGAAGCCCGCCTTGAGATCACGAATTTGCGGGCGCATCGGCATGCCGCCCACAACCAGGCCCACCCACAGCTCCGTGTGCTTCAGGATCGCGCGCGCATCTTCAGCCACCTGCTCTGCGAGCTCGCGTGTCGGACAGAGTACGAGCGTATGCAGACCGTCGAGATCGAGTTGCTTCTCGAGAGACGGCAGCAGGAATGCGCCCGTCTTGCCCGTACCGGTCTGCGCGATGCCGACGACATCCTTGCCGTCACGTGCTGCCGGTATTGCTTTCATTTGGATTGGCGTGGGCGTTGCCCACCCCTGTTCCGCGATGGCGCGCCGTAGCGGCTCCGCGGAGACGAGTTCTTCGAACGTCACAACTGACTCCATTCACTTGTCGAGAAGCGGGGACCTCCCCCGCCAGCGTGCCCGCGACCACCGCGGGCGTTTGCACCGGCTCCCGGCCGGTGCCGCCGATCTCTCGACCGGCGAATAATCAACGAGGTCGGCCACGCCTCTTCGGGCCGCCAACCTCTGACAGCCTACAGTCTAACCGTTTCCGGGCCCCTTAACAACCTCGAAACAAGCCGAAAAAAAGAAGCGGGGACGACCACTGTGGTCGTCCCCGCCAGTCCGCCGTCGGATTCGGAAAATTCTCAGTCGCCGACGTGGGTCCTGACGTGAAGGACAGGGCTCATCATCAATTTGTTCGAGCCCGTCGCTACAATTGTTCCAACCGTTGTCGTGGGGTCGAACGTCAAAGTGACCGAAGTGGATGCGTCATTCGCGATCGTGAAGGACGCGCCCTGCACCTTGATCCCCGAGCTCAGTCCGCTCGGAACGGTCAGGTCATACGTGCCCGCCGGATACACCGCTTGCCCCACTGTAACCTGCTGGTTGAGACGGATCGATGCACTGCTGAAACGCAGACGGATGTTGTTGTAGGTTCCGGCCGGCAGAGTACCGCGAGCAAGCAGTGTTGAATCGGAAAGCGCGAGCCTCATGAGATTCAGTGATGTGGTGCCCGCACCTTGTAGCGAGATCGACACACCGCCCGACGAGTCGCTCACATTCACGGCCTCGATGGATGTCAGTACGACGTTGATCGAATCCACCGCTGTGATCGGAATCGTTCCGAGCATCAGTGCCGCCATGCTGTAACCCGAAGTCTGCGCACTGGTAACCGACGCCTTGTTCATATAGACGCGCACATCGCCCGTGCCCGGGCCACTGGTATCACCGCAACCCGCCGCGACTGCCGCGAACAGGGTGACCGCTACCATTGATTGAATTGATTTCATTCCAAATACCTCCAAAATGCAGGATTCTGGCTGCGCGGGGGATGCGGTTTCGCGCGGCCAGGTCGGGCTATCTCCTTCAAGTACCGTGCCTTAGGGCCGTGGGACGCAATGTGGTGTACGATCCGGGAGCCCTTAGGGGAGCCGATCGGGCGGAGCCATGTACAGGCGGCAAGCTACTTGCCGATCGCGCCCGCCTGACTTGCCGAGGACTGGCCGAAAATCGAAGAACAAGGAACTGGGACGCGCATGAATACCGTCGCATCAAAATTCATTGCAGTTGCCACCACCATCATAGTCGCAGGCTGCGCAGTCGATACTGGCGAGGACACGCAGACGACTACGGAGATCCTGACCACCGCGCCCGCTGATTCGCCGGGCCAGGCTGCCGGCGTGCCAATCACGGTGGTTCCGGACAGCTTCTCCAAGGTCGGTGCCTTTCGCGTCTATGATGCACGCAAGGCAGTCGATCTTACGGGCGACGGACAACCCGAAACGGTCGTCGTGCACGCGGCCGGTCCGCGCACGGATTCCGCCCGGATCGACCTGGTGATCCTGGGCGGGAATGCCGACACGCTCTTCCACCATCGTTTCAGCACACAGCTGTATTTCATCTACGAGTATCGCTCTACGATGTCCGACTCCGCCGCCGATGCGAAGATCATCGCGAACTTGCGTCACCTCCTGTCCGACAGTGCGTTCTCCACTGGCGGACCACCGGCTCGCATGCAGAAAGCTCTTCCCGGCGGTATCGACCGAGACGCGATTCGGTACGATCTGAAGGAAGCTGCAGTGCGTGGAAAGTACGGACTGAATGCAGCGCAGCAGCTGACTGGTCCGATGTTCGCGGAGATGGAAAAGGTCCCGGTGTCCAACGCGAGCATTGATTCCCTCGCGACGGAGCTGAAGGCCATGCCTACGTTCACTTATTACGCAGGCGGCGAAGCGACGTATACCGTGGCGTGGAGTCAGGTGAAACGGCGGTTCGTGCGGATCTTCAGCTGCTGCTGATGGCCGAGCCGATTCTCGCGGTGTTCAGCCTCAGGACGCGTCGCTTTTTGCAAACAGCGGTAGATAAGTGCCGGCCGGTACTCGCACCACGGAGCCTCTCGGCGTCCTGCCGGCACCGCACGTTGCAAGTATGAGCGCCAGGGTCAGGGTATAACCGTTCCGTGTCATCGGGGCTCCTGTGGTGCTTCTCATTGCGTGTTCAATCGCCGCCCACTGCTTTGCTGATCTGGTTGTACACGGCCACGTTCGGCTTGCCGTCGACGCGCAGCATACCGATTGCGCCCTTCGTGAATGCGCGGAAAATGGAGTGATCGACGAGGACGTAATCCCCGGGCACCTCGGTTCGGAAGTCCACAATGGCAGCGCCGCCGGCCGGGATCAGTGTGGTCTGAACGTTGTGCTGCGTCGGGACGGTACCTGCCTCCTGGTATACATTGTCAAACACCTCGCCGATGACGTGGAAGGATGACAACAGATTCGGCCCCGCATTTCCTACGTATAGACGCACAGTCTCGCCCGCGTTCGCCTTTAACGCACGGTCTCCAAGGAGCGCACCCTCGGCGCCGTTGAATACCACGTATTCCGGCCTCTCGTTGATGCCTTTCTGCATGTCGAACTGCTGCATGCCCTTTTCGCCGTGCGCGCCCGTTGTATAGAACTCACTCTGCATCACGTAGTACTCATGGTCGACCGCCGGTAGCGCTTCCTTCGGCTGTACCAGAATCATCCCGTACATGCCGTTCGCCATGTGTACCGGTACGGGCGCCGTAGCGCAGTGATAAACGAAGAGACCCGGGTTCAGAGCGCGGAATGTGAAAACGGTCTCCTTCCCGGGCATTGTCAGGGTCACCTTGGCACCACCACCTGGCCCTGTGACTGCGTGCAGGTCGATGTTATGAGGCATCATCGAGCTGCCGTCGTTCTTGAGGTGCAGTTCCACCAGGTCGCCCTCCCGCACGCGGATAAACTGCCCCGGAACGCTGCCACCAAATGTCCAGTAGTTGTATTGGACGCCGTCTGCGAGTTGCATGGTCTTCTCGACCACGTCGATATTTACGACGACTTTCGTTGCATAATCCCGCGTGATGGGCGCTGGTACTGCCGGGGCCGACGTTAGAATCGCCGTTTCCTCACCGCGGATCGCTGCCAGCTCGCGGACCGGGTTCGCGTCATCGCTGTTGCTCGGCCTGGCCCTGAAGGCTGCAATGGTTCCCAGCGCAGCGGCGGACGCCAGCAGGGTAATCCACACGGAGCGTTTTGTTTTGGCTGTCATGACCAGTCTCCTGTTGTCGTTGCGAAAGCGTGCGCACACCGGCAGTAGTCGTAATCCGTGTTTAGAAGATTTACGCATGTACATATGTTATTTGCGCCCGCGTCGGCGCACTGTCGGCGGCTTGCTTTACTTTGGAAGCGGTTGGATTACACGCTTGTGGCGGATTTCCTTACAGAGGCCTTGTCTTGGCGGGTTTGCTTCAATTCGAGGCAAGGAGTAACGCGACGCGCTACGACGAATAGTACGACGCATTCTCCTCGATGTATCCCGCTGTCAGGTCACAGCCGTAGGCGATCGCGCCAGCATCGCCGACGCCCAGCTCGATCACGATGTCGATCGGATCGCCGCGCAATTCCAGCCTCAACGCGGGCTCGTCGAAGTCCGCACGCTCTCCGCGATCGACAACGACAACGCCATTGATACTGCAGCGCGTCGCGCCTGGATTCAGCTGCACATCAAAGCACTTCCCGATCGCCATCAGCAAACGGCCTACATTCGGGTCCGCGCCGTGCGCCATGGTCTTGACCAGCGGCGAGTTGATGATCGACTTGGCCACGCGCCGCGCATCCGCCTCGGTGCCGGCGCCGTGAACGCTGCAACGCAGCAGTTTCGTTGCGCCCTCGCCATCACGCGCCAGCAGTTCTGTCATGCGGATGCAGCCGTCGCGCAGTGCCGCCTCAAACTCCGAACGCTCGGCGTCGCCCGCCATGCCGTTCGCCATGATCACACAAGTATCTGACGTACTGGTGTCGGTGTCGACCGAGAGCATGTTGAACGACACATGCACTGCTGCACGCAGCATCGTGTCGAGCTCTGATGCCTCGAACTGCGCATCCGTGAAGATGTAGACGAGCATGGTCGCCATGTTCGGCTCGATCATGCCCGCACCCTTGGCGACGATGGTCAGCGTAGCCTCACCGACGGACATTGACAGCGCCTTCGCGTATGTATCCGTCGTCATGATGCCCTGCGCGCCGACGAATGGATCGGTCTGTAGTTCGCTCGTCATACCAGCAATTCCAGCTTCGATCTTTTCGATCGGCAGCGGCACACCGATCACGCCAGTCGAGCTGACGAGGACTTCCGTCTCTGCGCAGCCGACCTCCGCAGCGGCTGCAGCAGCCATGCGCCGCGCATTCGCAACACCCGCCTCACCGGTTGCAACGTTCGACACTTTGCTGTTGACGACGATCGCGCGCAACACGCCTCCTCGCATGGTCTCGCGACCAAGCACAACCGGTGCACCGGGAAACTGGTTGCGCGTGAATACGGCCGCCGCGGCAGCCGTGACGTCGCATACGAACAATGACAGGTCACGACCTTCCTTCTTGAGGCCGACCAGTCTGCTCGCGCAGGAGAAGCCGCGAGGAAAACGCGGCGCGGGATCGAAGACGGACGCAGAAGTGTTCATCCGCGGCAAAGTATCGTCTCCGCGCGATGCAACCAAATGCGCCCGTGTTGCGTCACAATAAGTGGTGATCGACAGGGTGGCGGCCGCACAGTGTCCGCACCCCTCCATGCCTCCAACCCCAGCCCTGAGGGCTAGCGCTAACCCCCTCCCTGCGAGCGCCGTAGCCACCACGAGCCCCCCCCATTATCTTTGACAGTTACAAAGCCCCAAAAATCAGCCCCAGACAAAGCGAGCTCATGGCGAAGCAGGAAGGAATCGAGATGGAGGGCGTGGTCACGGATGTACTTCCGGACCGCAATTTCCGCGTTCTACTCGAGAATGGTCACACCGTACTGGCGTACGCAGCAGGCAAGATGTCGAAGTTCAAGATCCGTGTACTGGTGGGCGACCGGGTCACCCTCGAGATGTC
>JBDSPG010000097.1:0-7717 GCA_039912685.1 Longimicrobiales bacterium | reverse complement strand
GCTCGAGCTCAATGACATCGCGGATCGATTCGAAGGAATCCGCGGGCACCTGGTCCTGCAGCCGCGCAATGCGCGAGAGGTACGGCTCGGGAATGATGTCGGCGCGCGCACTGAAGACTTGTGCGAGCTTGATGAAGGTCGGGCCGAGTTGCGCGAGCGCGGTCGTGAGTCGCTCCGCACGACGCTGATGCTGCTTGAGCGAACGCGATGCCGGCGGACCGAAGAAGATCCAGCGCCTGCGGTCGCGCAGGAACGCGATCACGAATGGCGTCAGTGTGAAAAGAATGCGGAACGATCTGGCCCAGCGCTTCATGGCGCCACACTCCGTTCGCCTGCGATGTCGGGCCGTACGGCACCCGCTGACAGGACGTATGTGAAGGCCTCCTCGACACTCATCGAAAGCGGCGTCACGGACGCGCGGGGCACGATGGCCAGCACACCCGTCGCAATATTCGGTGTCTTCGGGATGAACACGGTCACTACGTCACCACCAAGCGCGAGATTCACTTCCGCCGGCGGATCCGCCGAAACGAAGCCGATGGCCCACTTTCCCGCCGAGGGGAATTCCACGAGTACGGCAGTCTTGAACGGTCGTGCATCTTCGCTGAATACGGTGCGGATGAACCGGTTCGCGGCACCATAAATCCGGCGGGTGAGCGGGAGCCGCTCGAGCAGGTCGTTCCACCAGCGCACGGCGCGGGTACCGATCGCGCGCTGGGCGGCCCATCCGATTGTGAGCAGGATGAGGAACAGAGCGACGAGGCCGAGACCTGGCACAACGAGGGTCTCACGACCGACAAAGCCCCCGAGCGCCGGATACAGGAAGCGCCCGAGCACACCATCCAGCGCATCGAATATCCACCACAATACCATGATGGTGGCGGTCAGCGGGGCAATGACGACAAGGCCCGCGATTAGATTGCGACGGATCGCGCGCTTCACGCGAGCACTTCGGCCACGATGGCTTCCTGCAGCATCCACATTTCACTCTCCGTACGGCCAGTGCTCCCCGGATGATCGAAGCCGAGGATGTGCAGCGTACCGTGCACCGCGAGACGCACGAGTTCCTCCTCGAGCGTGCAACCATGCGCCGCCGCCTGCCGCTCCGCTTCCTCGAACCCGATGTACACGTCGCCTACAGGAATCTCGTCATGCTCGTACAGCTCGAACGAAATCACATCGGTCGGACCGACGTGACCGAGGTACTGATAGTTCAGGCCCGCAATCGCTGCATCATCGAGCCAGGTGATGGAGAGCTCGGCATCGGTTACACCGACAATACGACACGTTGCGCGCGCAGCATTGCGTGCAGCGGCCGTCGCCGGCACACGGCGACTCTGCGTATGCAGCAACGCGGTCAGCTCATCACTCACCTGCACGGCGACTCCGATCGCCATCAGCTTTCCCCCAGAGTAGTTTGCACCGCTGCGGCAGGATAGTCGATGCGCTGGTGGTAGATCCCCGTCAACGTAGCGATCAACTGCTCTTTAATGCGACGTATGTCGCGCAGCGTAATGGGCGCCTCATCGAACTGTCCGCTGGCGATCTTCGCATCCGTGATGCGCTCGACCAGGTCGCGGATCCGTTCGGGTGTGGGGTCAGCGAGTGCCTTGGTGGCTGATTCCACGGAGTCAGCCAACATCAGGATGGCGGTCTCCCGGCTCTGCGGCCTCGGCCCCGGATACGAGAACGCGGCGCGATCGAGCGGCGCATCAGGGTTCAGCTTCTGCGCGATCTCGTAAAAGTAGCCGATGAGCTGAGTGCCGTGGTGCTCAGGGATGAACGCTCGAATGGACGCAGGCAGCCTGGCTTCCTGTGCAAGCCGCAGCCCATCTTGAACGTGCTGACGCACGAGACTGGCGGAGTGACGCGGATCCATCTGCTCGTGCGGATTGCGGCCGCGGGTCTGGTTCTCGATGAAGTACTGCGGCGTGGCGATCTTCCCGATGTCGTGATAGTACGCACCGACACGCACGAGAATCGCGTTTGCATCAATGGCGCGTGCGGCGGCCTCAGCGAGGTTTGCGACGTTGATGGAGTGTGCGTACGTGCCGCTTGCCTCGACCGACAGACGCTTGAGGATGGGGCGGTTGAGATCCGCGAGCTCGAGCAGCGTCTGGTCTGTCGTGATGCGCGCATAGGACTCGAAGAACGGCAGGAACCCCATGGCGATGAGTGAGCACGCCGTACCGTTCAACAGGCCCCAGAGTATGCTGGTCATGACATCATCCAGCTCGCGGCTGCGCATCAACCCGACCGCCACCGTACCCAGTGCGTACGCGAGTCCGATGAATGCCCCGGGCGCGAGACCCTGCGATCTGCGGCGTACAACCCGCACACTCAATGCGGCGCCGGCGGCACCCAGCAGCGGCAGCAGACGAGCGGATAGCCCCATGAAGGGGCCGAGCATGCCGAGGAGTGCGGCGGTAATGACACCGAATGTCAGTGCCATGCGACCGTCCCACAGCATCGCAACAACCAGGACGGGGAATGCAATGGGCACCAGCTCGATCGGTGCTCGATTGCCTGCGATCACTGCTGCTGTGCACAGCAGCAGTGCCAGCAGGAACGCCATGAGGGAGATGTGCCGCGCGTTCTGGTAGATAGCAGGCCGAAAGAAAAGCAGCAGCAGTCCAAATATCGAGAGGAGTAGTGTGGAAAGCATGAACTGACCGAGCTGCCGCAGGCGCGATTCTCCGCCCCGCCTGACTGCACCGGACTCGCGCAAATAAGACGCGTATGCGTTCACCCGCTCGACATCGTTCTCAGTGACGACGGTGTGCGCGCTGATAATGCGTTGACCGCGCTGCACGTGTTCCTTGATTATGGGAACCGTGCGCGCTGCCTGTTCTCGCGCGTCAGCCGTCGCATTCCGATCAAGCCGGAGACTGCCCTCGAAGAAGAGGATGAGGGCGAGACGCTGCAAATCCGCCATACCTTCGGGCGCCGACTGCGGCAGCCATGTCGCTGCGGCCTCGTACAGCGCGGACTGCGACAGCACGGAGTCATGCGCAACAACGGACTCGATGCCGCGCCGCGCGATGCGCAGCTGCGCGCCGGGCGCATCCTCGTCGTCAGCGGAGGACATGATGCCTTTCGGCAGCTCCGCAGTGACCGCGCGCTCCAGCGACTGCTGCAGCTGCGTGCGAGCCCGACGGTCGGAGAGCAACACCACGACGGGCTCGGTCGCAGGCAGTCCGTAGCTTGTGAGCAGTGCAATCAGCGTGGCGCGTGTCTCCGCCGCGGTTCCCGTGGCAGCACTGTCGACAGCGCCCCCGAACGTGCGGATACGCGCGTGCATGCTGTCGACCGCAGTCGAGTCATAACGGAACAGCGGCGCAACCGCTGCGGCTGCCCCGGCGCGTTCCGCTGCGAGCTTAGTCGGCGCCTTGCGAACGGGGAAGCCGATTTCGGCGAGCACATCGGCAGGTGCAACCATCCCCTTCTCCAACGCGGGCAGCTCGGGAACGGGCGACACCGGGAACAGCATCTGGATGAGTATTGCGATCGCGACGAGCAGAACAACGCGCGCGCCGTGGTGGACGAATGCGTCGGGCCAGACGCGCGCGGGGCGACTACTGAGCGAATCGAACAGGTCGCGACTGGCGGCCATGCCGCCTCAGCTCTCCCGCCGCTCTTCGTCCGCTACGGCGTATGCCTGGATGATTTCCTTGACCAGGCGGTGACGCACGACGTCGAGCTGATCGAGATAGCAGAACTCAATGCCCTCGATTCCGCGTAGAATGGTTTCGACCTGGATGAGTCCGGAATCCTCGCGGCGCGGCAGGTCGATCTGTGTCTTGTCACCGGTGATCACAACACGGGAGTTCAGGCCGATGCGTGTCAGGAACATCTTCATCTGCGCGCCGGTCGCGTTCTGCGCTTCATCGAGAATGACGAACGCATCGGCGAGTGTGCGGCCGCGCATATACGCGAGCGGTGCGATCTCGATGGTGCGCGCTTCGAGCGCGCGCTTCACCCAGTCGGCGGGCATGATGTCTTCCAGCGCATCATAGAGCGGGCGCAGGTACGGATCGACCTTTTCCTGCAGGTCGCCCGGCAGGAACCCGAGGTTTTCACCTGCTTCCACGGCCGGTCGTGCGAGGACAATGCGCTTCACGCGATTCTTGCGCAGTGCATCGACTGCGGCGGCGACGGCGAGGTATGTTTTGCCGGTGCCGGCCGGTCCGATCGAGATGACAATGTCGTTCTTTGCGATTGCGTCCAGGTACTCCGCCTGGCCGGCAGACTTCGACGAGATCAGCTTCTTCAGACCGGCGAGAAGCACATCGTTCTCCGACTTGGTGCCACCGTTCGTGCGCGGCGAGGGCGTACCGGTCTGTTTCGCGCGGTTCTCGCCAGCACCGAACATGCGGCGGATATCATCGATGTCGAACGCGCGACCGATGCGTGCCTGCTGCACCATGCGTTCGGCGACGGGGAGTGCGCGCTCCACATCGTTCACGTCGCCAGACAGAATGAGATGGTCACCGCGCAGAATGACGCGCGCGCCGGACGCCTGCGCGAGCTCCTGCAGGTTGGTATCATTTACGCCCGCTAGCGAAAGGTAATCCGCACCTTCTGTAGAAACGCGGTGTTCGACTGTGCTGCTTTCCACCGTCACACTCCTCCTGTTGCAGTGCTGCGTATATGCAGCTCGCGCAACTCATCATTGTCGACTGCGGACGGAGCACCCTCGAAGAGGGCGCGCGCCGCGGTGGTCTTCGGGAACGCAATTACATCACGCAGACTGCTGGCGCCGACGAGCAGCATGACCATCCGGTCGAAACCGAATGCAAAGCCGCCATGCGGTGGAGCGCCGTACCGGAACGCCTCGAGCAGGAACCCAAACCTTGCCTCGGCGTCCGATTCGCTGATGCCGAGCGCGCTGAAAACGGCGCGCTGCAGGCGTGAGTCGTGGATGCGGATGGATCCGCTCGCGAGCTCATTGCCGTTATACACCGCGTCATACGCGCGGGAACGCAGGCCCATGCGATACAGCTCGAACGCTCGGTCACCCTGCGGCACACCATCGCGACTGTAGTCGATGAGCTTCGATGCGTCCTCCGCGTGCGGCGCCGTGAACGGGTGATGCGCTGCAACAGCGCGCTCCTCATCCGCGTTCCAGTCGAACATCGGGAATTCCGTGACCCACAGGAACGCGTGCGGATTCCCTGCACCGAGGGCGAGTCGCTTCCCGAGGTGGCGACGCAGTACATCGAGCGCGCCTTCAGCGCCGCCCAGGACAGCGGAACGTTCGCGTGACGCGGATGGTCCCGCACCGCCACGGAAACGGCCGATCACGGCAACAAACAGATCGCCGACACCGAGACCCGTCGCATCAATGAACGCCGTTGCGAGCGCCGCTGGCAGTGCCTTGGCGAACTGGCCGGCGAGGCCTTCCTCCGTACGCTTGATCCAGAGCGCGCCCTCGGCGCCTGCGGACTTTGCAATCGGCGTGAGCTCATCGAGCTCCTTGCGCGAGAGCTGCGCGCCGCCCGGCGCAACCACGCCGCGGATCCGCTCACCCGATTCGATCGTCGCCTGAAACAGTCTGAAGTCTGCGCTCTGGAGGAGCTGCGTCACATCGACGAACGGCATGCCAAAGCGAAGGTCGGGCTTGTCGGTGCCGTACAGACGCAGCGCATCGTCGAAGCTGAGGCGCGGCCATGGTGCGGCGAGCTCGACACCGAGGACGTCCTTCCAGATCGCGCCCATGAGGCGTTCGCCGATGCGGAACACATCCTCTTCATCGACGAATGACATTTCGGCATCGATTTGTGTGAACTCCGGCTGGCGGTCGGCGCGCAGATCTTCATCGCGCAGGCAGCGCGCGATCTGGAAATAGCGATCGTACCCGGACGCCATGAGCAGTTGCTTGTACAGCTGCGGCGACTGCGGCAGCGCGTAGAACTCGCCGGGATGCACGCGGCTCGGCACGAGATAATCGCGCGCACCTTCCGGTGTCCGCCGCGTCAGCATCGGCGTTTCGATCTCCCAGAACCCTTCGTCCGTGAGATGACGACGCGTGGTCTGCAGCATGCGATGGCGCACGCCGAGCGAGCGCTGCAATTCTTCGCGTCGCAGATCGAGATAGCGATAGCGCAGGCGCAATTCTTCGGCAGGCAGCTCGTCCGTTGCGGACCGCGCGACGAGGATCGGCGGTGTTTCGGATTCCGCGAGCACCGTGAGCGTGCTTACCTGTACTTCGATCTCGCCTGTATCCAGGTCGGTGTTGCGATTGCCTGCAGGGCGTGAGCGGACCGTACCGCTGACGGCGATCACCCACTCGCTGCCGAGCTGCTTCGCGAGTGCGAGCACATCAGCAGTCGCGATCTCGGGTCCGAAGGAGAGCTGGACCAGGCCGCTACGATCGCGAAGGTCAATGAAGATGAGGCCGCCGAGGTCACGCCTGCGGTGCACCCATCCCGCCAGTCGGACTGTGGCTCCAGCATCTTCATTGCGAAGGCTTCCGGTCGTGCGCGTCCTGTACGTCGTCGAATAATCCGTCATTCTGTTCCAGTTCGTGGAGCGGTTTTGTAACGTGCCACGGCCGCGAACCCAATGCATACGCCGGCTATATCGGCAACGAGATCTGCAATTTCCGCGGAGCGCTCGGGTATGGAACGCTGATGCAACTCATCGGCGACACCGACACTGATGGCGAGCAGGACCACCAGGAGCGCAGCGGGCGTACGACCGTTGCGTCTCCAGCCGACCGCGGCGAGGAGACCGAGAATTCCGTACATCCCGAAATGGGCCACTTTGTCCGCTGGTAGCGGGGTCTCCAGATGCGGCACGCTGTGCAGGCTGCCGATCGAAAGAACGGCGGCGGCCCAGACGAGAGCGGGCAGAAATGAAATGAGCCTGGACAGTCTTCGACCTCTCCTATGTGCCACAACGGAATCAACCGAAAGATGGCGGAGGCTGTCGAAGGCGACAAGGAGCGTTATCTTTGGGTTATGGCAGGAAAAATGAGTCCGACAGCGAACCTCGCGGTCATCGAGATCGGGGAGTTCCTGACGAAGGTTGCCCGGGTCCACGGCCTCGTGGAGCAGTATGCCGCAGCCAAGTCGAACCCGGGCATGTACGAGATGCCGGCTGTACGCGCAGTGCAGCAGCTGAAGCTTCAGTTCATGGGCGCCGGCTTCGACTCACTGTCCCAGCTGTGTGGCGCCATGGAAACTACGCTGCGCCGAGGCGGATCCCAGGTCACAAAAGCGCGCATCCTGCGGGAGGGCGTGGGAACCATGAAATTCCAGCTCGACCTGGCGCAGCGCACCATCAAAGCGGAGGACATGCAGGTCCAGCTGCGGAAGGCCGAGGAGAAGGAACGGTCGGAGCAGCAGGGCTCGTAACCACCCCCGTATGACACAGGAAGAACCGATTCTCTCACGCATTCATTCCGCCCTGATCCTCGCCCTGGCCTGCACCGCGCTCGCGACAGTCCCGGCGAGCGGGCAGCAGCTCATCGATGACTGGGTGATCCGCGCTTCGGCCACGCCGGACGCGCTGCTAAGCGGTGCGACGGCGGTATTCCGTAATCCGGGCATGCTGACCGTTGCGGGCCGCGGTGAGGGCGTGCTGATGGACCTGCGCGGACCGGGCACATCCGGTGTCACGGGCATGGGCCTCGCCGCGGCGTACCGCCTCGATGCTCGCACCACCATAGGGGCCGGATTCCAGCACATCGGTGTCGATGACATCGAGCGAACCG
>JBDSPG010000068.1:0-3942 GCA_039912685.1 Longimicrobiales bacterium | reverse complement strand
AGTCCAGCGGCGAAAGCGGTCCTCCACGCACGCGGATCGGCAGGCGATCCGGGTCACCGAGGTTGTCGAAGCGTGCACCCATGATGCCGAGCGGTGAGGTCACACGCCGCATCGGCCTCGATTGCAGCGAATGATCACCGGTGAGCACGGAAGCAAATGAACGCCCTGCGAGTGCGCCCATGACAAGGCGCGCCGTTGTTCCGCTGTTGCCGCAATCCAGATCACGTGCGGGTGCGCGCCAGCAGTGCAGCCCTCCGCCGGCTACCCGGAATTCGTTCGAAAGAGTGGGCGGCATACGGACGCCAAGAGCCCGCAGCACGTCTACCGTCGAGCGTGTGTCCGCGGAATCCAGCGCGCCGCGGATCCGGCTCTCGCCGTTGGCTATGGACGAGAGGAGCAATGCACGATGTGTGATCGACTTGTCGCCTGGAACACCCAGGGTAAAGGAGCGGCTCACTTGAGTTGCCACTGCCGCGCTTCGGAGAGCAATGCGAGGAGCGGCGCGGGTTCGCCGCTCTCGAGCGCACTGCACGCGCGTTCCATGCGATCCGCAAAACAACGGAGGGACGACAGAACGGCACCGCGGTTCTGAAGCAGGGTATCGAGCAGGAGGTCGGAATTACACCCTGCCATGCGGGTCATGTCGCGGCCGCCAGGCCCGAGACGTTCACGGGGAACACCGAGCTCGGCGAGGGTTCCGCCGAGGACACTTGCAATGAACTGCGCATGTGGCTCGCTGCGCCAACCAGCATATCGTGCGCGGGTGGGTAAATGCGACGAATGGCGGCCGCGCCAATCATGCGCCAGAACTGCTCAGCAGCCTGCAGCGGCGCGTCGTCATCCGCAACGAGCCAGACTGGCGCGCCATCGAACCGCTCGGCCCGGGACGCGTCGAAACCGGAGCGCTCGATGCCGCAGACGGGGTGCGCGCCCACAAACACACGGCTGATCCCCTCCTCGGGTACAATGTCGAGCACGCCGGCCTTTACACTGCCGATATCCATGACCAGCGGAATACGACGGAGGCGTGCTGCGTGGGTGCGCAGCAGCGCCGCGGTGACGGAAACCGGCGTTGCCATGACGAGCACATCAGTGAGACCGTCGAAATCGGAGAGCGATGCATATGCCTGATGAACCACATCGGCGCGCGTCGCGGCGTCGCGTGCAGCGGGATCCGCGTCGACTCCGCCGGGAACGCGGATGACGATCTCGGGCGTGCGGGATTCCACCGTCACCGGTGTCGCTGCCACATAGCGGCTTCGTCGAGCAGGCTGCGCAGCTCGTTCTCGTCACCGCGATCGAGGGCGCGGCGCACGCGCTGCAGTCGGTCGGCAAACCGCGCCAACGGGTCCAACAGGCTCGCGCGGTTCTGCATCAGCATGTCGACGGCGGTGGCCGGATTGGAACCGGCCAGCCGCGTGGCATCGCGTCCGGCGGGGCCGAGGCGTTCGCGCGCGATTGCGAGATCCGCGAGCGTGCCGGCGAGCACGGAGGCGACGAGCTGCGGAAGATGGCTGGCCGCGCCAATGAGCGCGTCATGCGCATCTGCATCGGTGCGGCGAAGTGCGGCCGCGCCGGCAATACGCCAAAAGATCTCGGCCGCGTCGACCGGTGCATCATCATCCGCAACCAACCACACGGGCGTTCCATCGTACAGATCCGCGCGCGCCGCATCGAACCCGGTGGATTCGCGGATGCACACCGGGTTGGTGCCGACGAATACACGCTCGAGGCCGGCAGCACGCGCCGCCTGCATGACAGGACCCTTGACGCTCCCGATGTCCATCACGAGCGGCGTACGTTTCAATCGCGGAGCGTTGGCCGGCAGAAGCGAGATCGTAACACCGGCCGGCGTTGCAAAGACGATCACATCGCAGAGCCAGTCGAAATCGGAGAGCGATGCGTACACCTGGTTGGCGCCAGACGCGAGCGCAGCCGCACGCGCGGCAGGATCGATGTCGACGCCGACCACCGTATGGTTGCCGGCGCGGTGAATCGAGCGCGCGAGTGATGCGCCCATGAAGCCGAGACCTGCAATGATGACGCGCATCAGGCGGTGGCGTCTTCACGATAGGGGATTTCGATTACGAGGCCGTCATGGGCAACGATCGTGCGCGTAAACACTTCACGTGCCTCGCGCTCTAACAGGCGCGGATCGTCCGCGTAGCGCGCGGAAATGTGCGTGAGTGCCAGACGACCGACATCGGCCTGCCGCCCCATCTCGGCGGCCTCGCGTGCCGTCGAATGACCCGTCTGCCGCGCCCGGTCTGCTTCTTCTTCGCCAAACGTGGCATCGTGGATGAGCAGATCCGCGCCGCGCGCGATGTCCACCGTTTCCCTGCACGGACGCGTGTCGCCCGTGTATACCACCTTACGACCGGCTCGCGCAGGACCGACGACTTCGGCCGGCCCGATGATGCGTCCTTCGAATTCCACGGTTTCGCCGCGATGCAGGCGCCCGAACAGCGGGCCTTCAGGAACGCCTAGCGAACGCGCGCGTTCTATGTTGAAGCGGCCCAGACGTTCGTGCTCCGCAAGCGCGTAGCCGAGAGCGCGCGTGCCATGCTGCGTGGCGTACGCGATAATGTCGTAATCCGCGCGCTCCACTATGCTGCCCGCATCCAGCTCGACGATGTCGATGGGAAACGGAACTCGCTCCACGCCCAGATGAACCGCCTCGTGAAGAATGTTGCCGGTGCCGGCCGGCGCGTAGAGATGCATCACCTCTTCGCGACCCTGCAGGCCCATCGTGCGAAGGAGGCCAATGATGCCGAGGAAGTGGTCCGCGTGCATGTGCGTGATGAAGATGTCATGCACACTGAAGCCGGTCGCATACCGCATCATCTGCCGCTGCGTTCCCTCGCCGCAATCGAAAAGCAGGAGCTCGCCTTCGCGCTGGATCAGGAGGCCGCTGACATTACGTCCCACAGTCGGTCGGCTGGCGGCAGTGCCCAGGAAGGTTACGCGGATCACGGCGTACCTATGCGGAACGACCCACGGATGCGCGGAGCCGATGGCCGGTCCGGCAGCAGCCAGAAGATCACATAGGACGCGCAGAGGTGCGCAGGCCACGGGGTGAACCCCGGCGCAATGAGGAGCCCGATCCAGAAGGAAATGCGTGCGGCCGCGACTGCTCTGCGCTCGCGACCGGAGCGTCGAAGCGCCGTGGCCTCTTCCATGCCAGTGAGGTCTCCCCGCTGCGCACGCACGTCATGCAGGTCGTTAGCGACAAACATGTCGACGCCGCCGCGGAGGAGCGAAAACAGGGCGCGAAAAGCGCGGGCAAGGACCGCGGCTACACCAATTATGGCGAGCACTGGGACGAGGAGCAGCATGTGGCGCAACGTAGCCAAAAACGGAGAACCTGCAAGGACAAACGAGGAGGGCGCGTGAAAAACCTGCTGAGCCTCAGTGTGCTATCGGCCTGTGCGTGGTTCACGTATGGGTGCGGATCGCTGTGTGGCAATACGGAGCAACGGACGGTCACGCTTTCGACGGACCCCAGTCTTCACATCGAACGGCCCGGGGACATCACGGATGTCTCGCTATACGGCACAATCACGAACACCCTGCCGCTGGACTACTTCGACCCGATCTTCCGCGCGGTCGATGATGGGGCGTCCAACGCGCAAGGGATTGTGATCAGTATGGGCGGCCGCCACCCCACAACAGACGAGATGATAGGGCTCACGCTGGTACTGCCGACACCGCTCAAGGCAAACACGACCCTGACCGTCGAGAGCATCACGCAGGTGCCGTTTGGGTTGCCCTCCGAAGAGGGTCAGGGCTGGGCGTTGGAGACCGCGCCGTCGCCGGGCCACGCGAGGGCGGCATTCGCGACCGCTAACTACACATTTCCGCCGCCGACCGTAACGAACACATTCGTGGCAACCGAAGGAAGCGGAACCGTTCGCGTGCTGCAGCGCTTCGGCGATGGTTATC
>JBDSPG010000049.1:0-8789 GCA_039912685.1 Longimicrobiales bacterium | reverse complement strand
CCACCACTCATGCGCCACTTGCCGACCCTCTTCGTCGGAGCAGAGGGCGTCGGCAATCTCCTCGTCATCAAGACCCTCGTCGGCGGAGCCCAGGCAGTGTCCGAGGCCATCGACTGGGAGGAATGGCCCGAAGTGCTCGGAACCCTCGCCGGGGACGATACCATCCTTCTCATCCTACGCGATGCCAAGCAGTTACGAACCATTCAGCGGCGCCTCGAGGACCTTGCCGGAGAGCCCGGCTGACCGACCCCGGTTTTCCCTCGCGTAAACACAGGTAAACCCTTCAGGCGGCACCACCTCCGCCACTTGACATCTGCGTCCATTTCTTGGATAATTATCCACGAAATGATGAATCAAAATGCAAACACCAGATCCGCCGGTATTATCGGCGCCACCGGTTACACCGGACAGGAACTCGTACGACTCCTCCGCTCGCACCCGGGGATCGATCTCGCCTTCGCCACATCGGAGGCGGAAGCCGGTCAGCCAGTGAATGGCAACGGACTGCGCTTCGTGAATGCAGCGGACGCACCGCTTGCTGAAGTCGACGTCGTGTTCTCTTGCCTTCCTACGGGTCAGTCCGGTGAGTGGGCGCTCAAAGCTGCGGAAGCGGGCGTTGTATCGATCGATCTGTCCGCGGATCTGCGCGAGGGCGAAGGCGGCGCGGTGTACGGGCTCCCGGAGTTGTGGCGCAGCGATATCACTTGCTCGTCGCTGATTGCAAACCCGGGCTGCTATCCAACGGGCATTCTGATCGCGATGGCGCCCCTGTGGGCCGCTGGTTTCGTGGACGGCACTCGTCCGCTGATCGCAGACGCGGCGTCGGGTGTCACGGGTGCGGGCCGCTCGGCAAAGCGCGAGCTGCTGTTCGGCGAAGTTGCGGATGATTATCGCGCATACGGCGTCGGTAACGTGCATCGTCACGTGCCGGAGATTGCCATGGGTCTGGAGCGCCTCGCGGGTCAGAGCACGGAGTTCGTTTTCACACCGCACCTGCTGCCGATCCGCCGCGGTATCCTGGAGACACTGTACGTACCGGTATGCGACGGCATTACTGCAGCCGATCTGCGTGGGGCATGCCAGACGCAGTACGCGGATGAGCCGTTCGTCGCTGTGTTCGCGGAAGGCCTGCCATCGATTCGCGATGTAGCAGGTCGCAATTCAGTTGCGCTCGGTTTCGCGGACGTACAGAACGTGGGACGTCCGCTGGTGCTGGTGATGGCGGCATTCGACAATCTGCTGAAGGGCGCTGCAGGACAGGCGCTGCAGAATGCGAATCTGATTCTCGGTCTTGCAGAAACGGAGGGGTTGTCGTCATGACGCGAGTACTGAAGATCGGCGGCGCGGCCCTCACGGATGAAAAGTGGCTGCACGCGTTCGCAGCGCAGGCTGCGCGCATGTCGGAGCCGTGTGTGATCGTGCACGGTGGCGGCCCGGAGATTACGTCAGTGTCGGAGCAGCTTGGTGTGACCGCGGAATGGCACAATGGCAAGCGCGTGACACCTCCGGCCGCGCTCGATGCTGCGGCGATGGTGCTGACGGGTCGTGTGAACAAGCGGATTGTAGCGGCACTCCTCGATTCGGGTGTGGATGCAATGGGTCTGTGCGGCGTGGATGGCGGGCTGATCCGCGCGGAGATCGCACATGATGGGGCGCTTGGCCGAGTCGGTCGGGTTACGGAAGTTCGCCGCGAGCTGATTGAATGGCTGATTGAGCGCGGCATGACACCGGTGCTATCGCCGATCTCGCTCGCGGCGGATGGCGGATCGCTGAATGTGAATGCTGACGAGGTGGCGGCGGCGGTTGCAAGTGCGCTCGGCGCAGCTGAGCTGATCTTCCTGACGGATGTCGATGGTGTTCGTGTCGCCGATGTGACGCGTGCCTCGCTCAGTGTCGATGAATCGGCCGCGCTCATCGCGACGGGTGGTGCGTGGGGCGGCATGGCGGTGAAGTTGAACGCGGCTGCGGAAGCCGTGGAAGCAGGGATTGGTCGCGTTCGCATTGGCGGACTCGACACGCTGACGGAGGACACAGCGGGAACGACTGTGCATGCGATGGTTGAGGTGGCGGCGTAATGACGACACAGGTGGCAACGCAGAACTCACTTCTCGGCGTGTATCGCCCTGCGGCTCCGGTGTTTGTGAGCGGAAGCGGCAGGCATCTCGTGGCGCGTGATGGTCGGACATATCTCGACTTCACCAGCGGGATCGGCGTGAATGCGCTCGGCTATGCGGACGCAGGAATCGCCGCTGCGATGCAGACGGCGATCGAGACCGGTGTTGTGCATACGTCGAACCTGTTCCGCACGGAGCCCTGTGTCGATCTCGCGGGTCTGCTGACGTCGCATTCGTTCGCGCAGCGTGTGTTCTTCTGCAACTCTGGCGCAGAAGCGAATGAGGCAGCATTCAAGTTCGCGCGGAAATATGCGCGCAGCAGTGCGGAAGCGGGCGGTGAAGCGGAGAAGCACGAGATCGTGGCACTGCGCGGCGCGTTCCACGGCCGTCTGTTCGGTGCGCTCGCAGCGACGGACCGTCCGTCGATGCAACAGCCGTTCGAGCCGCTCATGCCTGGCGTTCAGTTCATCACGCCGGGAGATGTGGCGGAAGCAGCAGCTGTGATTTCGGCCGCAAAGACAGCGGCCGTGATCGTGGAGCCGATCCAGGGCGAGGGTGGCATTCAGCCGCTGTCTGCGGAGTACGTGGCGAAGCTGCGGGAGCTGACGGATGCGGCCGGCGCGCTATTGATCTTCGATGAAGTGCAGTGTGGTCTGGGCCGCACCGGAAGACTGTTCGCATATGAGTGGCTGGGTGTTGTGCCGGACATGGTGACACTCGCGAAGCCGCTCGCGGGTGGTCTGCCGATGGGCGCAGTGCTCATGACGGAAGCGGTCGCGTCGGTCATGGTGCCGGGTGATCACGCGACGACGTTTGGCGGTGGTCCGTTTGTGAGCGCAGTTGCGCTCGAGGTGGTTTCGCGGATCAGTGATCCGAGCTTCCTCGCGGAAGTGCGCGCACGCGGCCACCAGCTGGAGACCGGGCTCCGCGAGATCGCGTCGAAGCGCGCGATCAAGGAAGTGCGCGGCGTTGGCCTCATGTGGGGCATGGAACTCGACCAGCCGGCGGCGCCAGTTGTCGCCGCTGCGATGGAAAATGGCTTGCTCGTGATCTCGGCCGGCGAGCGTGTACTGCGGCTTCTGCCAGCGCTCAATATCGAGCCGGGTGAGATTGCAGAGGGACTTTCGATTCTGGAGGAGGTGCTTTCGTGATTGCACCCGTGACGCGCGGCCGTTCGTTGCCGCACTTCGACACCGAGGTTCGTCTCCAGCTGGAGCGCCAGCGCTCGAGCCGTCCGGTACAGATCGTCGTTCCGCCGGCAACCGAGCGTCGCATCACAATGCGCCGCGCCCTGCCGAAGGATGCCGGCGGAATCCATGCTCTGACCGAGCAGTTCGTCGGCGATGGGTTGTTGCTGCCGCGCACGCTCGAGCAGGTGAATCGCACGATTCGCGATTATGTGATCGCGATCGAGGGCGGCAGGGTCGTTGCCTGCGGTGCGCTGCGCATCTATTCCTCGCAGACGGCCGAAGTGGGTGCGCTGGCCGTTGCATCAAACTGCCAGGGCCTGGGCCTCGGCAGGCACGTTGTCGAAGCACTCGTCGAGGATGCGCGCCTGCTCGGCATCGAGCAGGTGTTCGCGCTGACCTTGCAGGTCGAGTTCTTCGCGAAAGTCGGCTTCACGCCGACCGCTATAGCGCAGTTCCCGGAAAAGATCGCGGCCGATTGCAACCAGTGCAGCCGCAAGGCCCATTGTGTGGAAGTCGCAGTCGCACGCACGCTTACTGTCTGACATAGATAATAGAGGAGGTTACGATGGCTTTTACAGTGGTTCTTGCATACTCGGGCGGTCTGGACACGTCCATCATTGTGCCGTGGCTGCGCGAGACGTATGCGGCGGAAGTCATCTGTGTAGCGGCCGATGTCGGGCAGGGCGAAGAGCTGCACGGCCTCGAGAAGCGCGCCAGGGAGCAGGGCGCATCTGCACTCGTTGTGCAGGACCTGCGCGAGGCGTTCGTGAAGGAAGCGATCTTCCCGACACTGCGCGCCGGCGCGATCTACGCGAGGAAATATCTGCTCGGCACGTCCATGGCGCGCCCCATCATTGCGCGGGGCCAGGCCGAGCTCGCGGTGAAGGTGGGCGCGGATGCGCTCGCGCACGGTTGCACGGGTAAGGGCAACGACCAGGTCCGCTTCGAGCTGACCTACGCCGCGTTCGCCCCCGGCAAGCGCATCATTGCGCCCTGGCGCGAGTGGGATGTGCGCTCGCGTGAGGACGCGATCAATTACGCGGAAGCGCGTGGCATCAGTCTGAACGTGACGAAGGAAAAGATCTACTCGCGGGACCGTAACCTCTGGCACATCTCGCACGAAGGTGGTTGTCTCGAGGATCCGGCGAATGAGCCGCCGGCCGACCTGTTCATGATGACCGTGTCCCCGGAGGATGCGCCGAATAAGCCGGAGTACGTCGAGATCGGTTTCGAGGCGGGCTATCCCGTCACGGTCAATGGGGAAGCACTCGGACCGGTTGAGCTCGTGCTCGCGCTCAACGACATCGGCGCGCGTCATGGGATCGGCCGTGCCGACATCATCGAGGATCGACTCGTCGGCATGAAGTCGCGCGGCATTTACGAGACACCCGGCGGCACGCTGCTGTACACTGCGCATCGTGAGCTGGAGCAGATCGTGCTCGACCGGCGTGCACTGTCGCTCAAGGATCAGCTGTCGTTGCGTTACGCGGACCTCGTGTATGACGGCCGCTGGTGGACCACCGAGCGTGAAGCACTCGACGCGATGGTCGATCAGACGCAGAAGCGCGTCACCGGCAGCGTGCGCATGAAGCTGTACAAGGGCAATGCAATCATCGCGGGTCGCCAGAGCCCGATGTCACTGTACGATCAGGCGCTCGCATCCTTCGGTTCCGAGGGTAGCTACGATCACAGCGATGCGGATGGATTCCTGAAGCTGTTTGCAATTCCGACGGCGGCAGAAGCGCGCCAGCGGGTTGCTGAAGAGGAATACCACGCATCGCACAAAACGGTGCAGGAACAGCCCATCGTGGAGACCTCGATTGCAGGATAGGGAGAACGCAACGCAGCCGGCCGCATCGGGAATCGCCCCACATCGTTTGTGGGGCGGTCGTCACGGTGGTGCACCGGCTGCGTCGCTGGACGACCTGAACCGAAGTCTGCCGACGGACATCCGTCTGTGGGCCGAGGACATCCAGGGGAGCCGCGCCTGGGTGCAGGCTCTCGCACGCGCGGGCGTCATCGAGACGGCCGATGCGCGCACACTCGATTCCGGTCTGAGCAATGTCGCGGCACGGATTGCCGAGGGCGCGGCGGCAGGCGCACCCGATGAGGACATCCATTCGCTCGTCGAACGACTGTTGTACGAAGAAGTCGGTACGGTCGCCGGCAAGCTGCACACGGGACGTTCGCGTAACGACCAGGTCGCAACAGACAGCAGGCTGTGGGCAATGCGCGCAGCCGAAGCGCTCGATCGTGAGCTCGTCGCAATGCAGTCATCGCTGCTCGTGCAGGCCGAAGCGAACCTCGACGTGCTGATGCCGTCATACACGCATCTCCGGCGGGCGCAGCCAACCCGCGTCGCGCACTGGATCATGGCGCACTTCTGGGCGTTACAGCGGGATCGCGAGCGTCTGGCGGATGCCGTCGATCGCGTGGCGGTGCTGCCACTGGGGTCAGGCGCCATCAGCGGCTCGGGATTCCCGGTCGATCGTACGCTACTCAAGGAGTTGCTCGGGTTCCGCTCTATCTCCGAGAATTCGCTGGATGCGGTCGGGGATCGCGACTGGGTGTGCGAGCTACTCTTCGTCGCAGCCATGATTGGAACGCATCTGTCCCGGCTCGCGGAGGATCTCATCATCTTCTCGACGGAGGAGTTCGCGTTCGTGACCATGCCCGAGGCCTACACGACGGGGTCGAGCCTCATGCCGCAGAAGCGCAATCCGGACGGACTCGAGCTTGCGCGCGGCATGTCCGCCCGTCTGATCGGTGATCTGACCGCTGCGGTTACGATGGTGAAGGGCCTGCCCTCGGGTTACAACAAGGACCTGCAGGAAGACAAGCGGCTGCTGTTCTCTTCGTTCGACGCGCTGCTTCTCGTGCTGCCGCCAACACGCGAGACCGTCGCGGCGCTCGCGTTCGACGCGCAGCGGCTAGGCGATGCCGCAGAGGACGAAGCGCTGCTTGCAACCGACCTCGCCGATGAGCTGGTACGCCGCGGCGTGCCCTTCCGGGAGGCGCATGGCGCCGTTGGCCGCCTGCTCCGTGCGGGTGAAGCTGCAGGGCTTCCGCTCGTATCACTCCCCGACTCGGCATGGGGTGACGCGCACGAGAAGTTCCTCGTTGGAGGCCGTCCACCGCTCAGTGCCCTCGCGTCTGTCGAGGCGCGGGGCGTAGCCGGCGGTTCATCGAGAGCTGCCGTGTCCGCGGAAATCGCGGCAGGCAAGAAGAAGATCGGCTGAGCCGACCTTCGGGACTTCGTCGGAACGGTACTTGCATTCGGCACCGTCCGCAGGAATCGCGTATTTTCGGCCACTCGTCGGAGCTGACAAAGTGAAAAACCCGTTCTCTTCGAAGGACCTCTCAGAGGGCACGCGCCGCCGTGTGGAGCTGGCGATTGCAGTATCGCAGGAGCGCCTTCTCAACACGCACGTCGAGCATGCGCTCCGCCTCATTCGCCTGGTAGCCAATAAGGTGCCGTTCGAAAACGCGCTCGGCATCTACACGCGGCTGCTGCGTCTCTCCGATGACGAGGCCCGTGTCATCACGACGCGCGCTCTCGCAACACTCGGTGAGCAGGCTGCCCGCTCGGATGTGTGGCCCGAGCTCGTCACCAAGGCTGAAGCGCAGGAAGTTGCCGACGAGAGCACCACGCCGCGCAATTTCCTCAAGAACATGCGTTCCCGCATGCGTGGACGCGTAAAGGACGACCTCCGCAACTGGGTGGAGCTTTCTGCCGCAAAGACGGAAGTCGCAATTCTCGAGACCCATGTGGACAACGCGCTCAGTTTCGTCGAGCTGCTCGATAAGGACCAGGCGTTCTCCGAGTCGGTCGAGCTGTATTTTGACGCGCTTGAGGTCCGTGAGAGCATGGCGGAAATCGCCTATTACGTGGCCCTGGCGCGTATTGCAGACCGGGAGCTTCCGTCTGTTGCCGAGCTTCCTGCAGAGCGTGACCCTGGGACCGCCGTTCCGCCTGTTACCGCATAGCTGGCGAAGTCCTACAGACCGTCGCGCAGTTCGCGGAATCCATCACGGGCCCACCCCTCAAAGGGTGGCCCTCTCGTTTTGCGCAGGCCCCCAACCGCGGCTACATTCTCCGCCCTGTTCCTGCACCGGCCGCGGCCGTGTGCGCACGTGTCCGCAGCACTCAGCACACTGCATGGCGACTTCATCTGTAAGGCCTTCTGCCGATCTCGACGCGCTGGCTTCCCGCGCGCTCCGGATCAGGCGCCTCATCATTGAAATGCTTCATGAATCGAAATCGGGTCATCCCGGCGGATCGCTGTCCGCGGTTGAACTGGTTACGGCTCTGTATTTCGGCGGATTCCTCCGCTATGACGTATCCGATCCGGACTCGCCCGACCGGGACCGTTTCGTCCTGTCCAAGGGTCACGGTGTTCCCGTGCAGTATGCTGCGATGGCCGAAGCGGGGTTCTTCGACGCGAGTGAGCTGATGACGCTGCGCAAGATCGATTCGCGTCTACAGGGACACCCGGTCAAGGGCTCGATGCCGGGAATCGAAGCATCCACCGGATCCCTCGGTCAGGGCCTATCGATCGGCCTCGGCATGGCGATGGCGAATGATATGGACGGCCGCGATGCGCGCACATGGGTTCTTCTCGGTGACGGCGAGTGCCAGGAAGGGCAGGTCTGGGAGGCGGCTATGGCCGCCGGACATCACAAGCCCTCCAGACTCGTCGCAATTGTAGACAACAACCGCTTCCAGCTCGACGGCCCCATCGACGCCATCATCACGCTCAGTCCGTTTGCCGCGAAGTGGGAATCCATGAACTGGAAAGTTCGTGAGATCGACGGTCACGACCTGGCCGCCGTCTGTGACGCCTACGCATGGGCCGAATCGGAGGGCACGCCGGTGTGCATCATTGCGCACACGGTAAAGGGGAAGGGCGTCAGCTTCATGGAAAACCAGAACTCATTTCACGGCGTTGCGCCGACGGATGACGAACTCGCGCGCAGTTTCGCGGAGTTCGATCTCGTTGCGAAGCCTGTAACCGGTGGAGCATCCCGATGAACGCGTTGTATCCCGGGATGACGATCGGCAAAGCCACGCGCGATGCGTATGGCGACGCACTCAAGGCGCTCGGCGCGGAGCATGACGACATCATTGTGCTCGATGCGGACCTGGCGAAGAGCACGAAGAGCTACGACTTCGGGCAGGCGTATCCGGACCGCTTCATCAATGTCGGAATTCAGGAAGCGAACATGGTGGGCATGGCGGGTGGCTTCGCGAGCTGCGGCAAGACTCCGTTCATCTCGAGCTTTGCATCGTTCGTGATCCTGAAAGGATTCGATCAGCTCCGCATGGCCGTGGCGTATCCGCATCTGAATGTGAAGGTATGCGGCAGCCACGGCGGTATCTCGCTTGGCGAGGACGGCGTGAGCCAGCAATCCGTGGAGGATATTGCGCTCGCATGCACGCTCCCTGGATTCGTGGTCTGCATGCCCGCCGATGAGCATGAGATGC
>JBDSPG010000045.1:0-56995 GCA_039912685.1 Longimicrobiales bacterium | reverse complement strand
CGTCCAGGAATTGATGTCGCATTTCCACGGGCAGGTCATCGTCAGCGCGCAATGTTTCCGCGTACCCATGGATGGAAGTGAGCGGCGTTTTCAGCTCATGACTGACGTTGGCGACGAAGTCTCGACGCACGCCTTCGAGGCGACGCAGTTGTGTCAGGTCGGCGATCGAGAGGACGGATGTGAGGCGTGAATCGCCATCGGCGGATGGGATCGGCGTCGCGCTGATCAACAGGCGCCGTTCCTCCAGGGTGACCTCAGCGCCATCGATCGGAATGCCCGCCGCTGCGTTCATGATAATCTCGCGCAGTTCGACATTGCGGACGAGCGACACGAGCGCCTTGCCTCCCACGACTTCCGGCAGACCGAGAAGCTTCGTTGCGGCCGGATTCGCCTGCACGATCCGGCTGTCGGCATCCAGCTGCAGCAGTCCTTCGGAAACGGTGTTCAACAGGCGGGTCCGATCTGCGGACCCGCGCTCGAGCAGATCGAGGCGGCGGATGAGCCCGGCCTCGAAGCGGTGCGCCGCGTGCCGCAACTGATTCGCCTCGAGGCTCCACATCGGTGTCACGTTCACGGTCTCCCCTCCTGCGATTCTGCCCGCTACGAGATCGGCCCGGAGGGCGTCGAGCGGCTTGCCCAGGAATCGACCCAGCAGCCAGCCGAACGGGAATGCCGAAGTGCCCGATAGAATGCCAAGTGCGCGAAACTGATAGCGCAGGTAACGCTGCGCATCAGCGAGCTGGCCCGGCGTAAGGCCTGCGCCGTCCGTCAGGTGTTGGAGGGCGAGTTGTCGTGCGGCGATCGTGATCAGTACGCAACCGGCAGCTGCCAGGAAGGCGAGTATGACAGGTGTTCGGTACTGCCTCATCTCTCAGCTTCCGGGGGTTTGAAGCGATAGCCGAAGCCGCGCACGGTTTCGATCATATCGCCATGCGGGTCCAGCTTCGCGCGCAACCGCTGCACATGCATATCCACTGTGCGCGTCTCGATCTGCGCGTTGATATCCCACGCTGTCTCGAGCAGCTGCTTCCGTGACTGCACGCGGCCTCGACGCTCCATCAATGTCACGAGCAGCTTGTATTCCGTCGGCGTGAGCTCCAGAAACAGGCCGTCGAGTGTGACGTTCATCGCGTTCAGATCCACCGCGACCGGTCCGCTCGTGATGACCCGGGACGCACCTGCAACCGCCGGCGCCTGCGCACGGCGCAACACTGCACCGACACGCAGCACCAGCTCTCGCGGGCTGAACGGTTTGGTAATGTAGTCGTCGGCCCCCAGCTCCAAACCCTTTACACGATCTGCTTCGTCACGCCGCGCCGACAACACGACAACGGGCAACTCCGCTGCATGGGTGCTGCGTCGCATTTCCGCGAGCACTTCGTAACCGGAAAAACCGGGGAGCATCAGATCGAGGATGACAAGGTCGGGTCGGTCTGCCGCCAGAACCTCGAGAGCTTCCTGTCCGCTCTCGGCAGTTCGGACCCTGTAGCCTTCCTTGGTCAGGTGATAGGCGACCAAAGCCGCGATATCTCTCTCGTCCTCAACAACCAGGACGCGAACGGGGGACTTCGAGCCAGTGCTCATTCGGACCACTCCCGTTCATTCCTCCCTTGGAAATACTTCCGTGAGTTCGCCCACCAGGTCCTGGAGGCGCGTGAAATCCTTCGCGCGACCCTTCTTCGGCTTTAGCTCGGCGCTGCGGATCGCATCGAGCATTCGGCGAGTCGACTTGGCGCCCACAGGCTTCGGCTTTTCGCCCAGGGTGGCGTCCCCCTTTACGAGCTGCAACAGGTCGACCAGTTGGGCGCCGATCCGGACGCGGTAACGATCGACCATCTCGTCCAGCGAGTGGTGCAGGTGCTCCAGCTCCAAGGTGAGGTCCTGTGCCGCATCCATGCGCCGCTGCTGCCGTGCTCCCATGCCGGCCTCACCGGCCGCTGCGACCGCCTCGGTTGCCAGCCGTTTTCCGGACCGGGCTTCCGGTTTTTCTGGCTGCGGTTTTTTTGACGACGGCTTTTTTGACGACGGCTTTTTTGCTTCCGGCTTTTTTGGCTTGCGGGCCGCGGGCGTCTTTGACGCCGCTTTCGACTTCGCTGTTTTTCGGGCTGCCATTGCGAGCTCCATCACGGAAAGAGTGATTGGGGTAGTGAATCATGAGTACACGCCGCACACGTTCGCGCAGTTCGGCGTGGATGGTTGGAATGGTACGATTCGCGTTGACTGGTGTGAACTCGTATCGGTCGTGCAACTTTCTGAACTGATCGCGCAACCTCCGCTGGTAGTGCAGGAAGCTGCCGAACCAGTCGCGCGACATGCCGAGGTCCATGCCGCTCTCCCAGTAGTCCAGACCACCGTGTGACGTGAGCGTACGATCGACCAGCATGCGCGTCGAAACCTGTAGATAGAACACGGCATCAGGCACGATGGCGCCGGAATAAAGTGAATCCAGCCAGTCCGGGTCCGCACCCCGCACAATGTCACGCGCAATCGGCGTGAAGATGTACCGGTCTGCCAATACCACCGCGCCGGCACGGAGCGCCGGTACGATCGTGTTTTCCAGCTGATCGTAGAAATCTGTCGCATAGAAAAGCGACATCGTGCGCGGACTCAGAACATTCCCATCCTTCGCCTTCTCGAGTTCCTTTCCTACGAGCGCGGAACGCTTGAGGCCGACGACGACGACGGGAAATCCCTGTTGCTCGAGCCACTGCGCGAGCAGGTCGATCTGGCTCGACCGTCCTGAAGAATCAGGCCCTTCCAGCACGAGCAGGAGACCCTTGAGCGATGCCAGGTCGAGCTCTGGCGGCGGTGGGCCGAAGCAGCGTTTGCGTATCATTGGGGCACCCTCGAGCGGTAGCGCGCCATCTCGATGCGCTCACCGATCAGCTGACGCACGCGTTTCTGCGTCGTGTGGACATCGCGTGTTGCATCGAGCGCCTGGAATCCGAATTCTGCAGACAACTTCTCGTATTCATCGCGCACGCGGCCCTGAAACATGCGGAAGCTTTCCGTTATGTCGGGCGAGAGGTTGAGATCCATCCCTGCCTCGAAGTACTTCAGGCGTGGTCGTCCCTCGAGAATGCGGTTGAGCGCGATCTCGAGAGGAAGACGGAAGTAGAGCGTGACATCGGGCACGCGGGCAAACCCATACACATTACGAAGCCACTCAGGGTCACATCCACGCACGGCGTCACGCGCAAATGACGTGAAGATGTAACGGTCGCACAGCACAATGTATCCGCCGCGCAGCATCGGCAGGATCTGCCGTTCGTAGCGATCCGCGAAGTCCGTTGCGTGAATCATGCTGAACGTCGTGGGTGTGAGCAGCTGCTGCTTCTTGCCGCGCTTCGTCGCTCCGCGCACGAGTGAGCTCGAGTTCCACTCCGTGAAGTGCACCCGCAACTTGAGTCCTGCGAGCCATTGATGCAGCAGGTGCACCTGTGTCGACTTGCCGGATCCGTCGAGCCCCTCGACGGCGATCAGCAGTCCATCATCTGTTTGATTCATTTGCGGCTTCCGGTCCGGCGCGCGTGCAATGCACGCTCGTAGATGCGCTCGAACATCTTCCCCTTCTTGTCCAGTGCCCACCGCTCGAGTGACAGGTCGCCTTTGCCTGTGATCTCGAGGATGACGGCGTCATCGCCAATTTTCACTTCAACCGTCCTGACTGCCTGGCGGTGCTCGCGGTCGAGCGCGTCCGCAACGCGCAGGATTGCAGCGAGCCGGCACACGCGCATGCGATCCCCTGCAGACAAGTCGACGTATGGGTCGTGATGCAATGCGGGCTCTCCCTTCCGGTGGTAGCGCGCGACCTGCGCCACGATCTCCAGCTCGTCAGCGTCAATGCCCGGAATTTCCGTCTGCGTAATGATGTAGTATGAGTGCTTGTGATGCTTCTCCTGGTTGATGAACGCTCCGACATCGTGCAGCAGCGAGGCCGCCAGCAGAATCCGCCGTTCGGTCTCACCCAAGCCGTGCAGACCCGCGAGCTGGTCGAAGAGCGACAGCGCGAGCCGCGAAACCTGGCGGGCATGCGGCGACTCGAAGCCATATCGCTTGCCAATTGCGAGCGCCGCGCTCGCGATAACCTGCTCCTGCCGCTTCGCGTGCGGCACATGCTCGATCATGTCATCCACGAGGTCTAGGAGGATCCCATCCTTCACTCCGACATTGGGAACGTGGATCCGGTCAACGCCGCTCTTCACGCAGATGCGTTCGTACACGATCGCTGCCGGAATGATTACGTCCGCGCGGTCTTCGCGCAGGTCGAGGTTTGCGACCCGCTCCTCGAACGTGAGGCGCGACAACCGCTTGCGTATGGAGCGGAGCACGTTTAGAGGAATCACCGACACGCCGTCATCATCGGCGTCGGCCGCGGCGAGTTTGGAGAGCGCCTCGATGTTACCGCCGGTTGCCACGAAGCCGGCTGCCTTCTGGCGGATCGGGAGCCGGACCGCGTTCACGTACTCCTCGACGCGTTGCTCGAACTCTTCGTCGGCATCGCTGCCACCGAGCTCCTGGAGCAGTCGCACGGTTCCGATTGCATGCGATACTGTGTCGCGCACGGTCTTGTCATCGACGACTGCGGTCTCGCAGCTGCCACCGCCGAGATCGGCAATGACCCAGTGGCCCTTGCGCAAGTCGATCCGGCTGCGCACTGCAAGGTGAACCAGCCGCATCTCTTCTGCGCCGGAAATCGTCTCGAGTCGGATACCTGTCTCGCGTTTGACACGTTCAATGAACTCGCGACCGTTCGAGCTGTCGCGAACTGCGCTGGTTGCCACTGCACGGATTGCCTGGATGTTCAGCGTCGCGGCACGCTCCGCGTACCCGACGATCGCATTTACGGCAGCATCCATCGTGTCCTTGTCGAGCTTGCCTTCCTTGAAGGCTGATTGGCCGAGACGCACGGGTGTGCGCACCTGCTCCAGCGTGGTGTAGTGCTCAGGCTGCAGGAACTCGGCGGCCTGAAACCGGATGCCATTCGACCCTACATCGATCGCGGCTACACGAATGGGGAAGGTTTCGTTCACTGCCTGTTTATCGACCGTTGCTAGGGAAACGAACTTGTGGCGCCCATCCCGGGCAATGATCGGGCCGAACCGATCGTACCGTCCTCGCCGCCATTCTGTCGCACTCAAGAATGCTTGCTCACGCCGACATGCTCCGCTAGAATCGGCCAGCCATTTCTCACCCGAGGCACCGCATGCAGGAAATCCGGATCAACGACCCCGTCGGATTGCGAGAGGCCTGGTGGCAGATCGCGAACGATGCGCGTGTCGCCGAGTTCCGCAGGCTCGATGCGGAGGATGGCGAGGAGTTCTTCTTCGACCTGGCGCCGCGGGACCAAGCCGACCTGCTCCTGCTCATGACCACTGCCGAGCGCCGACTCTGGCTCCGACTCCTTGCCCCCGATGACGCCGCCGACGTCATCCAGGAGACCGAGGAGGACGAAGACCGCAATGCACTTCTCGCCGTCCTCGACTCCGCTACGCGCAAGGAAGTATCCGCGCTGATGGCGTATGAGGAGGACGAGGCCGGCGGCCTCATGAGCTCGCGCTTCGCACGCGTGCGCCCCGACATGACCGCGGACGAAGCCATCAGCTACCTCCGCCGGCAGGCCAGCAGCGCACTCCAGATCGAGACCATCTATTACGTCTACGTTCTCGATGCGCAGCAGAGGCTGCTCGGTATTGCAACCTTCCGCGAGCTCTTCGCTGCACCCGGTGACCGCTTCGTCCGTGATGTCATGGAGACCGACATCATTACGGTGCCCGAGGAGATGGACCAGGAAGCCGTAGCTCGAATTTTCGCCGAGCAGGATGTCATTGCGCTCCCGGTTGTCGATGAACAGGGCCGCATGCAGGGCCTCATTACTGTCGACGACATTGTTGACGTTGTCGAGGAAGAAGCCACCGAGGACATCCAGAAGTACGGCGGTATGGAGGTGCTCGATGAGCCGTACCTGCGCATCGCCTTCGGACTGCTCCTCCGCAAACGCGTCGTGTGGCTCATCATCCTCTTTGTCTGCGGACTCATCACGGTCCGCGTGCTCAGCGGATTCGAAGCTGACTTCGGTAAGGTCGCCGGGCTCATCGCGTTCCTGCCACTGGTCATCAGCTGCGGCGGAAACTCGGGCTCTCAGGCCTCCACGCTGGTCATCCGCGCCATGACGCTGGGTGAAGTCCGACTCCGCGACTGGTGGCGCGTCGCTCGCCGCGAAATCGCCATGGGCCTCGCTCTCGGCGCCATCCTCGCCTCCATTGGCACCGCCCGCGTCCTCATCGGACATTGGCTCCACTTCGATGTCCTACAGGACTTCACCGACTTCGCACTGACTGTTTCCATCAGCGTGACCGCCGTCGTGCTTGTCGGAAGCCTCATCGGCTCCATGCTTCCCTTCGTCCTCCGCCGCTTCGGCCTCGACCCTGCCTCCGCTTCCGGCCCCATGGTCGCCACGATCATGGACGCCACCGGCGTCGTTTTGTACTTCTCCGTCGCAAATGTCTTCTTCCACTTGACCGGCTGACCCGACGCCCCGAAGAGGACATTCTCGGCCGGATTGGCACGTAAGATGCCTATTTGTAACGACCTGGAGACGGCCAGAGAGTGCCGTCCTTGTTGCCCGGCGGCAGTGTGCGCTGGGGAGGTTGTTCGAGATGAAAAAGCGGGTGCTGGTGGCGGATGACGAGCCGATGACGGCTGAGCTTCTCGCCTACATGCTTGATCATAAAGGGTTCGAAGTGTACAGCGCGTACGATGGACGTGACGCCCTGGAACGTATCCGCGAGGTTCGTCCGGACGCGGTCGTTCTGGACGTGCTGATGCCGTTGTTGCACGGTCAGGAAGTCGCGCGGGCCGTGCGCTCAGACCCCGCGCTGAAGGACGTTCCGGTAGTCCTGGTGAGCTCGTTCGATGAGTCGGATGTTGCCTGGAAGGATGCGGGCGCGGATGCGTACCTGCAGAAGCCGATCGACATCTGCGCACTCCCCGACCTCGTACAGCGACTGATCGACGGCTACCCGCCGATGATTCGGCGCAACGGCTAGCCTTTCGTTCCGGTCAGCTCAAGGATGCGTGTCCACTGTGCAGCTGTAAGAGGCTGCACAGCGACGCGCGGCATTTTCACGAATGACATTCCCGCGAGCACATCATCGGCTTTCATTTCCGCGAGCGGTAGCGCGCGCTTCAGCTTCTTCACCGGCTCGACATCAACCACAACACGTTCCGCCGCCTTCGGATCAGGCCGTGCTACACCTGTGATCTTTGCAATGCCGATCAACGCTTTGTCAGGCGACGTATGATAGATCGCAATACGATCACCTTTTTCGCACGTGCGCAGGTTGCGTTGAGCGACGGCATTCTTGACACCATCCCACACAGCGCTGCCGTCCTTCTCCATTTCGTTCCAACCGAAGTCTTCGGGGTCGGCGAGAAATGCCCAGTACTTCATGCGTTGGTCTCCACTCCCTGAGAAAACGAGCGACATGCGGCGTGCAGCTCCTCGTCGAGCAGTACGCGCGATGTAGTCTTTGCGAGTCCGAATATGTGCTGGCACAACGCGTCGTTCGTCGCGTCATAGCCGTGTTCTGTGAGCCAGAACTTCACGTTTGACATGCCGCTCACGTGACTGATGTCGATGCGCTGTTTCAGTCCGAGCTCGGATGCGGGAATGCTGGAGTAGACGCGATCCGCGAGCCAGGTGTCACCCTTGATCTGTGCCTTGATGATCGCTGCGGCGTGTACACCGGTGCCGGTGCGGAATGCATCATCGCCGAACACCGGGTAGCCGGGCGGAATCTCAACGCCCGTAGCCTTCGCCACAGCATGGACGTAATCACCGAGCCGGAGCAGATCGCGGTCATGCATGCCGAGCAGGCTGAGGTTTACGAGCAGCAGATCCATCTCGGTATTTCCGATGCGTTCGCCGATGCCGAGTGCAGTCGCATGCACCCGATCGACGCCAGCCTCGATCGCTGCAAACGTGTTGGCGAGCCCGAACCCGCGGTCGCGATGTCCGTGCCAGTCGATCTTGATGTCCTTCCCTGACGGCTCCACGATCTCATCGCGGACGAACCTGACGAGCTGCTTCACGCCCTGCGGCGTTGCGTGTCCCACCGTATCGGCAAGGCAGATGCGCTTCGCGCCGAGGTCGATCGCGAGGCCGTACAGCCGCTGCAATGTTTCCGGCCGCGCACGCGTCGTGTCCTCCGTCACCATCATGACGTTCAGGCCCTCTGACACAGCGAAGCTGACGCCATCCTCGACAGCGGCGAGCATGCGGTCGATGGTCCAGTCTTCCGCGTACTGACGGATCGGTGAGGAACCGATGAATGTGCACGCCTCGATCGCAACACCGGTTTCCTGCGTGATGCGCGCGATCGGCTCGATGTCCGCGCGTACGGTGCGCGCCGCACAGTTCGCGCCGATCGGCATCCTCGCGCTTGCAATCTCCCGCGCGAGCGCGCGCACATCATCGGCCGCACGCGGACCCGCGCCGGGCAGTCCGATATTCGCCGTGTGAATACCGAGCTCCGCCATGAGGTGGAGGATCTCGATCTTGTCACCGATTGTCGGGTCCTTGACGGAAGGACACTGGAGTCCGTCCCGCAGAGTTTCATCATCGAGTTCCACGGTCTTCAGGGAGCGGTAATCGACGGCGTCGCCCGCTGAATTCCAGTCGTAGATCAGGTCCTTCTCCTGCATGGCCCCTCGCGCTTTCCTTGGATTCCAACGAAAATGACCGGCGTGAAGCCGCGTTGTCAACGCATGGACAGGCCGGGCTGGAGGATTGGATGGAAATGACGGAAATGGCGTTGCACCCCCGCGTCACCGCGGCGATCGCACACATCGATGCCAGCGACGCCGAAACGGTAGCCGATATGATCGCGGTCACTCGGATCGCGGCGCCATCCGGCGCGGAAGGTCCGCGGGGCGTCTGGCTCTCGGAGCGCCTGCGTGCACAGGGTCTGACGGTCTCGCCGCCTGACCCCGTCGGGAACGTGATCGCCACGCGTACCGGCCAGGACGCCACCTTGCCGCCCGTCATCCTCGCGTCACACATGGACACGGTGTTCGCGGCGGACACGGCACTGGATGTCATGCATCATGGTCCGCGGATTTGTGCGCCGGGCATCTCGGACAACGGCCGCGGCCAGGCTGCGCTCATTCGCCTCGCCAGTGCATTGCACACCGCCGGCATCGTGACTCGTCACCCGATCTGGTTTGTCGGGACTGTCGGTGAAGAGGGCGCCGGTGATCTGCGCGGAGTGAAACAACTTTTTTCGGGCGACGTCACAGCAGCCGCATTCGTGGCAGTCGACGGTGCGGGGATTGACCGCATCGTGCACCGCGCCGTGGGATCGCGCCGCCTGCGCGTGTCAATCGATGGTCCGGGCGGTCATTCATGGATCGACCGCGGCTCCGCCCATCCGATTCACGCGCTCGCGTCGGCGCTCGCCAACGCGGCAGCGCTCGCGCAGTATCCGCGGTCTTCCTTCAGTGCAGGCCGCGTCGAAGGCGGTACGGGCATCAACGTGATACCGCAGCAGGCGTGGGTGGAGATCGATATTCGGAGTGAGGAAGGCGCTGAGACCGGACGCATCGAGACTGCAACGCGCACAGCGGTTGCGACTGCCGTGGCTGGTGCGAACGCAGCACGCCGCGATGGCACGGCGCCGCTGCACTATGAGATTACCACTATCGGTGATCGTCCGGGCGGCATGACGCCCGTGGATGCCGATGTCGTGCGTCATGCCGTAATGGCGACGGAGCGTTGTGGCATCAAACCGGAACTGGTGAGTTCGTCCACCGATGCGAATGTGCCGATGTCGCTGGGCATACCGTCGATCGCAGTGGGTGCCGGCGGTAATGCGGGTGGCATGCACACGACAGATGAGTGGTTCGACAATGAGAATGGAACGGCGGGAATACGGCGCCTGCTCCTGCTTACACTCGCAGTCACAGGCGCCGTCTTCGACTGAGTGCTACGCTGTTCCGCCCTGCTGCACGGCCGCGCCATCAACTTCTGAATGATCGCCGAGGCTGACCACACCGCTGATGTTGCGGATGACTGTGTTGTCACCGATCAATGAATCGTGCAACGTCGCGCCATCGATCGTAGCGTTCATCCCAATGATCGAGTTGCGCACCTTCGTGTTGCGCAGCACCGAGCCCTCTTCGATGGTCACGTTCGGACCGATCTCGACATTCTCGAGTGTGACGCCTTCACAGACACGCACCGGCTTGTGGATCTTCACGTTGCGCCCGCCCTGCGGCGCGAGTGCGCGACCCTTGTTCTCGAGCAGATGCTGGTTCGTCTCCAGCCACGTGTCCGGCTGACCGCAGTCATACCAGCCCGTGACTTCCTCGACCTTGATCTTCGCGCCGTGGTCCACCATGTACTGGAATGCATCGGTCAGGTAGTACTCGGACGTCTTGCCGGCCGGCCCCCTCATCACGTCGTCAATCCCCTTGAACAGCAACTGCCAGTCCTTGATGTAGTACAGCCCGATGTTCGCGAGCTTCGACACGGCATCCGTCGGCTTCTCCACGATGCGCTTCATGTTGTTGTCTGCATCGCGCACAATGACACCGAAGCGCTGATAATCCTCGACCTCTTTGGCCCAGATGACGCCTGCACTGTCGGCGGGCAGTCGCTTGATCAGTGTGAGATCCGCATCGAAGAGCGTGTCGACGAACATGATCAGGACATCGCTGTCGATGAACTCGCGCGCATGCCAAACAGCGCCCGCCGTACCGTTCTGCACGGGCTGCTCGACATACTGGACCTTGAACTGCGGGTATGCCTTGGCCACGTACTGCTCGATGTTCTGCTTCAGGTAGCCGGTGATGAAAATGATCTCATCGACACCAAGCTCGGCCAGGTCGTCCAGGATATAGCTCATCACGGGCTTGCCCCCCACCCGGAGCAAGGGTTTTGGCGTGGTGTAGGTATGAGGACGGAGGCGGGTGCCTTTGCCCGCCAGCGGGATGATGACTTTCACAGGTGCTTCCCCATTCGAGTGGACCGGGTCTACTTTCAGGGGCGAACTTAGCAATTCCTGAGCCTTCATACAAAAGGTGCTCAGGTGTGCAAGCGGCCGGGGCTCGCGCGTCCTGAAGGGCGTATCTATAGTGTGAATGCTCTGGAACAGGAGAAATGAAAATGAAACGTCTATTGTTTGCGCTGATACTCGCGGCACCGGTGTCGGCCTCTGCCCAGCAGGTTGCTCCCGAGCAGCCGCGGACCCTCAGCATTTCGGCCTCAGCCACGGTCGAGCGCGCGCCCGACCAGGCCGTCCTTCTGCTGGCGGTTGAAAGCGAAGCCCCGACGGCCAAGGTCGCTGGATCATCGAATGCTGCAAAAATGGACCGAATGGTGGCGGCGCTGAAGGCACTGGGCATCCCGGCGACCCAGATCCGGACGGTGTCCTACGAGCTCCAACCGCAGTATGCACAGGAGAACAACCGCGAGCCGCGCATTGTCGCGTATCGCGCGGTGAACCAGGTGCAGGTGGTGCTTGATGCGATCGATCGCGTGGGTCCGACCATCGACACTGCCCTCGGCGCAGGTGCAAACCGCGTGTCGAACCTGACATTCGGTCTCAAGGATGCGTCGAGTGCGCGGCTGGAAGCATTGAAGAAAGCCATCGAGCGTGCGAAGCAGGAAGCAGACGTGGTCGCGCGCGCAGCAGGACAGACGCTCGGTGTGCCACAGGCGATCAACGTCGACGGTTACAACCCGCAGCCGCCCCGGCCGGTGATGTACATGAGGGATGCGGCGATGTCGAAGGCAGAGTCGACACCCGTCGAGGGTGGCACCCTCCAGATCGGCGCATCGGTCAACATTGTCTACCGCATCCAGTAGTCAGGCGTAATGAAGGGATCTCAGACACTGTCGACGAGTCCTGAGCATTCGGACACCAGGCTGCAGGGTCGCACGTATGCCATTCCCTTCGAGGATGTGTGGCAGGGCGCGCTCCGGATCATCCGCGAGAAGTCGAAGCGCTGGTCGCTCGACACCGCGGATGATCAGGAAGGCGTGATCAATGCCGACGTTCGCGGCCTGTACAAGAAGCTGAACGGCACGGTGGTTGTGCGTGTGGCGCTGGACGCGGAGGGACAGACTCGCGTCGATGCGCACGCCCGCACACCCGCCGCGTTCACCGACTTCGGTGTGAACGCGAGGCGTCTCGATCGTTTCTTCCGCGGCCTGGACCGCGAATCGGTGAAGGAGTGGGAGCGTCGCATGTCGGGCGGCCGGTAGCGTCGTGCTGATCGACTTCCACACTCACCCATGGCGGCCGGATGAGCTCGCGCCCGCAACTGCTTCCTTCATTCGATCCATTTCGCCCGCTGTTTCCGAGCACGGTGACAAGCTCACGGATATCCGCTTTGCCGCAGCCGAATTGCGATCACAAGGTATCGAGCACGCAGTCCTGCTGCCCGAACATTGTCCGGCGACGTCCGGCAATGTGCGCACGGAAACAGTCATAGACCTCGCGCGTGAAAGCGGCGGTTTCTTTCTGCCGTTTGCATCCGTCGACCCTGTCTCCGATACAGAGCCCGCAGCGTTGCTCGAGAAATACATTGCGACGGGCGTGCGCGGATTGAAACTCTACCCGTCGTATCAGTTCTACTATCCGAACGATCGCAGTGTTTACCCACTGTACGAGATTTGTGCGGAGCATGGGATCCCTGTTCTTCTGCATATCGGAAGCTCTGTCATTCCAGGCACCAGACTGAAATACTGCGATCCCATCCACCTCGATGACGTCGCCGTCGACTTCCCCTCGCTCAGTGTGGTAATGGCCCACGGCGGACGCGGGTTCTGGTATGACGCATGCGCATTCCTCGCCATGCACCACAAGAACTTCTTCATCGATGTGGCCGGGTTGGTGCCGGAGAAGCTCCGCGAGTATTTCCCCAGCCTTGACCGGATCGCCCGGAAGATGGTGTTCGGGAGTGACTGGCCGGCTATGCCACGGTCTGCGCGGGCCAATGCCGATGCCATCGAGGCACTGCGTCTCCCCGCCGAAGCTCTGGACTCGATCATGCACGGCAATGCCCAGCGCCTGCTGCGCCTGAAACCGTAAATTCCTGGAGACGAATGGCGACACGGAAGTCACGGAAGAAGAGCCCCGAGCGTATCCCGCTCATTCCGCTGCGTAGCACCACCGTCTATCCGCTGGGCGTGATCGGCGTGCAGATCGGTATGCCGAGCACGCTCGATATGCTCGGCGCGAACGAGGATCCGAATCTGACGGTTGCGGTAGTCATCGCGCCAGGCGGGCCTGATGATCCGGTTGACGCCAAGTCGCTGGAAAAAATCGCGGTCGCCGCGCGGATCTCGGACCGACTGAACCTTCCGGGTGGAACCGTGCAGGCCACGATGCAAGGCATCGCGCGCGTGCGCCTGAGTGATGTGAACGAGATGGAAGGCTACTACACAGCGAGCTACGAGTCTGTCGAGGAAGAGCCGGCCGATGAGGAAGACGCGCAGAACATGATCGCGCGTATCCTCAACTCGCTCGAAGCGTTGGCCGCGGAAGTGGAGCGCATTCCGCTCGAGGTGCCGCGCATCCTGCGTATGAACCTGGGCGACCCCGGCCGCTTCGCCGACCTCGTCGCAACCCTTGCAAACTTCTCCGTGGCCAGCAAGGACGAAATTGTGCAGCGCCTGTCCGTGAGCGAGCGACTCGCGTTCGCGTGCACGGAACTCGAGAATCAGCTGACGAACTTCCGGCCGCGCGAAGATGCCGCTGAACCTGCGTCGGCCGATGACACACCCGCTCCACCGCAGAGTCCGGCGCAGCGATCCACGGACATCCGCCAGCGCATCAAACTGCTGCAGGCGGAGCTTGGCGACATCGATCCTCTGGAACGCCAGGTCATCGATGCGTTGCGACGTATTGAGACGGCGGACCTGCCGATGCGCGCAGTGGCGACCGCGCGGGCCGAGATCGAGCGGCTCCGCACTGTGCAGCCGGGTGGCCCCGAGAGCAGTGAGATCCGCAGCTACGTGGACTGGCTGACACACATGCCGTGGCGCGAGCGCGCGGCAGGCGGACCGGCAACCCTCGACCTGGCACATGTCGAGGAAGTACTCGATGCGTCGCTTCTCGGATTGAACGAGCAGAAGGACCGCCTGCTGGATCATCTCGCCGTGGCCAAGCTACGCGGCGATCTGCGCGGCCCCATTCCGTGTATTGTCGGTCCACCGGATGTCGGCAAGACCGCGCTCGCAATGGCGCTCGCACGCGGACTCGGTCGTCCGCTCGCTCGACTCGAACTCGGCAGCTATGGCGAACCACAGATCATTGGCACTCGACGTACGCGGGCCGGTGCCGCGCCCGGCAAGATCATCTCCACGCTGCGCGATGTCGGCGCGCGCGACCCGCTCTTCCTTCTGGAGGAGATGGATGAAATTGGTCTCGGCAAAGTCGAGGGCGATCCGGTCGAAGCGATGGAGGAGGTCCTCGACTGGGATTCACGCGAAACCTTCGTTGACAGGTATCTCGACATCCCGTTCGACCTGAGTGATGTCCTCTTCATTGCGACGGCACAGGACTTCTACCGCGTGCCGCGCGACCTGCGCGAGCACATGGTCGAGATACGCATCGCGGGATACACGCCGGAAGAGAAAGTCGAGATCGCGGAGCATCGGATGATCCCGAAACTGCTGGACGAGCACGGCCTGGAGCGCGGCATCAAGTTCCCGCGCGCGTCACTGACATACCTTGCGTACGGGTACGCGCGTGATGCCGGCATGGGCGCGATGCGGCGCTCGCTCGAGACCATCCTTCGGACTCGCGCACGCGCGCGCACACAGGACGACACTACAACGTGGATGGTGGACGCTGCTCGCATCGAGGAGATCCTCGGCCTGCCGCGCTACACGCCGACACCGGCAGAGAGCGCGCCCGAGATCGGCGTGGTCACAGGTCTAGCGTGGACCGCGGCCGGCGGTGAGCTGATGTTCATTGAAGCACTGCGCATGCCCGGCACTGGCCGCCTCATCATTACCGGCATGCTTGGCGAGGTGATGCGCGAATCGGTGAATGCTGCTTACTCGTACGTCCGCAGCCGCAGTGAATCGCTCGGCATCTCTGTTGAAGAGTTCCGCGAGTCGGATGTGCACGTGCACTTCCCCGTCGGTGCGATTCCGAAGGATGGCCCTTCCGCGGGCATCGCCGTCACACTCGCAATCGCATCAGCGCTGTCCAGCCGGCCAGTGCGTCACGATATCGCGATGACCGGTGAAGTCACACTGCGCGGCAAGGTCCTGGAGATCGGCGGCGTCAAGGAGAAGGTGCTCGCGGCGCATCGTGCGGGAATCCGTGCGATCATTCTACCTGCCGGCAACGAACGCGACCTGCGCGATGTGCCGCTCGATGTGCGTCAGCGCATCCGTTTCAGTTTCGTGGATCGAATGGATGATGTAGTTCAGCTGGCGCTGCTCAGGCAGAAGAAGGCAAAAAGGAAGGTGTCAGCTGCGACAATGTCGATAACGGGTGAAGCAGTGTTGCCGCGAGCGGCGAAAAAGAGGTCACGGGATGCGTAGTTCAACCATTGCAGTGATACTTATTTCTGCAGTATCGGCTTTCCTCGCACCAGCCCTCGTCGCGCAGCAGCGCGACAGCAGCACGGTACGGGTAATCGTGGAAGAATCGATGGGGATGCTGGGCGGATTCCGCGTGCAGTCAGCCAGGAAGTTCGCGATCACTGACTCCACCGGTAAGGCGGACCTCGTGCTTCCGACGGGGCGTCAGACAATCGACATCACCAGGAACGGTTTCACTCCCGCTCAGATCACTGTCGGTGTCGTTCGCGACAGCCTTGTCACGGTTCGCGTCTCCGTTTCCATGGCGGAAATGGCAATGGAGATGGACGCCATCATTATTACAGCCACAAGAACCGAGCGCCCTGCCGGCGACACTCCATTGCGTGTCGAAGTGATCGATGAAATGGAAGTGGACGAGAACACGCTGATGTCGCCCAGTGGCGTCACCATGCTTCTCAATGAAACGCCCGGCCTGCGCGTACATGCGGCAGCACCCGGACTCGGTACCGGCAGTGTGCGGATTCTCGGCCTGCCGGGTCAATACACCTCAATGCTCGCGGATGGTCTGCCGTTGTACGGCGGGAGCTCCAGTGCGTTAGGCCCGTTGGACATTTCTCCAGTGGACTTGCAGCGTGTCGAAATCATCAAGGGCGCGGCTTCTTCACTCTACGGCGGACAGTCTCTGGGCGGCGTAATCAACCTCATCTCCAAACCGGCCAGTGGCAGGAACGAAGTTCTCCTCAATCGACGAACGATGAGCGTCACCGATGCTGCGACGTGGCTGAGCCGCAAGCTGGGAACCGGCGCTGGCCTTTCCTTTCTGGCGGCCGGCACCCTTCAGGGCGCAGAAGATATCGATGGCGACGGGTGGGCTGACCAGGCGAAGGCACGGCGGTGGAGTGTGCGCCCGAGATTCAACGCTCTTGATGATGGAGGACGATCGCTCTTCCTGACGGCAGGCTACGGCTTCGACGATCGCGTTGGTGGTACGCTCGGTGATGCGCTCGCTCCCAATGGTCTGTCGTTCCGGGAAGCTTTGCGCAGCAGTCGTGCAGATGTTGGCGGATCTGCCGCAATCTCTCTCAAGGACGGCGGCAAAGTTGCCGGTCGCATGGCGCTGTCCAGAAACTGGCGCGAACGTGAGTTCGGGCCCGGTCCGATCGAAAATGATCGCACGTCGGCGGGCCTCCTGGAATTCACGCGATTATTCGCCGGTCAAAATGCTACGACGGTGGTGGGAACCGCGCTGCAATTCGACGACTTCGAGAATGACCTGAACAACGCCTTCGACCACCGCTGGACCACGCCGGGTTTGTTCGTGGCCAGTGAACGGGGCCTTGGTCCACTGACAATGTCGGCGAGCGTGCGTGGAGATGTGCACCCGGAAGCAGGAACCCAGGTCACCGAACGACTCGCGTTGCTCGTTAAACCCGTCGACGGCTGGTCGGTACGCGCGAGCGTGGGAAACGGCTTCGCTCCACCAAGCGCAACCACCGAGGAAACAGAAGCGGTCGGGCTTCGTTCTGTGCGTCGGGACGACAGTCTCCGACGCGAGAAAAGCCGCGCCGCGATGCTGGACGTCAACGGTCAGCTCGTAAGGGCGGACGTCCTCGTGACGCTGTACGGCTCCGAAATCGTCGATCCCATACAGTTGGCGGATGCCGGTGGTTCTAGCGGCGACGCCATTCTGAAGAACACTACAGGCAAGTCACGGGTTGGCGGCGTCGAGGCGCTGGCGATCTGGCGTTTCACGGGAGGAAAACTGATTGCGACGTACGGCTTCGCTCGCGGAAGCCGGGAGGATGCGACAAGCGGCGTTCGCGAGGTCATGCCAATGCTTCCCCGCCACCGTGTCGGCGCTGACCTGATGCTCGAGAAACCTGGTGTGTATCGCGGAGGCGTCGAGGGCATCTGGTACGGCGTTCAAGAGCTCGACGACAACCCGTATCGAACCAAATCGAAGCCGTATTTGTATCTGATGGCAATCGGCGCACGTCAATTCGGGCCACTCGAAATCGTGGCCAATTTCGAAAACCTGCTGAACGTGCGACAGACAAATACAGATCCGCTCGTACGTCGTGCGCCGACGACCGCGGGAAGGTGGACCACCGATGTATGGGCTCCGCTCGAAGGGTTTATGGCGAACGTCGCAGTCCGTTATCGCTGGGAATAGGAGCTTCGCGCGGCTGGACCCTATCCCGCTTCGTACGTCTCCAGCCGCGACCGCAGATCATCGGTTACAGGCGCCGATGTACCCGCTGTAAAGTCGAACATGATCTGCGCAGTCTCACCGGAAACAAGCAGCACATCCGTCTCGGATCGGATCTGGAACTCCATTGCGATACTCTTCCCGCCGATCCTGCTGACGCGCACACCCACACGCACACTGCCTGGATACATGATCCGCTCGTGATACCGGATGCGCACCTCACCGATCACATAGTCGATTTCCCCCACTGTCGCGCGACCGGCAACCTCGCGCCAGTACGCAGCACGCGCTTCCTCGACATACATCAGCGACAGCGAATGGTGAACGTGGCCTAGCGAATCGAGATCGCGAAACCGCACCTCGACGTCACGCCAGAAGCGGAATGTCACCGAAGCGGCCGGCGCTTCACTCAACGGGCTCACGTGCGACCGCGCGGCTGGGCAGGAGGTCCACCACTGCGCCCGCCACGAACAGCGCGATACCGACACAAATCAGGATGACGCCCGGCTGGAATGCGCCGCCTGCGACCACGCCGGCGTACACCAGCGCCACACCGAGTCCCAGTGCTACAACAGCGGCTGCATACACATAACGCTTCATGGCTTTTCTCCCGTTTTCCTATGGTCCTGCGCGCGCGACATGTGCAGCAGCATCGGATGCTGCTCCGCGGTCGCACACAGCACGCCGCGCACATTCGCATCCGCGCGGTTGAATGTAATAGGGTCACCGTTCGCGTCCGTCACTTCACCCCCGGCCTCCCGTACGAGCAAGGCGCCAGCACAGACATCCCATTCACTCTTCGGGCCGCGGCTGAGGAACCCATCCGCGAGGCCCGCAGCGACTCGCGCCATCTTGTAGGCCGTGCTGCCGATCCCCTCAATTTGCCATTGCTCGCCGTACGGCAGGAACTCCCCCTTCGCGATCTCGCCGCGTGACGCGAGCAGCACAGCGCGCGCACCGGATCCCTTGCGCACCGCGATGCGGCGGTCGCCCTCGCGCGTACGTTGCCAGGCGCCACTTCCGCGAACGGCCCAGAACAGCTCGCCGGTTGCCGGATTGAGCACGACCCCCACGACCGGCTCGCCATGCTCTGCGAGCGCAACCGACACCGAGAACTCCGGCCGTCTCGCCACGAACGAGCGCGTGCCATCGATCGGATCGACGACCCACACGAACGCCCGTTGCAGCCGATCCGCACTGTCTGCTGTCTCTTCAGAAAGCCAGCCATACCCGGGCCGCGCGCTCGTCAGCATGTCCTTCAGCAGGCGGTCCGCTGTGAGATCTGCTTCCGTTAATGGCTGATCCGGCGACTTGTGCGTGACCTCCATGTCGGTGCCGAACACACGCATGATCCCTTCGCCTGCCGCCACCGCCGCAGCAATCGCGAGCTCCGCATTCGCCCTGTGCTCGTTCATCGGTCGAGCGCCTCCACACGGTGCACGGCTGCCGCGAGCGGGAGGAATATTGCGATCGCAGACATGCCGGCCACGACGAGCAGACACACAACGAGCATGGTGACCTGACCGCCGCGGATGCCGCCGCTCTGCTTTGCCTGCAGAATCGCATACACCGGCCACGCCTCGAGCATTACGACCAGACCGAGATACGTCGTTGCAACCATCATGAACACGAGGCCGCCGAAGCTGGTCGGAATCTCGGCGGGATTCTCCGTATCGAATTTCGGAAACAGCGCACCGAATCCGAGTGCGAGCGCAGCGATCGCAAGTGTCATGACGATGATCGTGACAACGGAAAGCCACATGACGAATCCGCCGACGTGAAGAATCATGTTGGTGCCGATCGTGAGTGACAGAGCGATCACCATCAGCGGCACGACACCGACCCAGTATTTGCTCCACAGCAGTGCGCGCAGATCGAGCGGCGATGAGCGCAGCAGCCAGAGCGTGCGCCCCTCCAGGCTGACGGCCGGGAACAAGAACCGCGCTGCAATCGCAGCCAGCACGAAGCCCGCAAGCCCGAGATTGATGAAGGACACGACATTCGTCAGAAAGAAGCCGACATCCTCACCTGTGAAGAGCGGCAGCATCTTGATGTTGTAGATATAAATAACAACGAGCACCGCGAGCAGCACGAGCTGTGACCACTGCGTGGTATCCCGAAAGAACGTACGGATATCTTTTGCGACGAGTGTACGCCCGGTCAACGCTACTCCGGGCAGAGCGTTCTCGATGCGACGTCGCTTGCGGGCGCCCTGCCCTTCCTTCAGCTCCGCACCCTCCTGGCTCCGGCTGAACCCCTCGACATACAGCTTGCCGTGCACCCACGCGCCGAACACAAGGAACGCTGCGGCCGTGCTCGCGAGCAGAAGCAGCGGGAAGTAATCGCCCGGACGGTCACCGACGTTCAGCGGTGCCAGAATGGCCTGTGCTGCCCATTCGCTCGGTAGCCAGATCGACTGCGGTGTGCGCAACGCGCCAATGAAGTCGACGAGGTTCGCGAAGCCTTCAGGCTTCGCGAGCTGCTCCGGCTTGAGCAGTCGGAACATCGCGATGAGGGCGGCCGCGCCCAGCAGCGCGATGAGTGCGAGCAGGTCGCGTGCTCGGCGCGCGGGAAACACGTTGACCAGTACCTGCGTCAGGATCGTGCCGAGCACTGCAGGCAGGATCAGGTAGCAGAGCAACGCAAACAGGCCGACACCGACAAACGACAGGCCCGCGCGATACGCGACGCCGTACGCGCACAACACCGGAAGGAGCACGAGCACCATCATCCAGGACGAATTGACGACGGTCTCAATGAAGCGCGCGCTATACACGCGCAGACTGTCCACGGGCGAAGCTGCGAGCAGCTCGAGGTCACGCGCCAGGAAGAACGATGACAATGCAGTGATGATGTTCGACAGCAGCAGAATCGACAGGAACGCGAGCAGAATCAGGCCGAGCAGCTTTCCCGCGAGCAGGTCACCGATGCCGGGCGTGTTCCGGAAATAGCCGAGCATCCGGTATACGAGCGCGAACAGCACGGTCCAGAAGATCAGCCCGACACCGCCGAGCGTCATCGTACGCGCAACACTGCCGCTCTCGCCGAGGCGACGTCGTGAAATGCGCCACTTCGGACCCAGCAAATGCAGCACGCCCGCCTCGCGCCAGCGCGTGACGGGTGAGCCGAATCCGATCAAGACGCGGCTCCGTCGTTTCCGGACGCCGCTGCGATCGCAGCGCCGGCGGATGAACCGCGCAGCGCGGCGACCAGCTCCTGCACATCTTCGCCGCCCGTCAGCTTGAGGAAGATCTCCTCGAGGCCGCCTCCGCCCGACTCGGCCTCTTTGCGTAGATCCGCCATGGTACCCATTGCGCGGATCTGTCCCTGGTTGAGGATCGCAATACGGTCACACAGCGTTTCCGCCACTTCGAGCGTATGCGTCGAGAGGAATACGGTGCCGCCCTGCGCAACGAACGTGCGCAGCAGGTCCTTGATGAGTCGTGCACCGCGCGGATCGAGTCCGACCATTGGTTCATCCACGATGATGACGTCGGGCGAGTGCACGAGTGCCGAGCTGATCAGCAGCTTCTGCCGCATGCCGTGGCTGTAGCTCTCGATCAGCGTGTCCTTCCATGCATGCAGGTCGAACAGTCGCATCAGCTCTTCGCCGCGCGCTTCAGCCTCCTCACCCTCGCGGCCCCACAACCCGCTGACGAAGCGGAGGAACTCGCTGCCCGTGAGCTTCTCATACAAGGACGGACGATCGGGGATGTATCCGATGTGTCGTTTCGCGGCGACCGAATCGCGCAGCATGTCCTGACCCGCTATGTGGATCGAGCCCGCCGTCGGACGAAGCACACCGACAACCATGCGGATCGTCGTGGTCTTTCCCGCGCCGTTCGGTCCGAGGAAGCCGAACAGCTCGCCCGCCTTTACGTGCAGATCGAGCGGCTTTACTGCGACGAACTTGCCGTAACGTTTTGTGACACCTTCGAGACGGATCATATGACCTCGAGCTGGAGCCGGCCGATAAGTCTGATGAGCTCGACCTGCCGGGCGAGGCCGCCGAGGATGAAACGCAGATGACTCGCGTCAGCGGGATACTGTCCGAGCGTCGGATCGACCGCGACCCACTCACCGAGCCACACTTCCGGCCACGCGTGGTAGTAGAAATGGCCGCGGAGATACACGAGACCAACCGCAGTTCTCGCAGGCAGGCCAACTGCACGCGCGAGGGCGACGTACAGAACCGTGTGTTCGTTGCAGTCGCCCTTCTTCGCGTCGAGCACCTGGCGCGCACTCGGAACGCTCAGTGTGACATCCTTCTCCAGCTTGTCATACACCCACGTCGTCAAACGGCGCGATGCCTCCACGGGGTCGGTGTTATTCCCGACAATCCGACGCGCGGCTGCAACGATCTCCGGATCATTGACCTGGATGAGAGGTGTCGCCTCCAGTTCGATGGCGATCGAGTCTTTCCCGCGGTACGGCAGCTGATACGGCGCGCGTGGCACTGCCGCCTCGCGCGTAATTACGAGTGTATCGCCGTGCAGCCGCTGTCGTCCGCCCTCCAGGTCGAAGCCCTGCAGGTCGACACCGCCCAGGCGCACGCGAAGCTGGGTCTGATCCTCGAGCGCCGCGACATCGATGTTGCTGGAAATCGCTGTGCCCTGAATGAGCGCACCGTATCCGGCAGCCAACTCAGTCTTGCGGCCCGCATTCCAGTCCTGTCGTACCAGCTCGTAGTATGTTCGCTCGATCGTGAAACCGAGCGGGCTCGTCGCACGCACGATCTGTCCGTCATCGTCGACCCATGTCGTGACAATGACACCGCCGAACCGCTGCTCCAGCTTCCACGCGGGGATGCTGTCGTACCGGCTCGGCACCCACTTGCCCTGTGCATTCTTCACAGCGCTGTCCGGCACGATGATCGTATCGCGTGACGTCACTTTCATCGTCACATCACGCGCGGCCATTGCGGACGGATCGAACACGCGGACGGTGAACTCTTTGCCCACCTCATATGCGTTCGCTGCTGCGAGCCGCAGCGGGATCGCGGCATCGAGCAACAGCCCGCGGTCCGCCTTGATGCTCGTGCGTTGCTTCTCACCACCCGCATCCATTACGAGCGCAATCGAGCTGTCTGCCGCCGCCAATCCGCTCACCGAGAAATTGCCGATCTCCGAGAGAAGGTCGAACCGGAACGACTTCAATGACAGGTCGGAGGAAAGTGTGAGGTCGGTCACCGCGCGGGACCGATGTGTTGTGCCGAGCGCGGGTACGTCGAGTGTCATTTCGTCCTGGAAGTTGAACCCGCCGGCGACGGTGTCGAGACGGGACGAACCCATGCCGATGGTCACGTCATTCATCTTCACCGCATACCAGAACCGACCGGGGGCGAGGGATCGCGCGCCCTCTGCAAGCAGCGTCGTTGATGACTTGAAGTATTCGCGTCGCACATGCAGACCGAGCACGCCGACCCACGCGATCACCACTGCAGGACCGATGATCGTACGCAGTCTCACTGCTGCTCCTCGGCGCGGGGATCGTACAGGTGCGGCAGGGACTGACCGGCGAGCTGGCGCTCGAACACCTCACGCTCGTACTCGGAGTCCACGATGATTTCCGCGCTCTCTGGATAACGTGAGTCCAGCATATGTTCGTGCAGCACCTCGAGCATGATGCGGGCGGACTCCTCCGCATCGAGATTTCCGGCACCCGTACCGAATGGTGCAATCGCGATCGTGTCGAGTCCCCACTCCGCAGCACGTCGCAATGCGTTCTGCAGTGCGCGCTGCACCGATGCAGCCGATACCTGCTCCTGGTTCGAGCGTACCACTGCGTGCACCATGAATTGTACGGGGAGATTGCCTGCGGTCGTGATGGCTGCGGACCCGACGGGCAGCTCGCCGAGGCGGCTGCAGTGTTCACCGAGCGCTGCGCCGGCCGCCATCTCGAGACGGCGCATGGCTGGTGTGACAGCCTGCCACTCAGCGGACACGGGTCGCACGATTCCGGCCGCGCGGACCTCCGCAAGATCCGCGAGCCGGATGGAGATCACGTGCGTGTCAGCTCGCGGGCTTTCTTGTACATCGCGCCGGCTTCCTGCGGACGGCTCTTTCGGTCGTACAGTATGCCCATGATGTAGTACGCGCGCGAATAGTTCGGATCCAGCGCGATGCCGCGCTCCAGCATCTCGAGCGCCTCATCGATGCGGCTCAGCTGGTTGAGCGACTCGCCGCGATGGAAGTATGCGCTCGCCGCGTCCGGCAACAGCTCCAGCGCACGCTTCAGCTCGATCTCCGCCTGCGAGTAAAGGCCGCGACGGAAACTGATCGTGCCCAGCTGCAGATGCAGTGGCCCGTTGTCAGGCTCGAGCTTCAACACACGACGCAGCTCTCGCTCGGCTTCCGCGAATCGGTTCAGGTTCGTGAGCGCCTGCGCAAATCGAAGCGTCGCCTGCGCATTATCCGGATCGACTGCCGCCGCCGCCTGGAACTGCTCGAGCGCGAGCAACGGCTCCAGCCGCCTTTCATGCAGCTCGCCAAGGCGCGTGCGCGCACCGACATCGCTCGGCAGGTCGAGGACACGCTGACGCAGGTAGACTAGCAGGTCCTTGGGATCGAGCGCTGCTTCGATGTCAGCCTGCGTTGGGCCCGTTGGGACCTCCGCGATCGGCTCTGCATCGACCTCTGCCACTTCATCAACAGCAGCCACTTCAGCGGTCGATACCGCCGACGCATCCGACGCATCCGACGCACCCGGCGCACCCACGTCATCCACACGCTCAACCGCGGCCTCGACCACAGGATCGATTTCAGGTGCACCAACGCCCGCAGTGACGTCCGGCTCGGCAAACGCGTCAGCCTGCTGCGCGCGCTCCGAAACGCCTTCATCCGACTGTTCGCGAGGGCCCGCGCCCGAGGTCGCGGTCTGACGGTTTTTCTTTCGACTACGCATACCCGATTCTATTCCTCGTCAACTTCCTGTGTGCTCTCATGAATCCAATTGACATCACCACACCAACGTCAGTCATGGTGGTCCGGGTGCGCCGGCTCCGCGTACAGTTCTTCGATCTGCTCGCGATAATGATCTTCCACCACTTTGCGCCTGATGCTCAGCTTCGGCGTAATCTCACCGGCATCAATGCTGAATTCGCGCGGCAGTACCAGCACTTTCTTCGGCTGCTCATAGCGCGCGAACGATGCGGTCCTCGCCGCTACCTCTTCCTCGTACTTCGCGCGCACCGCGGGTTCCTTTACCAGCTTGTCCATGTCACCGGAATCGAGCCCGGCCGTCTTCGCCCAGATCTTCAGGTTCTCGAAGTTCGGCACGGCCATGAGCAGCGCGTACGGCTTGCGGTCTCCGATCAGCAGAGCCTCACTGATGAAGCGGCTCCCCTTCGCCGCATTCTGGATCGGCTGCGGTGCAATGTTCTTACCGCCGGCAGTAACCAGCAGGTCCTTCTTGCGATCGGTAATACGCAGGAATCCATCCGCATCGAGCGATCCGATGTCACCGGTGTGAAACCACCCTTCCGGATCAATGGCATCCCGCGTACCCTGCTCATTCTTGTAGTACCCCTTCATGACCTGGGGCCCGCGCACGAGCACCTCACCATCCTCGGCCAGGCGCAGCTCCGTGCCAGGCACCGGCCGGCCGACGGTACCGATGCGCAGCGACTGTGGTGTGTTCACATTCGTCACCGGGGACGTCTCCGTCAGACCATACCCCTCGAGGATCGTCACGCCCGCACCGTAGAAGAAGCGCGCAATATCCGGTGCTAGCGGCGCACCGCCGGAAACGAAGAAACGGATGCGACCGCCAAGCTTGCTGCGCAGTTTCGAGAACACCAGGCGATCTGCAACGGCGTGCTGTGCCTTCAACCACGACGATGGCGACGTCGCCGTCAGTCGCGCTTCCGCCCACGCCATTGCAACGCGCCTCGCCCACAACACCAGCTTCTGCTTCGGCCCCGTACCACTCAGGACCGCGGTGTAGATCTTCTCGTACACCCGCGGCACTGCGACTGCCACGGTCGGCTTCACTGCGGCCATGGCCGGCAACACTCGGTCCATCGCCGCGACATACGCGAGCGTTGCACCACCACGGAACATCGCGTAGTCGACCGTGCGCTGGAACACATGCGACAGTGGCAGGAAGCTGAGTGCGATATCCGTCGTCCCGACATCGACAGCGGTCCTCAATCCGGCCTGCGCGTTGGAGTACAGATTGTTGTGTGTGAGCATCACGCCTTTCGGCACACCCGTCGTGCCGGAAGTATAGATGATGGTTGCGACATCCGACGGCTGCGCGCGTCGCGCTTCTTCACGAAACGCCGCATCAGACGGGACCGAAGCAACACTCTCGAGCAGCTGACGAAGTGTCTGCGCACCCGGCCCTGCAGGCACGTCGTCGCATACAATAATGTGCGTCAGTGATGGCACAGTGTTTCGAACTTCCATCAGCTTCGCGAGCTGCTCCGCTGTCGATGCGAAGACAATGTTCGTGCCCGCGTGCTGCACAATGAAGCCCAGCTGGTTCGCGGGCAGTGTCGGGTACAGCGGCACGGTGTGCGCACCCGCGCACATTACCGCGTAATCGATCTGCGCCCACTCGGGTCGGTTCTCCGAGAGCAGTCCGACATTATCGTCTCTCGTGACACCGAGCTGTGTGAGCGCGGCTGTAATCTGCCGCACCCGCTGGTACATATCGTCATGCGTGATCGAGCGCCACGTACCGTTGTCATCATGCATCTGCGCTGGCGACGCGCCGTACTCGTCAATGGCATCGAGGAACAGCTGCACCAGCGTGCCTTCCGGCAGGTCGGCCGGTGTGGCGGCATAATTCGGTGCGGACCCGGCCGAAGCCGACGCAATCGTAGTCGCTGCGACAGGCATGTTTGTCAGATCAGCTCGAGATTGAACTCGAGCGCAATGTCCTCGCGCAGCGAGTGCAGCACGCTGCAATACTTTTCACGCGACAGGTCGAGCGCACGCTGGAACTTTGGTTCATCTTCCGCGTTCGCACCCGCAACCGTGAAGCGCATCGCGATGCGTGTATACCGCCGCGGCACTTCCGTCGCACGATCGCCTTCGATGGCAACCTCGAGAGCGGAGAACTGCGTACGACCCTTCGTCGAGATATCCACGATATCCGCGGCCATGCAGCCGCCAAACGAAAGCAGCAGTGTTATCAAAGGCGACGGTCCTGTTGCACCGCTGCCATCAATGCGGATGCGCGGTCCATTTGCGCCGCCGCCCTCGAATGTGAGTGATTCGCCCGTCCACGAAATGTTTGCAGATACGTCCGCCATCAGCCTTCGCTCCCCGCAGCTTCGTTCTGAAGCTCTGTCAATGTTTCACGCGCATGAGCAACGTGTTTCTGTGCATCCTGCCCGTCCGGCGCAAGCGCCAGGAACGAACGGAGATGCGCTTCCGCATCACTGCGCTTTCCGGTCCGCAGCAGCAGGAACGCAAGACCGTAATGCGCGCCGGACGCATCGGGATCCGTCGCCAGCACGGTCCGGTACGTTTTGGCCGCCTCTTCCGTCATCCCGATGCGCGTATATGCAATCGCGATCTGCTGCAGAACTGCCACGTCACGCGGCGTGTCACGCAGCGCGAGGCGGAAGGACGTGAGCGCCTCGTGATACTTGCCGGAACGCAGCAGCTCGAGGCCTTCACGGTAGTAGTCAGGCCCCGTAGCGTCGTCCTTGAACAGTTTTTTCCAGATGCCCATGGCAAGTCATCTCGGGGGGAAAAGGTGCGCAGACCAAGATAGATTCCGGCGCGCGAGAGGCGCAATCAGACGGGCAGGCCGATTCTCAGGACCGGCCTTCAGAGGGAGCCGTCAGCCGCGGATGGCGAGGAGAACTGGGCCCTCCTGGGCCAGGATTCGCAGGCCGAGGGGGGCCAGGCGGGTGGCAGCGTCCGCCGGTGCCGGGTCGACCAGCAGACGGCCCGTGGGCCGCACCGCCCGCGCCGCCTCCTCGAGCAGTTCGCCCGACCGCGCACCGATGAGCGCGACACCGGACATTTTACCGGTTGTGACCGGCACCCGCGCAGCGATCACCCGGCTTAGGCCATGCGAGTCGCCGTTCGAGTCGCCGTCCGATATCGCCGCAGGTGAGAGGGCGATCACTTCGACATCCGCGAGCGCGTTCCGCACGCCCGCTGCATGCCGCGCCGCGTCACCGATCAGGAGCACGTACGCCGGCCCCTGCGTTACGCCCAGGAGCGCCGCGATGCGCACACCATCGTCAGCAGCTGCTCCGTTTGCTTTTTCATGCGACGGCATGAGTGCACCTGCCGACAGGTCGACGGTGCCGCCTGTGATCGGGTACTGCTCCCTGCAGTTGGGACATCCGAGACGGCCCTCCAACACGCGACGTTCCTCGATCCGGTCCGCAAGCAGGATCAGACCGAAAGCAGGTCCGCAGCGTGGACAGACGAGGACATCCGTCAGCAGAATGTGCATGTCACTTCGCGGGCGCGAACTCTACGAATGTGACCTTGCCTGCCTCGACGCGAACACGACGCCACACCCGCTTGCCTTCGATGTCTACACCAATCACATAGTCGCCTGGCGGAATGTCGCCTACTGCGAAGTTTTCATTGTATGACGGATCACTGCGACCGCGATCGCGATACGTCTCTGCGTAGGAGAACGGCGTCTCTTCAGGATACGGCTGCACGAGACCGTGCACACGCGCGCCCTGCACGAGGATCCCCGCTGCATCGACTACGCGGCCTGCGACAATGCCCGTACCCGGAATCGGCTCGATCCACAGCTGCGGGTTGCGCGTGAACGGCGGAAACCGTTCTGCTGCATTCACGATTTTCGAGGAGTCCGCGCTCGGTGCGACGTGCACTTCGAGATGCAGATGGTCATTGCCTGCACGCCCCGTGTTCCCGACGCGGGAAATCACGTCGCCCGCGCGCACCCGCTGGCCCGCTGAAACCTGCAGCGACGTGTTGTGGAAATATACGGAAAACACATACTGATCGTTCAGGCGACGGTCGTGCAGAATTGCAACCGTATTTGCGCCGGCCTCAGCCTTGCCCGCGAACACGACGACGCCGTCGCCTATCGCATGCACGGGTGTACCCGCTGGATTGTTGAACTCGACACCCTGATGTTGCTGCAGGTTGCCCGCCATTGTGGAGCCGTACCGATACGTCGCATCGATGTACGGACTGCCCTCTGTGTCATCGATCGGCCTGCGGAACCACATGTGATGTGGCGCGGCCGGTGCATCTGCGGCTGGCACGAGATCGAGCGGCCGTGTCGGTGATTCCCCGGCGAGCACGCGATTCAGACCGGCCGCTGACCCGCCGATCGGCCAGAACGGCGCCCCTGTCCAAGCGAGCGACCACATGTCTGCTGCCGGGCGGAACAGCTCGCCAGCAGGTAGATAGTACAGCCTGTACTGCTCACCCACCTCGCGCGCGAGCATACCCTGTGATGTTGCGATCGCAGGCGGAATGTCCGGCCCACCCTGCTCGAATGAGCGAACACCGCCCAGCCCGCGCGACGACATTCCCGGCACTGTGATTTTTGCAGCAACAAACGCTGCGGTACCCGTCGAATCGAGGAAAATACCGTCCTCCGTTGCCGCCCATATCGTGCTGTCGAGCGCGACTCTGATCGCACGTACGCGCTTCCCTGCGAGATCGCCGGTTGCGCTCTGCCATGTGCGCCCTGCATCGCGCGAAACGCTGACACCCTTCAGATGACCGATCCAGATCGCACCATCACGCGCGACATCGAGCGATAGGATGTATTTCGTCGGCAGGATGTGCAGCATCTCGCTGCAACCCGCCGGCTTCTGCGGTGTGCCGCCGATTGTTGCATCCGTAGCCTGGACACAGCGCCACGTGCTGCCCGCGTCATATGAGATCCGGATGCCGTCCGCAGTCGCGATGTATACGCTGTCCCCGCGCGCGACAATGCCGTCAGGCGCGACATACACCCACTCGCGACCGAGCTGTCCACCGAAGTTGTGCCACGTACGGCCCAGGTTCGTGGTGTAACCGAAGCCATCGCCCACTGAGCCGTACCATACGACGCTGTCACCCGCAGTTGCGATGCTATTGATGAACTTGGAGCCAATGGAGTTGCTGTCGCCGCGCACCGGCATGAACTGCTTCCACCTGCGCACAGTGTCCGTGCCCAGTGAAAAAAGTCCTTCCGCGTAGGAGCCCGCCCAAAGCATTCCGCTCAGCGAACGTTCCAGCGCGAGCACGTGAACGCCCCAGCCGGTGGTATCCGGAAGCTGCGGCGGATTCTGCGCGTTGCGCGACATCGGCGGCGGCACCGGCCCTGGGATGACGGGACCCGACGCACAGTCGAATGTCGAGATCGAAAGCGGCAGAATCAGCGTGCGAATCAATCTCGCCCTGCGTGTCATGGCATTCATATCCAGAGGCTCCGTTCGGAATACATCGCGAATTGTGTCGGTGTCTCCCACACTTTCACGTACAGCAGCGCGGCCGCCATATCAGTCGGCAGCACACGATCGAGCTCGTCATAGAACCAGCGCGCCTGGTTCTCGGCGGAAGGCTCGATCGCATCGAACGGCGGCAGGTCATTGATGTTCTGATGATCAAGGTGGTTCGCCAGCTCGCGCACATGCTTCTTGACGTCGACGAAGTCGAATGCAATCCCCGACTCGTTCAGCTTCTCTGACGCGAGCGCGACCTCCACGACGTAACGGTGCCCGTGCAGGCGCTCGCACTTGCCGTGGTAGTTGCGCAGGAAGTGCGCGCTGTCATAATGGGCTTGCACTGTAACGACGAACATGCTCAGGATCGCTCCATGATGATGTTGCGGATGGCGACATCCGGCGCTCGCGTGAGCGCGAAGAGTACGGCTTCTGCGACGGCCTCAGGTGCAAGCATTGCGCTCCGTTCCGGCAGTCCCGGTGTTGCAGCAGGATCTATGCTGTCCCACAGCGTGGTGTCGGTCGCGGCCGGCTCGATCAGTGTCGTGCGGATGCCCGTTCCCGTCAGCTCTGCGTCGAGTACGGCATGCAGTCCGCGGAGCCCAAACTTGCCGGCCGAATACGAGCTGTTCCCTGCGAACGCGATACGGCCCGCGATGGAGCCGATGCTGACGATGTGTCCCGTGCCACGAGTCTGCATGTGCGGCAGCAGTCCTGCGATCAGTTGAAATGGACCACGCAGGTTCGTCGCGAGCGCTGCATCGAACACTGCGAGCGGCGTGTCCGCCGCCGCGCCAACCGTGAATGCACCTGCAGCATTCACCAGGATGTCCGGCGCACCCGCGAGCCGCACGACGATTTCATCCAGCATGAGCTCGACTCCAGCGGGATCTGCAACGTCGCAAACGATCGACTCTGCTCCGATTTCCGCGCACGTGGCATCCAGGCCTGCGGCATCGCGCGCCATAATGATCGTGCGCACGCCGGCTGACACCAGCGCTTCGGCAATCGCGCGACCGATGCCGCGCGAGCCGCCCGTAACCAGCGCACTGCAGCCGTGCAGCACGCCTCCGGGATCAGCCGAGGATGCCATGTGTCGACGATGTGAGACGCAGGAATTCCTCGCGCGTGCGGTTGTCCTCCAGGAACGCACCGTGCATCGCGCTTGTGATCGTCTTCGAGTTCTGCTTCTGCACGCCGCGCATCATCATGCAGAGGTGATATGCCTCGATCACGACACCGACGCCCTCCGGCTGCAGGACATCCACCAGCGCATCCAGGATTTGTGTCGTGAGCCGCTCCTGCACCTGCAGGCGACGCGCAAATACGTCGACAATGCGCGGAATTTTCGACAGTCCCACAATCTTGCCGTTCGGGATGTATGCGACGTGCACCTTCCCGAAGAACGGCAGCAGATGGTGCTCGCACAGCGAGTACATCTCAATGTCCTTTACGATCACCATATTGTGATGATCCTCATTGAACATCGCGTCCCCGATCACATCCGGCACCGACATCGCGTAGCCCTGCGTCAGGAACTCCAGACTGCGATGCACCCGCTCCGGCGTTCTCGCCAGACCGTCACGCTCCGGATCCTCGCCCAGACGCCGCAGCAGCTCGGCCACGAGCTCCGGCACCTCTACATCGCGCAGTCCCATAATCTCGCCCTATTCTCCCGTATACTCCACGTAATTGCGCGGCGTCTCCCACAACACCAGACGTGCCAGGCACACGCCCGATGGCAGACCATCCACAATCCTTTGCCACATCCCGACGACAAGGTTCTCTGTCGTCGGATTCACATCGCTGAGCCAATCCACGTCCATGTTCAGGTTGCGATGGTCCAAGTCCTTTACGACCCGCGCCTCCACCAGCTCCCGAACATGCCCCAGGTCGATCACGAAGCCCGTCGCTGGATCCACTTCGCCTTCCACCGTCACATCCAACTCGTAGTTGTGACCGTGCCAGTTCGGACTCGCGCAGAGTCCGAAGACCTCGCGATTCTTCTCCTCGCTCCAATCCTCACGACGCAGCCGGTGCGCCGCCGCGAAATGCAGCCTTCTCGTGACCCGTACCCGTGCCATCTTGCTCCTACTCCCCTGGACTGATCCCACCGCTCTTTTAAACCCCTATTATGGACCAACAGCCGGGCAGGGGCAAAAAAACGCCCGCCCCGATGCCGGGGCGGGCCAGAACGAAACGCACTGAAGGTTTTTTTGGAGCCCAGTCGTTATCGACTGGTGACCACCCCTCCCCTTCCACCTTCCTCTCGCGAGGCATGATGTCCCGGGCTGGAGTCAGCCCCAACGGTTGTACTTGTAGGCCCAAAAAGTATTCCTTCAGTGCGTTTCTTGACGCTTCTAGACTCTAGTGAATCCTTTCTTACTCGTCAACGATCTGACACTGCAAGGTCAGGGAAACACGTCCGCCGTGGTATGGTAGAGAACCTGCACCGTTGCGATATCCCGTCGACTGAGTACGTCAACTACCGGATCGCCGTACATCAGGTCATTTCTGTTCAGCGAGTGTTGCCCAATGCCGAGTACGTGACCGAGCTCGTGTGCGAGGAGTCGGTCGATGCGGCCGGGGATGGTCGCCTGTGAGGCGAGGATCGTCACGAGCATTTTTACGCCTTCCGCGCCGGGCGCGGCAGGGAGCGGCGGGAATGTGGCGAGGCGGAGGGGCGTGGCATCCAGATCATCGATGCAGAATGTGGTGACGCCACTGGAGAATGTCGGCGAGCATTCGCTGTCGTCGACAGGTGCGAGATCGTCGGACCAGCGAACCACGACGTCGGCTTCGTCAATAGTCTGCGCGCGAACGAGCTGGTACTCGCCGAACAGTGAGTATGCGTTCCACATCGCAGCACCGCGCTCGAACGACGCGGCCATCGAGTCGACGCGCGCCGGCTTCGTTGCGTAGATGAACACGCGCACGTCCGTGCCGGCAGGCCAGTGAAAAATATGGAACGTGTCGCTGCGAAGCCGGAAGTCGTATACATCAGTTGTCGAACGCGGCGGCAGTGTCGGTGACTCACATGCGGAAATGAATGCGGCGCCACTCGTGAGTGCTACGGCGAGCGCGAACATGCGAAGCGGTTTCATCGTGCCACCGCGCCCTTCCATGTGAACGCGGCCTCGATGCCGTAGCGCTTCACGTTTCCGCTTTGGCCACCGATCGACGTGATCGCCTCTGTGCCGAAGCGGTGCAACTGCCCGACGGCGCGCACGTGGATGCGATGCTCGCCGCTGTTCCAACCACCGCCCAGGCCTGCCTCCACAAGCGGCGCCACATCCGCACCGCCCGCCATGAGTCCGCGACCGTCGCCTGAAAAGTAGATCGCGCCAAAACCGCCGCTGGCCTCCAGCAAATCGCCGATCATCCGTCGCATTCCGAATACCGCCTGGATCACGGACACGTCCTGTACGTCACGCGTGCCCGCGCCGTCCTCCGCTTCCAGCGTCGTACCTGACCAGCTGCCCGCGAACATCACTTGCGTACCCGGCCGGAGCGGGACCTCCACGCCCAGCCCCAACATGGCCGCGGGCTTGAAGCGCGCGCTCACATCTTCGTCCACACCATTTCCCAGCAGGCTGCGCAGCCCTGGCGTTGCGATTTGATCGCGGAGCACCAGACCCGACGCGGCGAACCCGGCTTTTAACTGCAGACGCGCCTGGCCGTGCAGCGGCAGTGCAACCAGTACAGTCATAAAAAAAGACGAAGCGGTCGTCAGTATCAACGACCGCCCGCCTTTTCCGTGGCGGTCTCCCCGGAGTTCCCGCTCGCCACGGCTAATCAAGTTGTGCCAATCCTTAAAGCACGTTTGCTGCCACGCATGGTGTATTTCTGTAAGTAGCCTGCGTATAGTCATTTACGCAATTTCCGCCGCCCGCGCGGCCGTCGAATTACGGGAAAAAAATACAGGGCCCTGACCCTTTTTACCGAATTTCTGCGTCGATCACCTTTGGAACGTTCAGGAACCTGTCATCCGTGACGATCCGGCGAAATGGCCTATCGATGCCTGCATGCAACCCATTCTGCCATTGCTGACATCCCAGATGCAAAACACGGCGCGAACCCGAAGATCCGCGCCGTGTCTTTACTCAGAAAACCGAATCGGTTAGTTGCCCGATGTCGTCGTCGAGTCCATGGTCATCGTGCTGTCCATCGTCATCATTGCGCCGGAATCTGCCGGCATCGGTGCCGGTGCCGGGAGAGTTGCATCAACGGTGGTGTCTGCCGTTGTGTCGTCATCCGACGAGCAAGCGCCGAGCACGAGCAGCGACGATACAGCCAGAACGGTCAAGAACGAACGCTTCATATCTACCTCCGATAAGGGTCCCAAAATTTGACGGGACACGTCGTTCGACGTGCCGTCCCAGCTCCTGACGTCGCTCTCCGCCAGGGTCACTCCCTGGGGAGCGGACTAACCAGCCGGATAAAATTGCGCTATAAGCAGGGGCCATGTCAAGAAAGAGACATAGCCACTGCCGCGACCGGTGCGGGACAAACATAGCAGGTCGGGTCGATTCACGCACCCTGCGAGGTCCATTTTTTGCCCCTTGAGTCCTGGAAGTTGAATCTGCATCGGGGATAGCGTCGTGCTGTGGCTCATTGGCTCGTATCTGATTCTGATTTTTCTGATCCCGCTCGGCCTGAGCGCACTGGTAAGCCTGCGCTCCCTCCCGGCCGGTCGCGATTGCCCGCGCTGTACGGGCGAAACCATCCAATTGCTGGCCCGGGCGCTTCAGCTGTTGCCACGTTTCCGCCGATTCCAACTCGAGCGACGCTGGTGTCTGGCGTGCGGGTGGCAGGGCATCGTGCGGGTGGAGCCGGCGAGAGCGAATCGGGCCGTCGCAGTGCCAAGGCCCGACCCGGTGCCTGGCTATCGGGATGATGCCGGCTTCACGGAGACCGTCGACGTGAGAACGATTACGATCGATGGCCATACCTGGCGTGTGCTGCTGCAGTGCTGGAATCAGACCCGTCGCTGCTGCGGCCGGCTCGTATTCGTGGAGCCGACGGGCCGTCTGTGGACGGAAGCGGGCGAGACGTTCACAGGGGATACGCGGTTCGAAGTGATCGGCCAGGCTCTGACGGTCACCGACGGTCTGTTGACCACGCGGCTCCGGCGCATCCTCTCCGAGGCCAGCCGGTCCTAGGCGGTCTCCGGTTCGGGGGGCAGACAGCCCCCCGCGCGCGCGGCAGCCTCGAGCATCCGGCGCCTCGCCGCATAGCGAACCTTCGTCGTCGCCTCGGACAGTGTAAGCCAGGCAAAGTCACTCGCCTCGTGGGCCGAGAGCGTTACCTCGGTCCGCTTTGCCTCTGCCAGAAAATACGTCACTGCCTTCCGGATCAACACGCGCTCTTCGCCCTTCCCGGACGTGAAGCGGTAGTCCTCCTTGTGCTGGAATCCTTCGCACATCGTGACGTCATCCGCCCGCAGGCCGGTTTCCTCCTCCAGCTCGCGCAGAGCAGCCTGGAGCACGGTCTCCCCCTCGTCGACGCCCCCCTTCGGAAACTCCCAGAGCGGTCGTTTCGTGAGGCGTGACAGCAGCAGCAGGAACCGGCAGCCGTCGGGTGTTCTGTGAAAGACGATTATGCCAGCAGAGACGTCGCGACGATAACGCATTAAGCTTCCGGACCGGGACTTGGCAGCCCCTTCAGGCGGGGGCGGCGAAGCGTAGGCCGGGGCTGGAGGCATGTCAAGGAATGCCCGCGCGAACCACGTTCGGAACGTGCATTGCATCGGAGAGCGGAAACACGAACGAAGGGAAGGCCGATTGGCAGACATGTACGAACGGATCCCATTGCGTCCGGTCCAGGATCTCAAAGGCCTGTCGGCTGCGGATGCGACGGGGATCCCAGTAGGCGAACTCTATGGCGCGCTGGTCGAAGCGGACACGGGTCTCGTGCGTTACCTCGACCTTTCGCTTGTCGAGCCGCAGCGGCACGTCCTGATCCCGATCGGCCATGCTCGCATCGTGTCCGTCGACGTGCCTCATGTGAAGCTGCGCGCCGCACTCCTAGAGGAGCTGCAGCAGATCCCACCCTACGGCGAGTCGGATACAGTCGACGATCCGTACGAGGACGCGTTGCTCGACGCACATGGCCGCATTTACCACGGCGAGCGGTATTACGCGCATCCGGGCTATGAGCATCGAATGCTTTTCGCCGGCGAGCATCCGATCATTGCAACGCAGCCCGTGGACGCGGATGCGCGGCCGCTGCAGCCGCTGGCGTCACTGGATGGCTACCGCATCGCGGAGGACGAGCCGGACATTCACGGCTGGCGCATCCGTCTCGATGGCGATGGCACGGAGGGCACCGTTGTGGACGTGGTCGTGGACGTGCACGCGCTCAAAGTGCGCTACCTGTCGATGCAGCTTCTTGGCGAGACATCGGCGGAGCGGCGGACCGTGCTCCTGCCGATCGGTTTCCTTCAGCTTGCCGCAGACACCGCTACCGTGCATGCGCCCGCGCTCACGGAGCAGGACGTGCGCGGTCTGCCGTCGTATGACGGCGGTGCAATCGAGCGTGATGACGAGGATGTGATCAGGCGGATGCTTCGCGAATCGCTGAAGGGGAACCGCCGCTATCACCTGCCGGACTACTACCCAGCGGTGTAGCGGCTTTCATACGCTGTACGAGTGGCGATGCATCCGTTGCTCCCATGAGGCGCGTACCCAGACCCGCCTCACCATCCCACGCATCGAACAGCTCCGCCATTTCGACGTTCCACGGATCGCCCGCTTCCCGCAGCCGTCCATCGAGCCACGCGGCCTGCGGCCAGTTCACGTACTGTCGATAGAACGCGGCGACCTCGTGGATGCGCGCACGATGCGCGGTCACGTCCACCGCCGCGCACGGCAGCACGGAATGCGGATCACGCAACGTGTAAACGGCAGCGGCGCCGCGGTGTGGCGATGCAGGCGCAATCGCTTTCGCGATCCTTGCAATCGTGATGGCGTTGCGAACGAGCTGGCCCGTGGCCTGGTGGTCGGGATGACGGGGACCACGCACCCAAGCATCGCCCCACGTGATTACAATGTCGGGCCGGATGTCGGCGATCTCATGCGCGACGCGGTAGTTCGCATCCGCGCTCACCTCGACACGCGTGTCCGCGAAGTCCAGCACGCGCACCTCGCTTCCCAGGATGCGGCCGGCTTCGTGCGCGTGTACGGTGCGCTGGCGCGCCACTTCCGCCGTCCCGATCGGGCCGAGCGCTTCTGTCATTTCGCCCGCGGTCAGCAGCAGAGTGACAACGCGATCACCCGCCGCAACGTGTGCTGCAATCGTGCCCGCGCAGTTTACTTCGTCATCAGGGTGCGCGAGTGCCACGAGAACTGTGATTGACATCCGAGGTTCCCATTTTTTGAGTGTTTGACACCTTGTATAATGGCGGTCATGTTTCTGCAATGGAATTGAAGCTTGCAGTTATCTGTGAAGCCGCGCGCGAGCGGCCCGATGGACGACTCGACGTCATCGGCATCTTCGACGAACTGAGGGCGCCCGCGTTCCCGGCCGTCCAGGATCGCATGACCGTCGTGTTCGTGATGGAATGGGGTCCGGACGAAACCGGAGATCAGCCGTTTCGCGCGGATCTGGTGCACGAATCGGGTCGCAAGATCCTCGGTCTCGAAGGTCACACCGTAGTCCATCCACCCAGTGCAGGCCGCGCGATAACGAAGCTCGTGCAACCGCTGGAGAAGGTCGTCTTCCCTGCCGCCGGTGTCTACCATTTCGAGCTGGTTGCGGGCGGCGACATCAAGGAAGTGGCGGGTCTTCGACTGGCGGATGCGGCTCCGCAATAAGGCGCGGACCCCTCCCGAACACGACGGGTATCATGCGCGTTCACCGGTCCGTGTGCGGGCCAGTGCATGACCGGAGGAGATGTGGAAGAACAACCCCAGCTGGCAGCACCGCAGGAAGTGGTTCGGGTTCTATCCGCCCTGTCGGACGTCAATCGATACCGCATCGTGGATCTGCTCGCCTACGGCGAGACCGAGCTCACGTGCGGCGCGATCTGCAGCGCGCTCCAGCTGTCGCCTTCCCTCGTCTCCCATCATCTCGCGGTGCTCGTCGAAGCCGGCCTCATCGATCGTCGCAAGGACGGACTCTGTACCCTCAACCGCCTGCGCCGTGACGAGCTGGCGCGCCGCCTCGCCGGCCTCCACCACATGGCCGCCGGCGACGATGACGCGTACCCCAGACCTGATCGGCAACAGGCCTGATCAGCCGCCGCCCGGCATCAGGCCACCACCCGGAATTCCCGGCTCCGTCATTTTCCGCGCATCCAGCACATCATCGAGCTCCGCCTCAGGCAGGGATCCGCGGGACATTGCAACTGCACGGGCGGTCTTTCCCTCTTTGAACGCCTGCTTAGCGATCGCGGCTGCTTCGTCGTAGCCGATTGTCGGCGCGAGCGCCGTCGCAAGCGACAGATTTCCCTCGAGCAGCTCGCGAATGCGGTCTTCGTTCGCTGTAATGCCGTCGACACACTTGTCCGCCATCACGCGGCATGACGCGCTCAGCAGCGAGATCGACTCGAGCAGTGCATGCGCCATCACCGGCATCATCACGTTCAGCTCGAAGTAGCTGCCCATGCCACCGACCGTGATTGTCGTGTGATTTCCCATGACCTTCGCGGCAACCATGGTCACTGCTTCCGAAATCACCGGATTGACTTTACCGGGCATGATGCTCGATCCCGGCTGAATCGCCGGGAGTGTAATCTCGGCGAGGCCCGCGCGAGGACCGCTGCCGAGCCAACGCAGGTCATTGGCGATGCGCGTCATTGATACGGCAATCGTGTTGAGTGCGCCGTGCGCATACACCACCGTGTCGCGGGTGCCCTGCCGCTCGATGTGGTTGCGAGCTTCGCGGAACTCGACGCCGGTTGCGGTCGTAAGCTTCGCAATCGCCTGCTGCGGAAAATCTGCGTGCGTATTGATGCCGGTACCGACGGCGGTGCCGCCGAGCGGTAGCTCCGCCAGGTCACGCACGGCATCAACGACGCGCTCGATCGACAGATCGATCTGCGCGGCGTAACCGGCGAACTCCTGGCCGAGCCTCACCGGTGTCGCATCCATGAGATGAGTGCGGCCGGACTTCACGATGTGATCGAACTCAGCCGCCTTACGCAGCAGTGATGCGCGCAGATGCTCGAGGGACGGCACGAGGTCGTTGCGCATCGCGATACACGCTGCAATCTGCATCGCGGTCGGGATCACGTCATTCGAGGACTGGCCCGCGTTCACGTGATCGTTCGGATGGATCTTGCCGCCCGCGTCGCCCTTCTGCTTCTGCACCGCGCGGTGCGCAATCACCTCGTTCGCATTCATGTTCGTCGACGTGCCGCTGCCGGTCTGGAAGATGTCGATCACGAAGTGGCTGTCGAGGTCACCCGCAATGACTTCATTCGCGCTGTCGACGATCGCATCCCTCGTTGCGGCATCGAGCAGTCCGAGGTCCGCGTTGGTCTCCGCGGCCGCGCGCTTGATCATGCCGAGCGCCGCAATGAACTCGCGAGGGAATCGAAGGTTGCTGATCGGAAAATTCTCCACGGCGCGCTGCGTCTGTGCGCCCCAGAGTGCATCCGCCGGAACGCGCATCTCGCCGAGCGAATCCTTTTCGATTCTGTATTCGTTGTTGCTCATGACATCCTCACAATGGTGATCTATTGCTTTGTCTTCGAGGGCCGTACTTCGACGCGGCTCGGTAGTGAACGGGGCGGCATTGCGAGCAGATCCATGACAATTCGTGCGATGTCCTCAGGCTGTATTTTCCAGGCATCGCCGGCCCCCGGCGTGTGATGATTGAATTCCGTTGCGACACTGCCCGGCATGATGTACGTAACGCGCACATCATCCTGCCGCACATCGAGCATCAGAGCTTCGCTAAACCCGACGAGTCCGAACTTGCTGGCGTTATACGCGGCTCCGCCGGCAAAGGGATTCTTGCCGGCCAGACTGGCGATATTGATGATCCATGCACCGTTCGCGCGTTTCAGATGCGGCAGCGCGGCATGTGTGCAGTAGAATACGCCATCGAGGTTGGTGCCCAGAACATCACGCCACGTGGCCGGATCCAGGTCACCGACCGGTGCGAACGCGCCAACGCCGGCGTTGTTCACGAGGATATCGAGACGACCGAACGCGAGCACGGATTCGGCAATCATGTCGGCGCACTGTTCGTATTCGCGCACATCGCAGCTGCGACCGATGGCGCGGCCCGGTCCTGTTTCCGTAAGAGCGCGCGCAGTTTCCTCGGCGTCCATCCCATTACGCCCAGACACCGCAACATTGCAACCCGCCTGCACGAGCGATTCAGCAATGGCCCGCCCGATTCCGCGCGTACTTCCTGTTACTACCGCCGCCCGACCGTGGAGCCCGTTTTGCAATTCCATGCCTCGACCCTTCGATTGCGCTCCTGCGGCGTCGCGTACTCTCGACTCCGTAGCTGAGTTTAATTGCCACTCCAGACCACCGCTACTAGCTTTCGACCATGGACATCCAAGGGAAAGTCGCGCTGGTGACAGGGGCCGGCCGTCGTGTCGGGAAGGCCATCGCACTCGGGTTGGCCAGCGCGGGCGCAGACATTGTCGTCGCGTACAACGCCTCCGCAGAAGAAGCCGACCAGACGGTTCGTGAGATCGAAGCTCTGGGCCGTCGTGCGACTGCGTTCCAGGCGGATCTGACGAGCCCGTCGGACATCAGCCGGCTGGTAGCGGATGGCGTCGTTGCGCTCGGTGGGATCGATATCCTGGTCAACAGCGCATCGCGCTTCGATCGCAAGCCCATGCTCGACATCACGCCGGCTGAATGGGACCTCGTGCAGGCGGTGAACGTGCGCGCGCCCTTCCTCCTGTCACAGTCTGTGACGCCATCCATGCGTTCGCGGGGCGGCGGCGTGATTATCAACATCGCGGATCTCTCCGGTCTTCAGGCTTGGCCGGGCTACGCGCATCACGCTGTGTCGAAGGCGGGCCTCATCCATCTGACCCGCGTGGCGGCTCGCGCGCTCGGTCCGTTGATCCGCGTGAACGCAATCGCGCCGGGTACGGTGCTGCCACCCGAGGATCACGATGGCAAGGATTCAGCGGGCGGTCCCGAACGGCGCGTGCTGACGCGCAACGGGACGCCGGCGGACGTCATGGAAGCCGTGCTTTACCTGGTGCGTAGTGACTTCGTGACGGGCGACGTCATCGTCGTTGATGGTGGTCGCGCACTCCTGTAAGGCTGCGGGGTACGACCGCATCATGACCAGCATCACCAGACTTTCGTTCTCTTCCGCCATCATGGCGTTTCTCGGCGCGACCGTTCCCGCGCCGTATCTGCATGCACAGGATTGTCCGACGGTTGCCGCACTGCGCAGCTACAAGCCGCCGCAAGCGACGCGTGTGTATGCAATGGACCGGTCGAAGCTCGCGGACCTGTCACAGGAACGCCGCGTCCTCGTCACGCTCGAGCAGGTGCCGGCTACGGTCTACAACGGTTTCGTTGCCGTCGAGGACCGCCGTTTCTGGACGCATGAGGGCGTGGATCTTCGTGGCGTTGGCCGCGCAATCGTGAAGGACATCACGTCGCTGTCGCTGAAGGAAGGCTTCAGCACGATCCCGATGCAGCTTGCACGCAATGTCTTTCCCAATGAACTCCCGCGTTCCGACAAATTCAATCGCAAGATGTGCGAGGTGAAGCTGGCGGGCGCAATCGAGGAATCGTTCACGAAGCGCGACATCCTGCGCATGTATGTGAACCAGGTGTATATGGGGGACGGCCTCTACGGCGTGGAAGCCGCTGCCCGCGGATATTTCGGCAAGCCGATCGCAAATGTGACTGTTGCGGAAGCCGCGCTCATTGTCGGACTCGTCAAGAATCCGGAGGGATACAATCCGAGGAAGGCGCCCGATCGCGCGGTTCAGCGGCGCAACGTGGTGCTCGATGTGATGGCGCGAGAGAAGGTGATCACTGCAGGGGCTGCCGCGTCCGCGAAGCGCGAACCGCTCCGGCTTGCACCACCGATCGAAGCTGCAGGCGCTGCTCCGTATTTTGTCGCTGCCGTTCGTCGTGAGCTGCGCGCACGCTTCGGCGATTCCGCGGATGTAAAGGGATTGCGTGTATTCACCGGTCTCGATCCCGCTATTCAGCGCGCGTCACAGCTCGAGCTGGTGAAGCAGATCCGTGCCGTAGAAAAGGGCACGTTCGGCGTATACAAGCACCCGGTGCCAGGTGCGACGCTCGCCGCCGCGGCCGCGGGTGGTTCGCAGTATCTGCAGGGCATGATCATCGTGATCGACTCGCGCAACGGCGAGATCCGCTCACTCGTCGGCGGCCGCGATTTCGCGCACTCATCGTATGATCGCGCACTCACTGCGCGGCGTCAGCCGGGCTCGACATTCAAACCATTCGTGTACGCCGCTGCGCTCGAGTCCGGCATGCTGCCCAGCGAGCGCATCGAGACGACGCCCGTCAGCGTGCCGAACGCGGGCGCAGTCACGTGGAAGCCCGACGATCTCGTTCCCGACAGTGTCACGAGTCTGCCTCTGCGTGAAGCGCTCGCATTGTCGTCGAACAATGGAACCGTGCGCGTGGGCGAACGTGTTGGTGCCGCGAAAGTGGTGGAACTCGCGAAACGGCTCGGCCTGACGACACCGATACCGCCTTATCCGTCGATCTACCTGGGTGCGGCGGAAGTGGTGCCCGTCGAGTTTGTCGCTGCATATGCCGCACTCGGCAATGGCGGACTGCTTGTGAAGCCGCACCTCATCACCCGCGTCGAAGACGCGCATGGCAGACTGCTGTGGCAGGCGCCGACTGCGGGTGCGCGCGTCCTCGACCCCGGCGTTGCATTCGTTACCACGAGCATGCTGCAGGATGCCATCGATCACGGCACCGGCATGGCCGTTCGTCGCAATGCATTCTGGCTGCCTGCTGCAGGAAAGACCGGCACTACGAACGGCGCGAAGGATGTATGGTTCATGGGGATGACGCCGGATCTGGTCGGCGGTGTATGGCTCGGCTTCGATCGGCCCGCGCCGATTCTACCCAATGCGTTCGGGGGCACCCTCGCCGCACCCGTGTGGGCCGCGATCATGAAAGCTGCTTACGTTAAACGTCCCGCGCCAGCGCCATGGGCTGCGCCCGTTGAACTCGTTCAGATGCCGATCGATGTTGCATCCGGGCTCCTCGCGACGCCGAATTGCCCGCCAGCGGACATCCGTATCGAGTACTTCGCTGCGGCCGCACCACCCGTGTCGTACTGCCCGTTGCATCCGGCATCCGAGAGATCGCACTCGACTGAACGTCATTAGACGCCGAACTGACAACCCCGCTCTAAGACGCGGAACGAGCAAGCCGGGCGCGCTCGGCTACGGGCGTCACCCGCCGATGCCCGTCGGCGACTCCGCTGTCTCCAACACCGGTACTTCGCCCAGCCCATGATGCGCCAACCATCTCTCCGCCTCGAGCGCCGACATACAACCCGTACCCGCGGCGCTGACTGCCTGGCGGTAGTACGCATCCATGACATCGCCGCTGCAGAACACGCCTTCGACTGATGTCGCGGTGCGCCATGGGTGGGGTGTGCAGATGTAGCCGGCCGGATCGAGCTCGAGCTGGCCGTTCAGGAACTTCGTGTTCGGTGTGTGGCCGATCGCGACGAACAATCCGCCGATGTTCATCTCACTCGCAGCACCAGTGACCGAGTCTTCCAGCTTCAGTCCTGTGATGACGTCGGAACCGATGACGTCCGATACCCGGGTATTCCACAGCACGCGGATCTTCGGGTGGGACAGCACGCGATCCGCCATGACCTTGGACGCGCGGAACTTATCGCGGCGATGGATGATCACGACTTCACTCGCGAACTTCGTCAGGTACAGTGATTCTTCCATGGCGCTGTCCCCGCCGCCGACAACAGCGAGCGTCTTGTCACGATAGAACGGGAGTGCACCGTCGCACACAGCACACGCCGACACACCACCGCCGTTCAACGCGAGCCGCACTTCATTGTCGAGACCCATCCACTGCGCGTTCGCGCCCGTCGCAACAATCACGGAGAGTGCCTCGAACGGCTCACTGTAACTCGGTGTCGCGACGAACGGATGCTTCGACAAATCGATGCTCTGAATATTCTCGACGATCGCTCGCGTACCGAAGCGCAGCGCCTGCGCCTTCATCCGCTCCATCAGCTCCGGTCCGCTCACCGCCTCGGGGAACCCCGGATAATTCTCGATGTCCGTCGTATTCATCAGCTGTCCGCCGGGCAGCATCGTGCCCTGCGCCTCACCCTCGTACACAATGGGATTCAGCTGCGCGCGCGCGGCGTATACTGCGGCGGTCCATGCTGCCGGGCCTGAGCCGATGATGAGGAGGTTCTCGCGTCGCATGACGTTTCTGGGGCTGCGGGTGTGGTGCGTTTTCAGTCTCCGCCAAGTATAGTAGGCATGGGAAGTGTCGCAAACTACTCACTGGCGGCGCACCGCACTGCACACTAACTTTCCAATCGTATTCCGTTCGTATTCACCGGCGCCTGGGCTACATGACGCTCGCCGATTCCCACGCACATCCCGAAGCCGACATCGAGCAGCTCCTTTCCGGGCTGGCGGGTGTGATCTCGGCACGCGTGGTGACTAACGCGAATGGCCGACTCGACGAAATCCACGTGCTCGCATCCGACCGGCTCCACCCCAAGCAGATCGTTCGCAACGTCGAGTCCGCGCTCAGCGCCGGCTTCGGCATCACGGTCGACCGCCGTATCGTCAGCATTGCCCAGACGAACGCCCCCGATATCATGGTCAATGCGCCGATCGAGCAACTCACTCCACAGGGGCTGCCCGACGATGATCTGTCTGATCTCCGCTTCGTCTATGTCGGATTCGACGTCAGGAATGCGACCAACCGCGAAACGGTGTGCCACGTCACGGTGCGCAGGGCGCGGGAGCACTACATCGGTACGGGCACCGGTGCGAGCACACCGCAGGGACGCGCGCTCGCCGCGGCCAAGGGACTCATCGCTTCCATTGCAACCGCGCGCGACCGCAGTGATCTCGCGCTCGAAGACGTGGCGATCGTGGAATCGCATGGGAAGACGTTCGTACTCGTGGCGGCACACGTGCTGATGCGCCGCGAGACCACTGCGCTCACCGGTACGGCGATCATGGTCCGGTCACCGGAAGAAGCCGCCATTCTTGCGTCCCTGCAGGCGATCAACCGCTGGCTTACCGGCAATGCCTGACCGCATGTCGACTGCCGACCTCGAGAGGTCACCGCACGGCCTCGAGCTCCGCATCATCGCGGAGGTCGAGCGGCTGCCCGGTGTAATCGCCGCGGCCGTATGGATCGAAAACCGGGAAATCGTCGATCTTCGCATTCACGCGCAACCCGGCGCGTCCTCGACCATTCTCGGCAATGCAGTGATTCAGGTTGTGGAGCGGTTCGACGTCGGAATGGATCCGCGGGTTCTGCGTATTGTCGCGGCGACCATTCCCGGCCTCGAGGAGCAGGAAGCCCTCACGGGCGGAAGATTCCTGATTCTGCAGGACATCAGTCTCGTGCGGGAAGGCAGCCGCGTCACCTGCAACGTCCGACTCGCATATGAAGCTGGGATTGTTACGGGTGAGGCGTCCGAAGTGGACAGCGAGTCTGGTCGCGCACGGGCGGCGGCACTCGCGACGCTGCGCGCTGCGGAAGGCACATCGGACGGGCTTGTCCTCGCCCTCGAAGGGTTGTCGGTTGTAGTTCTCTTCGGACGGCGTTATGTCGCGGTTGCCGTGGAGGCTGCCGTCCGGCGTCGGTTTGCGACCCTGTCCGCGTTGTCTCCCATCGATTCTGGCAGGCCCCTCGAGGAGTCGGCCTGTCTCGCCGTCCTCCGCGCGATCGATCGCTGGATCGCCCTCTGATCTACGCCGGCGGGCGCGCCGGGCCCACGAACTTCTCAACCTCCTGAACTACACGCCGAGGCTCTACGGGCTTCGCTAAATAGCCGTCGCATCCAACTTGGGTAGCCTTCTGACGATCCTCTTCCAGCGCGTGCGCTGTCAGGGCGATAATCGGAATTTCGCGCGTCGATTCATTCGCCTTCAAGCGCGTCGTCGCTTCCCATCCGTCCATTTTCGGAATCGAGATGTCCATAAGGATCAGATCGGGCAGGTGTTCCTTCGCCTTCGCCACACCCTCTTCACCATCACGGGCCTCCACAACCAGAAATCCAACATGCTCCAGGATCGTCCGATATACGACCAGGTTGTCCTCGTTGTCTTCGACCAGGAGGATGGTCTTCTGTCTGTATTCTGTCATGATCCACGATTCAAGAGAGAGAACGCCACAGCGGTCGGGCGCACGGCGTCTGCAGGGGGATACAGGAAATGTGCCACCCATGGTTTCAAACGTATGTTCACTCCGTCTCCTCACGCTCCTTGAAGATCTTCAGGTTCGTCGAGTGGCCGGGGTTGTAGCGGGCGGTCGGATTGATGTCGTGTACAGCGTGATTGACGGCCATGGCGGCTTCACTGAAACCGGTGACGATCAGCTCGATCTTGCCTTCATAGGAGACGAGGTCACCGGCAGCGTACACCTTGGGGCGGTTGGTCTGGAGCCGGTTATCGACCTTGATGGAGTGTTTTTCGAGCTCGATGCCCCAGCGTGCAATGGGCCCGAGGTCGGGCTTGAAACCGATGAGCGCGAGGACGGCATCGACCTCGAACGTGGTCTCTTCCTGGGTCTTGTTGTCGAAGATGGTGGCGCCGGTCACGCATGCATCGCCATGGACATCGCGCACTTCCTTGTGCGTGAGCAGCTCGATCTCGCCGGCCTCGACGGCCGCAGTGAGCTCGCGCATGGAAGCGGCGTGTGCACGGAATCCATCACGGCGATGGATGAGAATGAGACGCTTCGCCTTGCCTTTGAGATTGAGCACCCAGTCCACTGCTGAGTCACCACCGCCGACGATGAGCACGGAGCGTCCCTCGTAGTGCGCGGGATCCTTCACATGATGTGTGATGCCCTTGCCGAGCAGCGGTTCATAGCCGGGGCACTCGAGTACACGCGGAGAGAACGCGCCTTTGCCGCCGGCAATGAGCACAGTCTTCGTTGGATAACGACCTTTGTCGGTTACGATGACGTAATCATCGCCGTCGGATTCGAGCTCGAGGACCTGTTCCTCCAGTCGTACATCCGCACCGAACTGTGTGCCCTGCTCCGCGAGATTGCCTGCAAGATCACGTGCGAGAATACGCGGGAACCCACCGACGTCATAAATATATTTTTCGGGATAGAGTGCCGTGAGCTGACCGCCGAGCTCCGGCAGCGAATCGATGATGCGGCAGGAGATGCCGCGCAGGCCGGCGTAGAATGCGCCGAAGCAGCCTGTGGGTCCGCCGCCGATAATCGTAATATCTTTGGGTTCTGCCTGATTCACTGCATTTCCTTCGTTTGGTTCATGAAGGCGCGGATCGTAGCGTGGGCTGGAACCGGCGCGCAAGAAGGCGGCCGTCCGCTCACCCCCCGGATGCGGCTTGCGGCTATTCGCCTTCGGCAGTCGGCTCGCCGAGATAGAGTCGCGAGGCTTTGTACCGCGCGACAGCGTCACGGACCAGGAGCTTGAGCAGGATCGCGGCGGGCATGGCGAGGAGCAGGCCGACGAACCCGAAGTATGAGCTGCCCACGGCCAGCGCGAGAATCACGATCACCGGATGCAGGCCGATCGATCCGCCGACAATGCGCGGACCCGTAATGGTGCTGTCGATCAGCTGCACGATGAAGAAGACGATACCTGATTTTGCGACGACGGACACGAAGTCTCCGCTCAGCACCGCGATGATGATGACGGGAAGGATGCTCACAACCAGTCCGAGGTATGGAATGAGATTGAACACGCCGGCGACGGTGCCGACGAGACCGGAATAGGGAACGCCCAGGACGAGCAGACCGAGCCACGTCAGGATGCCGACGAGTACTGCTTCAATGACCTGTCCGCGCAGGAACCGTGAGAGCAGGTCATCGAACTCGGTGAAGAACGCCATCCAACGCGCGCGGTGCGGCAGTGGAATCATGTCACGCACCTTGACAGTACCTGTGCGGTAGTCATTCAGCAGATAGATGATCAGCACGGGTGTCAGCACGAGATATCCGACCATCGTGAGCAGGAACGACAGGCCCTTTCCGACACCGAGTACAGCACTCCACGCGCGCGATGCGATTTCCGCCTGCTGCTTCGAAATAAACGCGGCGACCTTCTCTTCATCGATGCTGAGCTGCGCGGACATCCGGTCGCCATTGATGAATGGCAGATTGGAATGGGCGAGCTTCGTGCGGAACCCATCGAGCGCGTTGTTCATGCGCTGCACGGCTTCGGGCAGTCTGTCGATGAGCGATGAGATCTGAGCGGCGAGTGCCGGGAGGCCGAAGACGAGAACGAGCACGATGGCCGCAAGGATCGGCACCATGAGCACGGCAACGGCAGCGAGTCGCGGCATGCCGCGCTTTTCGAGCTTGTCGACCACGGGATGCAGGATGTAGGCAATGACGAACGCGACAATGAACGGGGCGAGAATCGACCCGAGCGAACGCAGCAACCACAACACCATGATACCGGTCACGGCAATGATGAGGGTGCGGTGCCGTTTTGTACCTGTGAACGGACGGAGGAGTGCAATAAGCAGTGCGAACGCGATGACGGGTCCCAGGAATGGACCGGGAGATGTCGGTACGACGGCAAGCGTGCGCAGCCAGACCCCTGCAACCATGACAACGATCGCGGCATAGATCCACGCCCACTCCGGCGCCTTGAAGCGCCCCTTCGCGTCGGATTCTGTCATGGTAGCCTCAGGCCGAGAGACGTATGCCGAGCCGATCGCCCGCGGTACGAATCACATCGCGTGCGTTTGCATAGCTGACGCGTTCAAGCGCCTGATGCCATGGCAGCCATGTGCATTCCGTAATCCCTTCATCGAGCTGCGGCGCAGTATCGCCGTCCGCGGACTCGAGCAGGAAGAAGTGACAGAACTTGTGAACGAGTTTGCCGCGATCACGGAAATACCAGTCAATCGTGGGCAGCTGCGCAACCACACCGAGTGCGGTCAGGCCGGTTTCCTCCTCGACCTCACGGACCGCGGCCTGCTCGGGCGTTTCGCCGCCCTCAATGTGACCCTTTGGCAGGCCCCAGTTGTTGTACGGGTCCCGGATGAGCAGCACGTGCGGCTCGGCAGCGAACGGACGATACACGACACCCCCGGAGCTTGTCTCGATCCGCGTGCGTCGCGCTCTGCGGCCCTGTCCGGCCGGCCGTCCACGCGATCGCTCGTTCATGCTCGCACCTGCATATCACGACGTACGAGCTCTTCCGCGATCTGCACGGCATTGGTCGCCGCGCCCTTTCGCAGGTTGTCGGCCACAACCCAGATGTGAACGATGCGTGAGTCATCGGGATCAACGCGCACGCGTCCGACACGCACTGCATCCGTACCAGCGGTGCTGCGCGGGAGCGGGTCCTCCGCACCCTCGTACACGATCGTCTCCGGCTGTGCGCGAAGCGCTGCGACGGCTTCCGCCATCGAGAGCGGATTCTCCAGCTCGACGACCGCCGACACCGAATGACCGACTTCGACCGGTACACGCACACATGTGGCGGTCACGTGAAGACGCGGGAGTCCGAGAATTTTTCGCGTCTCTTCGCGGACCTTGGTCTCTTCTTCGTTCCATCCGTCAGCGGCACGCGGTCCAATGAACGGGATCACGTTGCCGGCGATATTCGCGACGAACGGCGTCTCCTCTGCGATTCCGCCAGCAAGCTCCTCGCGCAACGCCGCGATCCCCTTCTGCCCCGCACCCGATACCGACTGGAATGTGGTGGCACTGACGCGGCGTAGCGTACCCGCGCGGTGAAGAGCGGCGAGCGCTACAACAAGCTGGATGGTCGCGCAGTTGGGGTTCGCGATGATGCTCCGGGGCCGATCGTCCATGGCCGCCGAATTGACGCCCGGTACAATGAGCGGCACGTCTGCATCCATGCGGAATGCGGATGAATTGTCGATGACGACAGCGCCCTCAGCCGCGGCGACAGGAGCCCACTCACGGCTCCGCGCGGCGCCCGCCGAGAAGAGGGCGACGTCACAATCGGCGAATACGCCGGGTTCGGGGGCGTGCACTGCCCAGTCACGCCCGCTCCACGCGATGCGAGCGCCGGCCGACCTGGGGGACGCCAGGAGGACCAGCTCATCGACGGGAAACGACCGCTCCGACAGGACCTGCAACATTGTACGACCAACGGCGCCTGTGGCGCCGAGCAAGGCTACTTTCATCAACCAGCCGCCGAGAGATCAAATGCGGTATGGAGCAATTGCAAGGTCCGCTCCTCTTTTTCAGCATCGACCAGGACCGAGATCGACATGGCGCTCGTGGAGAACCCGTAAATGTCTATGTTCTCACCACGTAGTGCCTCTACCGCCCGGGCGTAGACACCTGGAATCCCGGCCATCCCGCCCCCGACCAGCGTCACGCGGCTGAGGTCCGACCGCACCTCGATGTCCCGCAGGCCCCCTTCGCCGAGGATATCCCGGGCTACCTTACCAGCCGTTTCCGCGTCATCCTGCGGGATCGTCACCTGTAGCTGACGCACGCCGTCGAGGGAGTCGGCGTAATTGAAGAAGTCGACGGAAACACCGTTCGCCGCGAGCGCCGTAAGCAATGCCCCCATGGCATCGAGATTGGCGGGCACTCCGTGGAGGACCAGCCGTGCATACCCCTTCTGCGATGCGAGACCCGTCAGTGCAACCTGTTCCATGTCGGTCCTCTTTGTGATGAGCGTTCCGATCACATCGTTGTCGCGGAAAGACGAAAGCACGCGGATCGGGACGTTGAAGCGCGCGCCGATCTCGACTGCGCGTGGGTGCATCACCCGCGCGCCTGCCGAGGCCAGCTCGATCATCTCCTCGTAATCGATCTCAGGAATCATCCGCGCGTCCTTCACGCTACGCGGATCGGCCGTGAAGACGCCGTCCACATCCGTGTAGATGTCGCAGCGATCGGCGCGCAATGCAGCGGCGAGCGCAACAGCCGTGGTATCGGATCCGCCGCGTCCGAGCGTAGTCACTTCGTGGGTGCGGCTCACGCCCTGGAATCCCGCGACAATCACAATGCGGCCGGCATCGAGCTCTTCACGCAGCCGTTCTGTTCGCACCTCCGTGATGCGCGCGCCGGTATGCGTTTCATCGGTGATGATTGCGGCCTGCGATCCCGTGAGGCTGATTGCATCCACGCCGAGGTCAGCAATCGCCATCGCTGTGAGTGCCATCGCGATGCGCTCACCTGATGTCAGCAGCATGTCGAGCTCGCGCGGATGTCTGCGTCTCGGATCCGGCGTTACAGACAGTGCGAGGGACATCAGATCGTCTGTTGTGTCACCCATCGCCGACACGACCGCGAGCACCTGGTTCCCCTCCTTCCGCGAGCGGACGAGCCGCGCTGCAACTCTGCGAATGTGGTCGGGTGTGCCGACCGATGTACCGCCGAACTTGCTGACGATCAGCGCCATGAGCTGCCGCGCATGCTAGAACACCCGCAGATTGATATACTTGCGTGGGTTCTCGCGCAGGTCCTTCAACAGCGCCTGCAGCTGCATGCTGCTCTCCGACAATCCGAGATAGAGCGTAGTATCGCGCAGGAGCCGGCCAACTGAACCCTCACCGCGCTGAATCCGCTGCGCGATGGTGCCGATTGCGCGGAACGTGGTGTCGGCACTGTTTGCAACGCGCTGCAGGTCGCGCGCACTCGTCACGAGGATCGATGTGAGTGAGTCGGTGCGCGCTGTGGTGCGCTGCACATTTTCGACGATGCCCGTGAGCTTGCCACCGCCAACCGCGGATTCTACCTCAGCAAACGCGCGGTTCATCGTTTCCGCTGCTTCTCCCGCTGATGCCGATGTCTCTGCCAGGTTGCGTGCAACTTCATCGATTGCCTTCGACTGACTGCCTACCAACCCCGTCAGCTGCTCGCTGACGAGCTGAATGTTCTCGATCGCCTCACTCACATTCTTCGCAGTCTCTTCCGTGAATGCGATCTCGAAGCGCGCCGAAATCGTGCGCAGGTTCTGCGCGATTTCATCCGCGACGGCCGTGAGCTGCGATATATCAGGCAGCGTGTAGCCAGGCAGAACGTTGGCACCATGGGGCTCCGCATACTTGTAGAGCGGATGGCTCGCGCGTGGTGAGATCTCGGCCATCCAATCGCCGAACATCGATTCGGGCGCGAGAATGACAACGGGCTCCGCCGGCAACTTCACGTCCGCGTCGATCGTCATGGTCACGATCACGCCCTGTCCGCGGTCATCGAGCTCAACCGTTTCAACACGGCCGATCGGCACGCCGCGGAATTTCACCTTGCCGCCATTCCGAAGCAGACCGACTTCATTGAAGCGCGCCTGAATCGTGCGCTCCTCCGCGCCTAGCTTCAGTCCCTTCATCCACACCGTGCCGAAGATCACAAGCAGGATGCCGAGCAGGATGACTGCGCCGACGACCACCTCGTTACGTCCCTTCATGCGGCCTCCTGGGCCAACTCTGGTATACCCTCGACAAAACCGCGTACGACAGGGTCCTCGGACTGCTGGATTTCGGCCGGCGTTCCGACAAAGCGGATACGGCCCTTGTACAGCATCGCGATGCGGTCTGCAATCCGATACGCACTCTTCATGTCATGCGTGACAACAATGCTCGTCACATTCAGCTCGCGCGCCATCCGCATTACGAGCTCACCAATGACAGCCGTCGTCACCGGATCGAGCCCGGTCGTCGGCTCATCATACAACAGGTACTTCGGTCGTGTCGCGATGGCGCGAGCGAGACCGACGCGTTTGCGCTGGCCGCCCGACAGTTGCGCGGGCAGTCTGTCCTCGAACCCGTTCATCTCGACCAGCGTGAGCGACTGCCGTACGCGCTCCACGATCTCGTCCTGCGGTGTGTTGATGCGTTGCAGCCCCATCGCCACGTTGTCGAACACGGTCATCGAATCGAAGAGTGCAGCGAACTGAAACACATACCCAATGCGACGTCGTAAGTCATAGAGCGCGTCGCGATGCAGCTCAGCCACCGTTTCGCCATCGACAATAACGTCGCCGGCATCCGGCTCGAGGAGCCGGACAATACTCTTGAGCAGGACCGACTTGCCGACGCCCGAGTATCCGATGACGGCAAGCGTCTCACCATCGTTCACAGTGAGCGAGATGTCGTCGAGGATCACGCGATCGCCGAATGCCTTGCGCACGTTGCGCAGCTCGATGCTCATCGCGTCATCACAGCAGCGCAACCGCCCAGAACGCGTCGAGCACGAGAATCATCATGCTGCCAACCACGACTGCCTGCGTTGTGGACCGCCCGACACCGTCCGCGCCCCCGCTCGTCGCGAATCCGTAGAAGCATCCGATGAGAGTGACAGCCAGACCGAACGATGCCGCCTTGATTAGCGAGAACTGGACGTCGAATGGAACAAAGAACAGGCGCAGGCCACGTACGAACTCCTGTGTCGACATGTCCAGGAGGTTGATCGACGTGACCCAGCCGCCCGCAATGCCGACGGCGTCCGAGAACGCGATGACAACCGGGAACATCAGCGTGGCCGCTACGACTCGCGGAACCACCAGATACGCCACAGGATCATAGCCCAGCGTTTCGAGCGCATCGATCTGCTCGGTGACGCGCATGGTACCGATTTCGGCCGCGATATTGGCGCCGACGCGACCCGCCAGCGCGAGGCCTGTCAGCACCGGACCCAGCTCGAGGATGATCGTCTTGCCGACAAGTGCACCGACGAAATACTTGGGTACCGTCCCCGAGAACGTGTAGGACGCCTGCAGCGCGAGGACTGCGCCGGTGAACACGGCAATGAAGAGGGCGATGGGAAGGGACTGCACGCCCAGCTTTGCCATCTGGATGACGACGAGGCGGGCCCACGTCCCGACGTCCCGGAAGGACCGCGCGAACCGCAGGCTGAATGTGCCGAAACGGCCTATCCCGCTCGTCGAACGAATCGCGGCCCGACCGACCCAGGCCACCGGGTTTTCAAGGGTGCTCATGAGAACAGAGTAGGGCTGCAGCGGTAGTGCGGTCCAGAGTCACCTGTCCGATTTTGCAGCGGCGCTTCCGGCTCGTGGCGCGGGGGTTGCGTCATACGGTCACGAATTCGAGCTGTGGTACCGGCGGTGCTTCACCGAGCTCGGCGGCCAGTGCCAGGAAATGGCGAAGGCCCGCTCGCATGCTCTCATCCAGGTCGTAGCGCAGGGAATCCCAATAGCGGAGCAGCCGTTGCGGGTCGATGTGGAAGTGCGGAGCAAAGCGCTCAGCGAGGTCAGTGCGGTTCTGCCGGAAGTACTCGCGTGAGTCTTGCAGCAGTGTTGTGAGTCGCGCGAGCTCGTCGGTTGATGTACCGGTTCGTGCCTGCCATACGGCGAACGCGAACGGGAGATTGGTCCACCGGGTCCACTCTTCGCCGAGATCGAATGTGAAGCGGGCGGCATCGACGGATCGGAGCAGTGCAACATCGCCAATGAAAAGGGCTGCCGCGGCGCCACCACGGAGCGGGTCGGATCGCGTCTGGTCGAACGTCTCGAAATTCGGCGTTACACCCCAGCAGCGCTCGAGCAGGATCCGAAGCAGTACTACGGATGTGGCAGACGAGTCGGTAACAAAGACGGTCGCACCATCGAGCCGCTCTGGCGCGATGGACGCGTCGAAGCGGATACTCTGGACCGGGCCATCGGAGCCAATGACGAAATCAGGCAGGATGCGGTAGTGGGGAGCATGTCGCGCATACTCAATGCTCGAACACGGGGCGACGTCGATTTCGCCCGCTGCGAGCGCTCGGTTCAGGACGGCCGGAACGCCCGTCAGAATCTGCACGTCCGCCGGCGTCTGCTCCGCAAGCAGACGTGCGTGCACCGGAAAGCAGTTGCTGTAGTCGATGTGGCCCAGTCGAATCATGTTGCCGCCGTCGCCTCCATTCCGCCATCATGCCGCCACGCGGTTCAAGGCTAACATAGCATGGCAGCCTTCGAACGACAGCGGCGGGACATGCTTCTCGGCGGACTCATCATCCTCGGTATGACCGTATTCGGCATCGGCCTCTTCTTCATGGACGCGTTCGTCGCCGCACTGCAGGATCAGGATGAGATTGTGGCGGTGCTCCCCGAAGCGCCCAAGCTCGCGGCCGGCGCAGAAGTCTGGATTGGCGGCAAGCATGTCGGTGAGGTCATCAGTGTCGGCTTCATGCCGTTCCGCGGTGACAGCCTCGCGCATATCGCCGCAACACTTCGATTTCCTCACAAGTTGCGCGACGAGGTGCGCAAAGACAGCCACATCCGGGTCACGTCCGCTCGCATCATCGGCGCACCCGTAATTGATATCTCCGTGGGCACCGCCGCATTTCCTGTCATCGGTCCCAACGATACGTTGTTCCTCGCCGAGCTCGTCACCATTCCGCGGTTGCACGAGAAATTGACCCTGATCGGAGCTGCGTTCGATTCCGCGAGAACCGAAATCGCCGCGCTGGGCGGGGCGGGCCGGGCACGCTTGAAGTCCCTTGCCCCGGTCATGCAGAACATGTCGGTGGCTCAGGCACAGGTCGCGGACATCATGGGGGCATTGCAGAACGGTGCCGCGGCAGACTTCATGGCGGACCCCGGATTCAGGAATGACCTGACTTCACTGCAGCGTTCGGCCCGTGAACTCGGTCCTGCGTTCAGCCGCGCCACCGCCAACCTCACGGGTGCCCAGCGCGCAGCCGCGCCATCACTCAAACACATGCAGGGCAACGCCGAACGCCTCTCCGCTGCGATCGGGAAGCTCCTGGAAATGGTGAACACCGAGAACGGCACTCTGCACCGGATGAGTGCGGATTCCGCGCTTCTGAAGTCACTTCAAGGTGTGAAGGCGCAACTGGATTCGCTCATCATTGAAGCGAAGAAGAATCCATTGAAGTTCGTCCTCTGAACCGCTCTTGACCGCGTCCCTGGGGGATGCTACACTGTGCTCGTTCACCCACGACAAAATGGACCTCCCGCTGTACTAGGAGCGCGAGCCGCGCGCCGACTGCACTCAGTCGAATCAGCATGTCGTGTCCTATCCTGATCCAATTGAACGATTGCGCTCGCCTGTCCGTTCATCAAGCTCAAAAATGGTAAAAACCGACGTGAACACAAACGTGGACATCGCGGAACTGAAGAGTAAATACGCCGCCGAGCTGCACGAGATGGCGGAAGAGCTCAACATCACCAACTACTCAGGCCTCCGCAAACAGGACTTAATCTTCCGTATCGAGCAGAACCTGCTGGACAGCGATGTCGTGCTGCGCGGCGAGGGTGTGCTTGAAATATTGCCCGAAGGGTATGGCTTCCTGCGTTCGCAGGACTGGAACTACCTGTACGGGCCGGATGACATTTACGTAAGCCCGTCGCAGATCAAGCGGTTCGATCTGCGCACAGGTGATACAGTGATGGGCCAGGTTCGGCCGCCGAAGGAGGGAGAGCGTTATCTCGCGCTTCTGAAGGTCGAGCAAGTCAATATGGACGAGCCGGACAAGGCGAAGCATCGCATTGCGTTCGACAATCTGCGTCCGCGTTATCCTGAGGAGCGCCTGCATCTGGAGAACGCCGCGGGTGACATCTCAATGCGGTTGATGGATCTGGCAGTACCGATCGGCAAGGGACAGCGCGGTCTGATCGTGTCACCGCCAAAGGCCGGTAAGACGATCCTGATGCAGAAGATGGCGAACGCCATAGTCGAGAACCACCCCGAAGTACACCTCATCGTCCTGCTGATCGACGAACGCCCGGAAGAAGTCACGGA
>JBDSPG010000044.1:0-6615 GCA_039912685.1 Longimicrobiales bacterium | reverse complement strand
CCTGGGGATCGGACGCCTCACGGCAGCCTACCGCCGCTAACACGACCAGCAGGGCAGCCAGGAACCAGGGTCGCATCGACATCACCTCGGTACATTTGCAGTGGCGACTGGGATGACCACACGGCATCAAGTCGTCCGGCCTATCATGCCGACATTGTGCACGACACCTACCATGATCGTCTCCCACAAACATCGTTTTATCTTCGTCGCGATTCCAAAGACCGGCACCCATTCGGTCCGCCAGGCGCTGCGCGAACATCTGGGGCCGGACGACATCGAACAGGTCGGCCTGTTCGTGAACAAGCGTTTTCCATTCGCAGAGTTGGCGGACATCAGGCATGGCCACCTCAGTCTCAACCAGATCCGCCCGTTTCTAGGAGAGCGGCAATTCAGCGAATATTTCAAGTTCGCGTTCGTGCGCAATCCTTTCGACCGATTCGTGTCGTACTGCGCGTTCATGACCCGCGAGAACGACGCGTTCAATCGCGATCCACGGGCGGTGATGCGCCACATACTGTTCCAGGCGCGTCCGCTGGAGCACATTCTTTTCCAGCCCCAGCACACGCTGCTGGTCGATACGGACGGAAGCCTGCTGTCCGATTACGTCGGGCGCGTGGAGCAGATGCAGGCGCGCAAACTTCGAGATCGGTCGCAACGGATTGTCATTGACCTCGCTGCCCGCAACGATGGGTATGAAATCGTCGAGCAGCGTTGTCAGCTGACGAATGATCCGGCTCTTCGCCTGGCCGCGCAGTCCGAGCAGAATAAAATTCTGGCGGGCCAGCAACGCATTGACGATCTGCGGCACGACCGTTTCCTCGTACCCGACAATCCCCGGAAACAGTTGCTCGCCGCTGCGCAGCTTGCGCACCAGGTTGTCGCGCATCTCGTCCTTGACCGAACGAACCTTGTATCCCGATGCACGCAGCTCACCGAGCGTGCGCGCCATTCCACATTCAATCACGGCTTACCTCTGTTTGCGGCGCATCGTCCGCGTCAATGACAATTCCAACCCCGCCCGGTACACGCTCGAGGCGGGGTAATATCGGTTTCACAGGTGATCGGCGGGCCACTGCCAACGCTGCCTCGACTGTGCCATGCCTCAGCAATGCCTGCAGCGTCTTCACCGTCGGAAAAACCATCGGAAGATCACCAGCCTTGAAGCGCGCGAGCGCGTCCGATGGTGTCAGCCACTTCGCGTCACTCATTTCCCGGGCATCCGCCGTCGCCTCACATTCCGGCGGCATTGCGGCCAGGAAGAACCGCGTGTCATACCGCCGCGGCTCGGCAACGGGCGTGATCCAGTGTGCCACGTATGCGAGGGCATTCGTATCGGGACGCAGCCCGTGCCGCCGCATCATGTCCAGCAGTGTTGCGCTCTCGTTCATCAGGGACTCGCGCATGTCACGGATTACGTCCGGATTCAGCGAGCCGTGGCAGCTGCGACCGTTGTGGTCGACCGCGATCAAAACCCCGGTCTCCTCGAAAACTTCGCGGATCCCACCAATCCAGTACGGCCCGGCCGGGTCCGGCGGCATGGTTCCGAGCATTGCGAGCAGCTGCGCATCGCCATCGGAGTCATCGATACGGCCGCCCGCAAATACATACGCACCCGGCACGAACCCGCTCGCGCGATGCCGCTTGAGCAGCAGGACTTCAACCCCGTTGTCGCCATCTCGCATCAATACGACTGTTGCGGCAGGCTGCGTTGCTGCAGGCAGCGCAACGGGCGTGCCGACTGATTCCGCGAACCCGGGTGGCAGCCGTTCCTCCGGTATCACCATCGCAACTTCGCGCTGCCCTCTAGATGGGTCATCCATGCGCGTCACTTCTGCAACCGTGCGACACGGCGAAACGCATCGGAAACGGCCTCCCGGTCGGCATGCCTGCCGTTGTGTACGCGTTGCACTCCACCCACCCAGACATCGCTTACAACGGATGCCGGCGCGGAGAGCGTGAGCAGGGGGCCTAGCGTCTCTGCATCCCAGCCGGTCATGCCGTCATGCTCCAGATTGATGGCCGCAAAGTCCGCTGCCATTCCTGTCTCGAATGCACCGGCGTGGATACCGAGCGACTTCGCGCCGCCTGTACCGCCGATCGCCATGAGGACCGGCGCCGTCTCGAGACGATCCGTGCTACCGTATCCGCGCGCCGCAACGACACGCCGCAGCAGCCGCAAACGTTCGTTGTACTCGATCAGCCGCAGCTCTTCAAGCGGATCGATCACACTCTGGCTGTCCGTTCCGATGCACAGCGATACATCGGCGTTTATCATGCCGGCGATCCTGGCGAGACCATCGCCCAGGTCACGTTCCGTCGTTGGACAGAGACAGACGCTGGCCCGCGCCGCGCCGAAGAGCGCGATCTCCGCATCATCGAGATGCGTGCCGTGAATCCCCGTGAAGCGCGCATCGAGTATCCCATCGTTAGCGAGCAATGCACCCGGCCGCAGACCATGCACCTGCACGCATTCTTCGACCTCTGCCGGCTGCTCGGACACATGCATGTGGAGTGGCATTCCGCGTTCGGACGCGTATTCATGTATCTCCCGCACCCACGGGCGAGGAACGGCGCGTACGCTGTGGGGGGCCACGCCGACCGACACGAGCGTGCGATTATTCATGCTTCCCACCAGCGCATCCGTATCGGCGAGAAACTGCTGCACATCCGGCGTCGCGAAACGGCGTTGTTCCGGCCACAGTGGCTGATCGATCGCGCCCGTTGCATAGCACACGTTCAGCAGACAGATCCTGATGCCGACGGATTCCGCGGCCGCAATGATGCGATGCGCGAGCTCATTGCCATCACCATAGCGCCCGCCCGCGAGATTGCGTTGCACGTAATGGAACTCGCCGACCGTCGTGTATCCCGCGCACAGCATCTCCATGAAGCAAAAGCGCGCAACGTCATAAAGCGCGTCTGGCTCGATGCTAAGTACTGCCTGGTACATTGACAGACGCCAGCTCCAGAAGTCGCTTGCTTCTGCATGCGCCGGCTTCCACTGTGTGCGGCCGCGGATGACACGCTGAAAGGAATGGGAGTGGCAGTTAATGAAACCTGGAATCAGCGCGCGACCTGGCAGACGCGTGACTTCCGCATCGCCCAGGCTGTCTGCTTTCGCCACGCGGTCGATGCGACCGCTCGTCGCGTCGTATGCCACCGCCAGACCCGTGCGAAAGGCGTGATCGTGGTACAGCAGGTCCGGCAGCAGGATCGTCAACGGCGGATCCTCATCACGATGTCATTGGCAGGTCAATGCCGTGACGCTTCGCCGCGTCGAGCGCGATGTCATATCCGGCGTCAGCGTGCCGTGCGACGCCAAGACCCGGGTCGTTCGTCAGCACGCGTTCAATGCGATCTCGCATCATCGGCGTCCCATCCGCGACGAGCACCTGGCCTGCGTGCAGCGAGCGGCCGATACCGACGCCGCCGCCATGATGGAATGATACCCATGATGCGCCCGATGCCGTATTCAGCAGTGCATTGAGGATCGGCCAGTCGGCAATAGCATCACTGCCGTCGAGCATCGCTTCCGTCTCGCGAAACGGGGATGCCACGCTCCCGGTATCGAGATGATCACGACCAATCACGATCGGCGCACTCAGTTCACCACTCGCCACAAGGTCGTTCAACGCGACACCGAACTTTGCGCGCTCACCCTGGCCGAGCCAGCAGATGCGTGCTGGCAATCCCTGGAACGCAACGCGCTCGCGCGCGAGACGGATCCAACGTGCCAGATGTTCGTCTTCGGGGAACAGCTCGAGCACGAGGTCATCCGTGCGACGAATGTCTGCGGGATCGCCGGACAGTGCAACCCAGCGGAACGGTCCCTTACCTTCGCAGAACAGCGGTCGAATGTACGCAGGCACAAATCCGGGAAACGCGAACGCGTCCTCATACCCTGCGTTCATTGCCTGTCCGCGCAGATTGTTGCCGTAATCGAAGGTGATTGAACCCATGCGCATGAGGTCAACCATGGCGCGGCAGTGCGTCGCCATTGAATCCATTGAAAGGCGCACGTACTCTTTCGGATCAGCCTCGCGCAGCGCTGCCGCCGCATCGAGCGGGAGTCCGGCGGGCACGTATCCATTGAGTTCGTCATGCGCGGATGTCTGATCCGTGACCACGTCCGGCACAACGCCGCGACGCACCAGCTCCGGCAGCACGTCTGCGCAGTTGCCAACGAGTCCGACTGACAGCGCATCACCCGACGCTGCTGCGCCACGCACCCACGCGAGTGCTTCATCAAGATCGTGTGTGATGCGATCACAGTACTTTTGTTCAATGCGGCGGCGTATGCGCACTTCGTCGACTTCGACGACGAGAATCGCTGCATCGGCCATGGTCGCGGCGAGTGGCTGTGCACCACCCATTCCGCCCATGCCCCCCGTCAGTATCCAGCGTCCCTTCAATGAACCACCAAAGTGCTGGCGACCGACAGCACCGAACGTCTCATACGTGCCCTGCAAAATTCCCTGCGTACCGATGTAGATCCACGAGCCCGCTGTCATCTGCCCGTACATCGTAAGACCCGCGCGCTCGAGCTCGCGGAACTTGTCCCACGTCGCCCAGTCGCCCACAAGATTGCTGTTCGCAATCAGTACGCGTGGCGCCCACTCATGCGTGCGGAAAACCGCGACCGGCTTGCCGGACTGCACCAGCAGCGTCTCGTCATCCCCCAGCCTCTCAAGCGTCCGAACGATCGCGTCATATGCGTCCCACGTGCGCGCTGCTTTCCCCGTCCCGCCATATACCACCAGGTCTTCCGGACGCTCTGCCACTTCCGGGTCCAGATTGTTCATCAGCATCCGCAGCGCCGCCTCCTGCTGCCAGCCGCGGCAGCGCAGCTCATTCCCGCGTGCCGCGCGCACCGTTCGAACCACTGTGTTCATTCCGCCTTCTCCATTCGGACTGGACTTCGCAATGCGCACAATGACGCACGACCCCTGAAATCACAAGCCGGGAAACAGTCGCCAAACTCCCGGCGTACTTATAAAATAGAGGATCAGTCATCTGAACGATTTGAGGGTCGGATCATGGCCAAAGAGAAAAACCCGAAGACCAGCGCTCCGGAAGCGCCGACAGGCACCGCTGCTTCGCGCGCGCAGGCCCGCCGCCGCGCCGCCAAGGTCCATGAAGAGGAAACGTTCCTCGGCGCCATCTGGGACTGGACCAAGTCCATCGGCATCGGCTTCCTCATCTTCATCGTGATCCGCACATTCCTGATCCAGACCTTTACCATCATCTCCGGCTCCATGGAGAATACGTTGCTCATTGGTGACTTCCTGGTCCTCAGTAAGTCTGCCTACGGCGCGACCATCCCCGGTACCGAGAAGAAACTCCCTGGCTACAGCCAGCCGAAGCGCAACGACATCGTTGTCTTCCGCAGCCACCATCAGGAGCCGCAGATCGATCTCGTGAAGCGCCTCGTCGGAATGCCCGGAGACACCCTCTCCATGAAGGGCGGCCAGCTCCATCGGAACGGTGTGGCCCTCGTCGAGCCCTACGTTCAGCATATCGCCGACGGCAATGATGGTTATGACCCCACCATGGAATGGCAGAAGGGGTTCCTCACCGACTCGGTTCGCGCACAGCCCTACTATCCGACGCGCGACAACTGGGGTCCTATCGTTGTACCCGACACAGGCTACTTCATGATGGGAGACAACCGCGATTCCTCCCTCGACTCGCGCTACTGGGCATTCGTGCCCAAACGTGACCTCATGGGCAGGGCCGTCGGCCTCTACTTCTCCTACGACAAGTTCGACGCCGACGGCATCCCTTTCTTCGGTCACATCCGTTGGGGCCGCATCGGCAACCGCCTGCACTGATTGCCACGCCCGCATCGTCCACATCACTGCCACATCCGGTAGATCCTCGCTCATACTGCCACAATGGCGGTATCCGCAACCATGACTCGAATAAGAAAGTGTTGCGGTAGTAGCGATGTTGGTCTGGCCCGGATGGTGCCTTATCACTGAGACAATCGGCCGGACGGGGGATCCCATGGCCGAGTGTCAGGATTCGAAAGAGATCAGGAAATGAAAGAGCGAGTGACGTTGCCGGTGCTCCCGATGCGGGAGACGGTGGTGTTTCCGGGTGTTGCGCTTCCGATCAGTGCGGGACGAGTTGGCACGCTGGAGGCGATTGAGAAGGTTCTCGATGGTGACCGCCGTTTGTTCGCGGTGTGCCAGCGGGAGAACACCGATGACGCTAAGCCTGAGGGACTGTACGAGACCGGCGTAATTGTTCGCATCCTCCAGGTTCAGCGCGGCCCGACGGGTCTGCAGCTGCTGATCCAGGGGGTGCAGCGCGCGAAGGCGCTGAAGTATGAGAGCGTCGGCGAAAACGGGATGATCCAGGCGGATGTGTGGGCGATCGCGGCGGAAGAGCCGTCGGAGCCGCACGAGCCGGCATTCATTGCGCTCGATCACGAGCTGCGTGAGCGTGCTGCGGAACTGGGCCGTCAGCGCGGCATGCCGCCGGATGCGTTGAATCAGATCATCGAAGGCGTGGATGGTCCGGGCGCATTCGCGGACCTGGTTGCTTTCTATCTTGATCAGACAGCAACGGAAAAGCAGCAGCTTCTGGAGCTGTTGCCGACTGCGGAGCGCA
>JBDSPG010000307.1:0-8057 GCA_039912685.1 Longimicrobiales bacterium | reverse complement strand
CTTGCCCGAGCGGATCGCCACCATCACACCCAGGAATATCAGCGCAACCGCCGGCACAATGCGCATCGACGGATCCTCTCCGAGGAAGTGCATCGCGAGCAGCGCCGTTCCGATCGGCTGCAGATAGACGAATGTGGAGACGACACTCGATTCCACGATCGTGAGCGCCCACATGTTCAGGTAGTACCCGCCGACGCTGGGGAAAACGATGATCCAGAGCAGTGCGGCAAAGGTGTTCCAGCTGATGTGAGGCGCGAGTGCAATCGTGTCTCGCATGCCGAACGGCGCGAGACCGACTGCGCCGAGAATGAAGATCCACGTGATCACCGTGAGCGGGTGATAACGTTTCAGGATGCCGCGTGACACCACGAGATACAGTGAGTACACAGCGACATTGGCAGTGACGAGAAGATTGCCGAGCGCGTGACCATCCTGAATGCCGAGTCCGATCAGCAGCAGTGCCCCCGACGATGCGAGTGCGATGCCGATCCATTTCAGCGATGTCGGCTGCTCCTTCTTCAACAGGATCGCAATGCCGAGCGTCATTGCGGGGCCCGCGGCAACGAGCGTCTGCGCAGCCGTCGCCGTCGTCATTGTCAAGCCCGTGATGTACAGCGTCTGATTGATTGTGACGCCGAGCATCGAGTACCACGCGAGTAGCATATAGTCCCGCCACCCGCGGATCCGCTCGCCGACCAGCAGATGCTGCAGCACCGCGAACACCAGTGCGGCGCCCGCGACCCGGAGAAAACAGAGTGCAGGGCTGCTGAGCTCACGCAACGCGATCTTGGCAGCGATCGGAAGCGTGGCGAACATCAGCTGTACAGAGATGAGCGCGACGTAGACCGGCTTTATCCGCAAAAGTGTATCACGTCACGCGGGGAGGGTAATCTCCCGATTCGTCGGGTGGCGACGGTAGAACACCATCGTCCGGCCGATGACCTGCACCAGCTCCACGCGGGGCACACGCTCTGACAGTGACGCCGCGATCTCGCGTGCGCTCTCGGGCGCGGCTTCCAGTACCTTTACCTTCAGCAGTTCCCGCGTGCGGAAAGCGCCGTCAATCGTATCCACCACAGCATCCGATGCGCCCTCCTTCCCGATCTGGAGGATCGGTTTCAGTGGGTGCGCGAGCGACTTCAAGTACGCACGTTGACGCGGGCTCAGCGACAATGTCTCCTCCATGTAGAATTCACCGACGCGAAAGATAATCGATCATGAACCACATGGCGCAGCCGATCATCCTCGAGGGCCGCCACGTCCGCCTGGAGCCCCTCTCGATCGACCATCTCGACGAGCTCTGCGAATTCGCGCTCGACCCGGAGCTCTGGCGCTGGACCGTCAACCTCGCCGACACGAACGAGAAGCTCCTCGAGTACATCGAGGAGGCCGTCAACTCGCACGCCGCTGGCAACACCCTCCCATTTCTCATCCGCGAACGCACTTCCGGAAGGGCCGTGGGCAGCACCCGCTTCGGCAACATCGAGCCGGCACATCGCAGACTCGAGATCGGCTGGACCTGGGTCGATCCTGCATGGCAGCGCTCCGCCATCAACACCGAAACCAAGTACCTCCTCCTCTCCCACGCCTTCGAAACACTCGGCTGCATCCGCGTCGAATTCAAAACGGACGCGCTCAACACCAAATCCCGAAACGCGCTCATGCGCCTCGGCGCCGTCGAAGAAGGCATTCTACGCAGCCATTTTGTCACCGTCAGTGGCCGTCTCCGCGACACCATCTACTACAGCATTCTCCTCCCGGAATGGCCCGCTGTGAAAGCGTCGCTCAAGGCCCGCCTCGCCTGATCATTCTTGACTTGGTCTCTGGGTCCGGCATATTTAGATTATCGTCTAAATATAGTCTCGATGGGGGCACGGGTGGGACTGGACACCACGATCAAGGCACTGGCGGACCCGACGCGGCGTCAGATTCTGCGGGCACTTCGTGATGGGGACCTGACCGCGGGGGACATCGGAGCGCGGTTCCCGATCACGGGCGCGTCGGTCTCGCATCATCTGACCGTGCTTCGCGACGCGGGCCTGATCCAGTCGGAGCGTCAGGGCCGCAACATCGTGTATTCGCTCGAGTCGACGGTCTTCCAGGAGTTCCTGGAAGAGATGATGCGGCTCATGGATGTGGGGGCGGAGAAATGATCAAGCGGTCGATCGGTCTTGTCGTAAACGTGATCATGCTGTGCATCACGGCGGCAGTGTTCTCGCGTCTTCCTGCGGAGGTTCCGACGCACTGGAATCTGCACGGTGAAATCAACGGCACGATGGCGAAATTTCCGGGTGCGTTTCTGGCGTCGACGATGGCGATCGTGGTGTGGTTCGTGCTGCCGCTGCTACGTCGGATCGATCCGCGCCGGGCGAGTTACGAACGTTTTGATGCGACGTTTTATCTAGTGGTGAACGCAGTCGTTCTGATCCTGGCGATGATCCAGGGTCTGACGCTCGCGGTGGCGTTGGGAATGCGCGTGGACATGACCCGTTCGATGCTCCTTGGTGTCGGTTTGATGTTCATTGTGCTGGGGAACTACATGCCGCGTCTGCGCTCGAACTGGTGGATGGGCATCCGCACGCCGTGGACGCTGGAAAGTGAGGAGGTATGGCGCCGCACCCATCGATTCGGCGGCCGCGCGTTCATGCTCGCCGGCATCATCACCGTGTTTGCGACACTGCTGCCAACGGAGGCCGCAGGCACGATCGCGTTCGGGGTCATCATGATCGCAGTACTGCTACCCGTGGTCTACTCGTATTTCGTGTGGCGTTCGGAGCGCAGGGGCGCACCGGATGCGTGAGCGAACGTTCATCATGTCCCTGATTGCGCTGGACATGATGTGCGTAATGGGTGGCGGGGTGATGGCCTGGGCCCAGCTCGCCCGGCGTTCACTGCCCGGATCCGACAGCCTGACGGCCGCTCTCGCTATTGTCATTACGGCCGGAGTGGGGTCCTGGGTGCTGTATGAGGTGAACCTGTTTTCGTTCCGGCTGGCCGAATCGGTCGACGCCGGGCGCAACGCCCGATGGATCGCGATAGCCTTCGCGGCGGCGGTCGTGGTGGGCACGTTCATGGGGTGGGCCGGCCCCTGACCGGCCCCTGGCCGGCCCCTGATCGCCCCGAAACAGGCCTTTCGAGACTGAAAAGCATCCCCATCCGGCCGTTCCGGCCTTACCTTGAATCACTTAACCCCAAACGGATGTCTATATGAACAGCGTGGGCACACGTGTCGATTCCATGGAAGACGCCTTCGTGAACAACGCCGACGGCTCGCTCTTCCTGCAGCTTGCCGAAGCGTACTTCGAGGCGGGCGACTACGACCGGTCATTGGGTATTCTGCGGAAGGGCCTGGAGCGGCACCCCGCCTTCACACCGGCATTCGCACTGATGGGGCGCGTCCTTCAGGCAGCGGACCGTCTGTCGGAAGCGGCAATCTGCTTTGAGCAACTGCTGGAGATGGACCCGTCTGACCAGTCGGCTCGCGAGTCGCTGGAGACGGTGTGCGCTAGGCTGGGTCGGCCAGTGGCCGTGCGGACGCCGAACGGGAATGGCCGTCCTGCAGCCGCGACGTCGCCAGCAGAAAACGGTGCGGCGTGGGATCCATCGGAAGCGCTCGGCACCCCCGTCACAGCACCGGTCCCGGAGGACGTCACGCATATCGAGCACGCGCTGGCGCGCGCGGACTCGCAGACGCACGAGGAATTACTTGCTACGGCGGGCCATGTTGATTCCACGGCGGTCGCGCTTGCCGATATGCTGGTGGGCCTGCTCGAGTATCGCGATCCGTTTTTCCGCGGTGGTACGAGCCTCACGCGTCTGCTGACGAGTGCAATCGGACGGGAGATGTCGCTCGATTCCGAAGCCGTGAAGGCCATCGCGCTGGGTGCAGTGCTGCGCGATCTCGGCCAGATCCCATTGAAGGGTCTGATCAACAAGCCGGGCGGTCAGCTCGATGCAGAAGATCGTCGCAAGATGGAGCGTCACGTGGAAACGGCGCTTGCGATGCTCGAGGGCGTGCAGCTGCCAGTCGCAACGCGGGACACGATCCGCTTCCATCATGAGCGCTGGGATGGCAAGGGTTATCCGGAGCAGCGTCAGGGTGATGTGATCCCACTCGGTGCGCGCATTGTTGCAGTCGCGGATTCGTTCGCGGCCATGATCGCGGCGCGTCCGCATCGCCTGCCGATGCGTGTGCCTGCAGCGCTCGACAACATTCGGTCCGGCGCGGGTCAACAGTATGATCCCGCAGTTGTCGAGGCACTCGTACGCGTTCTGTCGAGCACGAACTGGCAGGGACTGCGTTTCGGTCTTCGTCACCACGTGCTGATCGTGGATCCGGACGAAACCCGCGCAATGGTCGTTGCAACAAAGCTGTGCTCGCATGGTTACCTCGCCGAGGCCGCGTTCACAGTGGAGGCCGCACGGGAACGTCTCAAGCAGACGCGCATTGTATGTCTGGTGATCTCGTCCGATCTCGATGGTGAAGATGAAGTTGCACTGCTGCGTGAGGTGCGCGAGACATCGCGCATCGGAATGATCCCCGTCATCATCACGGATACCGGGATCTCGGAGCGCGTAACGCTGCTCGAGGCTGGTGCCGACGTGTGCCTGAACCGCGGTGCGTCCTTTGAAGAGGTGAAGGCAACGCTCGAAGCCTTCTTGCGACGTGAAGGCAAAGCCGTTCCGAGCGCGAACGCGAAAGCGGCTGAAGCGCCATGGTCCGGATTGCAGGGCGACATCCAGGACTTCCCGCTCAACTGGCTGCTGCAAGTTCTCAATTACGATTCGCGTTCTGCTGCAGTATTCCTCGTCGGTCCCGAAGACGAGGGCGCGATCTTCCTGGAGAAGGGCAACATCCGGCACGCGCAGACGAAGTTATTGCGCGGCGATGATGCGTTCCGCGTGATGGCGCGCTGGAAGACCGGTTCGTTCACCGTGGATCCGGAAGCGAAGACAGACGAACAGACCGTAAAGACGCCTCTGATGAATCTTCTGCTCGATCAGGCCGTGCAGGAAGATCACGCAGCGTTCTTCGGTTCAGTCAAAACGGACGCGTGACGGATTGACGGAGTCCACGGAACTGAAAGAAGCGCAGGCGGGGAATCAGGAGATCGAGCTGGTACGGGAGAGCAAGGTCCGACTCGTTCGTGCCTTCAGTCACGACATCAAGAATCCGCTTGGCGCGGCCGACGGCTTCGCGCAGCTGATGCTCGATGGATTGATGGGCGATCTCTCGGATAAGCAGCAGGACGCGGTCACACGGATCCGCGCCAGCATCGCGACTGCGCTCAGCATCATCAACAACGTCGTGGAATTTGCGCGCGCCGAGGCCGGCCAGATCGAGATCCGCCCGAGCCCGTTCGCTACGGATTCGCTCGTGCGCGAGGTCGTTGCCGAGCATGGCGCCGCAGCGGAAGCGGCGGGCGTCACGCTCGCGACCGGTCCGCTGGACGGCGGCAGAATCACCAGTGATGCCGTGCGCATCCACCAGATCCTCGGTCATCTCGTGAGTAACGCCATCCGGTATGGCGGTGCCGGCGGCGAGGGTGTCGCGCCCGGTGCGGGCGGGACGGTGACTGTGTCCGCCACGCTCGAAACGGGCGACTTGTCCCGCGTGTTGTTTACGGTCACCGACGAAGGGCAGGGGATCCCCGAGGACGAGCAGCATCTCCTATTTCAGGAATTCCAGCGTCTGCAGGGCGGCCGCAAAGAAGGAACGGGCCTCGGCCTCGCGATCAGCCGGCACATTGCGCGGGCGTTGAGCGGTGATGTTATTGTGGATAGCGCCACTGGCCGCGGTTCGACGTTCACGCTCCGGATTCCGGCCGTACCCGCTGCTTGAGAGCGGCCGCGTGGAAGCCGGAGCCCCGCGGCGGAGATTCGTCCCGCTCGTGACGCCGCTCCTCCCGCGAGTGTTGGCAGCCTTGCCCACCTCCACTAGCGTTCTGAATGCAGGAAGTGATAAACGAGCCGGATAATCGGCCTGATGAGCAGCCCCCGCGGTCTGTGCTGCGCTCCTGGCGCACGTGGCTGATAGGGTTTGTCGTATGCACCGTCATCGGTCTGCTGGAAGGCACGCAGGCCTGGCTCGGCAGCGTCGGCAGTCAGAACGACATGCCCATCTCGTGGCCGCAGGGTCTCGCGTCCACCATGCCATCCTGGTATTTCCTCGGTCTTCTACTGCCGCCGATTTTCTGGATGGCGCGGAGGTTTCCGTTTCACGAGCGGCGCTGGAAACTGTCCCTGCTCGCACACCTTCCTGCCGCCGCGATCTTCGCAGTCATCCATCTCGGCGCAGCCAGTGTAATCACCGACTGGCTACTCGCCAGACTCGGCGCGCCGCCAGTGGCCCATTCATTCGGCGCGAACATGTTCCGCCTGCTGGGTGTCTACTTCGTTGTCGAGGTATTTTTCTACGCAATGTTCGTGGGCTTCGCGCACGCGCTCGACTACCGCAGACAGTTTCGCGCGCGTGAGCGCGACGCCGCGCAGCTCGCGCTCAAGACATCCCGTCTGGAGGGCAGCCTGACGCGCGCGAATCTCGAGTCACTGCGCATGCAGCTCAATCCGCATTTCCTCTTCAATACCTTGAACGCCATTTCGGTGATGGCGCTCAAGGGTGAACGCCACGGCGTTGTCCGCACACTCACGCTGCTGAGCGACCTGCTTCGCGTATCGCTCGAGAACAATGCGCAGGTGGTGCCGCTCCGCGATGAAATCGTATTCCTCGAGCGGTATCTCGAGATCGAGCAGATCCGTTTCAAGGATCGGCTCACCGTCTCCATGAACCTCGCGCCCGAAACGCTCGACGCCGAGGTGCCCACACTCGTGCTGCAGCCACTGGTCGAGAATGCGATACGGCACGGTATCTCGCGCAAGCCGGGCATCGGTCAGGTGATCATTCGCAGTTTTACGGATGGCGACATGCTCGTGCTCGAGGTGCGCGACACCGGTCCGGGCTTCGCCCACGCCGGCGATTCATCACGTACCGGCATCGGCCTCGCAAACACACGCGCGAGGATCGAGCAGCTCTATGGCGCGCATCAGGCCATGCAGATCGAGGATGCGCCCGGCGGCGGAGCGATCGTCAGACTGCGCACACCGTTCCACATCTGTACAAGCGCAGAGAGTAGCGCGACCGCAACACCGTTGGTCGCCGCAGCAGAACCGAGGACCGCGTGACAACGAAGATTCGTGCAATAATCGCTGATGACGAACCACTCGCCCGCGAGGGCGTGCGTCTGCATCTGGAGGCACAGGCCGACGTCGAAATCGTAGGCGAAGCAAGAGACGGAACGGAAGCGGTGGAGATGATCATCCAGCTGCGTCCCGATCTGGTTTTCCTCGATGTCCAGATGCCGGGACTCGACGGGTTCGGTGTGGTCGAGGCGATCGGTGCGGACATCATGCCCGCCGTGATCTTCATCACCGCATATGACCAGTTCGCGCTCAAGGCATTCGACACCCATGCCATCGACTACCTGCTCAAGCCGTTCGATGCCGACCGCCTGCACCGCGCTGTAGATCAGGCGCGCGCCCAGATCCGCGGCAGACAGCGCAGCGATGTTGAGGACCGCCTCGTTGCAATGCTCGGCGAGCTGCGCGGCAAGAGCCAGTTCCTCGAACGCATTGTCGTTCGCTCCGGCGGGCGCATCCTCATCCTCCGCATCCAGGATGTCGACTGGCTCGAGGCCGCGTCCAACTACGTTCGCATCCATGCCGGCGGCAGGGAGTACCTGCTCCGCGAGACTATGACGAACCTGGAGACCAAGCTCGACCCCAGCCTCTTCGTGCGCATCCACCGCTCCACGATCGTCCGGCTCGACCGGATCAAGGAGCTGGAGCCGCTGTTCCAGGGCGACTATGTACTCATCCTGGAGGGTGGCACACGGCTGACATCGAGCCGGGGATACCGCGATCGTCTGCAGGAGCTTCTGCAAACCTGATCAGGCCCGTCCAGCCAACGCACCACCAGGAAGGATGCCAGTACAACAACGGAATCTCATGCGATGGCGTGAAACCGCTGACTTCGTGCGCAGAGTCCGTTGTGCAAAAAA
>JBDSPG010000379.1:0-6407 GCA_039912685.1 Longimicrobiales bacterium | reverse complement strand
GTGGCAATGAGTGAGAACATGTTCCCGTGGGAAGACGAGAAGCCCGCGGAAAACGAGCCACCGCTCGTAGCCGAATCCGCACCCGCTCGCGAACCAGTAGCGCGCAGCCGTTCGATCGCACGCAAGGAGTACTACTCGATCGGTGAAGTCTCGGATCTCGTCGGTCTGCCCGCGCATGTTCTGCGGTACTGGGAGTCGCAATTTCCGGTCTTGAATCCATCGAAGAACCGGTCGGGAAATCGCGCGTATCAGCGCAAGGAGATCCGCCTGATCCTGCTGGTGAAGCAGCTGCTGTACGAAGACAAGTTTACAGTGGAAGGTGCGAAGTCACGGCTGGAGCAGCTGCGCAAGGGTGGTGAGCTCGCGGGCGTGGCCGCATCGGTGCTCGACCGTGATCTGCTGGCATTGCTGCGACAGGATGTGACAGCACTGCGGCAGGTGCTGTCCGGGCCACGCGCCTGATGCGGGTTCTGGTTACCAATGACGACGGATATCTGGCGACGGGGATACGCACCCTTGCAGAAGCGGCCGGGTCACTCGCGGAAGTGCACGTCGTAGCGCCGGACCGCGAACAGAGCGCGACGAGCCATTCACTGACGCTGCATCATCCGCTGCGTGCGCGCAGGGCGGGGAGTTGCGTTCATGTCGTGGATGGCACGCCGACGGATTGCGTAATGCTCGGTCTCGGCGAACTGCTCGAGCACAAGCCCGACTTCGTGATCTCCGGCATCAATCACGGCGCCAATCTCGGGGACGATGTGCTGTATTCGGGCACGGTAGCAGCCGCGATGGAAGCCACACTCCTTGGCATTCCTGCCATCGCGATCTCCTTCGCGGGCCGCGATGAGGAACAGATCCCATCCTGGCTCGAGCCGCTGCGCGCCCTGCTCGCGCAGATGTTCGCGCGCGATCCGTATCCCACCGATACACTGCTCAATGTCAACCTCCCGCCGATCCCGCCGTCCGCGGTAAAGGGCGTGCGCGTGACGACGCTCGGGCGACGCGAGTACGTCGGTTCGCTCACGCGTGCGAAGGATCCGAACGGACGCGAATACTTCTGGATCGGCGGCGGCGAAACGAAGTGGTGGGGCAGTGACGACTCTGATTTCCGCGCGATCCATGACGGCTACATTTCCGTCACGCCGCTGCATCTGGATCTGACGAACTACAAACTTCTCGAGGAGATCGGCCGTTGGCGTCTGACCCTCTGAGCGATCGACGGCACGAGCGTGCGCGCCGGCAGCTGATCGAGACGATCGCAGACAAGGGGATACACGACCTCGCAGTCCTGCGCGCGTTCGATCTCGTGCCACGTCATATCTTCCTGCCCGAATCGATCCAGCACCGCGCGTACGAAGACTCGCCGCTGCCGATTGGCTTCGGTCAGACCGCATCACAGCCATCGCTGCAGGCGCTTTACATGCAGATTCTCGATCTGCAGCCGGCCGACAAGGTTCTCGAGGTCGGAACCGGCAGCGGTTTCCAGACAGCAGTGCTCGCGACACTCACGTCGCATGTATATTCGGTGGAACGCGTGCGCGAACTGTCGGTGCGCGCGCGCGCGGTGCTGGACACCATGCGCACGTCGAACATCGCGCTGCTCGTGGGTGACGGCACGATCGGATGGTCCCGTTACGCACCCTACGATGCGATCCTCGTGGCGGCAGCCGCGCCATCAATACCTGATGCATTGATCGAGCAGCTCGCACCAGGCGGGCGCATGCTGATTCCGCTGGGTGATCGTGCCGAGCAGAAGCTCACGCTGGTACGCAAGACTACCGACGGCGTTGAACAGGAAGACGTCGCCAACGTTACGTTCGTTCCTCTTATTGGCCGCTTCGGCTGGGCAACCTAGATGTTTGACTGGATCCGCCATCTCATCGATTTCATTCTCCACATCGACGTCCATCTCGACGAGATCATCCGCTCGTACGGCGCATGGACGTACGGCATTCTGTTTCTCATCGTTTTTGTCGAGACCGGGCTTGTCATCATGCCGTTCCTGCCGGGTGACTCGCTGCTGTTCGCGGCCGGCGCGTTCGCTGCGAAAGGAAGTCTCAACGTCGCGAGCGTGATCCTGCTGCTCATCGCGGCTGCGGTCATTGGCGACAACGTGAACTACTTCGTCGGACGAACACTCGGCCGCCGTGAGAAGGGGATTCCTCTGGTGAAGCAGGAGTACCTCGAGCGGACGCAGGCGTTCTACGACAAGCACGGCGGCAAGACGCTGATTCTCGCGCGCTTCATGCCCATCATCCGCACGTTCGCGCCATTCGTGGCCGGTGTCGGGCTCATGCGGTACCGGAAGTTCCTCGCGTACAGCGTTGCGGGCGGGACGGCATGGGTTTCTCTCATGACGATGTCCGGCTACCTGTTCGGCGGGATCCCATGGATCGAGGAGCATTTTTCCGTGGTGGTCATTGCGATCGTACTGATCTCGGTGATGCCGGCAGTGATCGGGCTCGTGCGGTCGAAGCTGCGGGCGCGCGGGGCGTAGCGGGCGCAACAGTCTGGTCACGGGGCGATTCGCTGCCTATCTTGGTCCCATGGACGATCCACGCACCCAGAGTCGTGAACCACCGCTGCCCCCGGCAGTCACACGCTGGGACGCTCCTGCCGCACCGGAAGGCTCCGCGTCGGGGCCGTTCGCACCGCCTTTCGTAGGCCGTGTGCCATCGGCTCCCGCGTCCGCCGTTGCTCCCCACACAGCTAGCCCGGATGAGCCGGAAATGCACCCGGCCGCCGCACACAACGAGCTCGACAACTGGGAGAGTTCGGCCGATCCGAACGGCGGACAGGTCGTGCCTGCCTGGGGTGATGAGCAGGAGGTCGAGGAGGATGCATTCTCTCCGCCGCCGCAATTCAACGACGAGGGTGGAGTCATGGAGCAGCCGGAGCGCGCGGACCACTCGTTCCCGATGGATGCGTTCATCATCCCCCCGGACACGAAGCGCTTGCCGAAAGGCCTCGAGCACGCGGAAGAGTTGCACCTCGAGATCGCGGAAGCACTGGCGAAACGTCTCGAGTCCGTGGCGCAGCGGCTGCGCCGCGAGGGTTTTGCAGGACTGCTACACCACGACGAGAACGCCGAGCCGATCGATACACTGATCGCAGGCGTGCTCGCCGGTTATCTCTCTACGCGAACCGACGCGTAGAGAGACCGTCCGTCCTCCCGCTACACCGCGGCGGTATCGCCGAGTCCCTCATCACGCGCAGCGGCAAAGCGCGGCATGTCCATGTTCCACGGCGCAACAATCGGTAGCAGTATGAGCGCGGGCACCGCTGCGGCCAGCGTGCACAGGAAGAAGCCAGGCCACCCGATTGATTCCGCGATTCCGCCGGACGGCGCCACCAGGATGTCGCGGCTCGCTGCCATCAAACTGGTGAGCAACGCGAACTGTGTCGCAGAAAATCGTTTATTGCATACGCTCATCATGAATGCGAGCAGACCCGCGCTCACGAGGCCCAGCCCGAAGTTCTCCGCCACCGCTGCGAGCACCATCAGTCCATGATTTTTACCCGCCAGCGCGAGCACGTAGTAGGACACATTGCTGAGTGCCTGGAACACCGCGAAAACCCACAGCGACTTGTTCACACCGAGCTTCACGATGACAACACCGGCGGTTACACCTCCCACGATCGTGGCGACGAGACCGAACAGTCCGATGACCGTACCAATTTCTGCTTGCGAGAAACCCGTCTGCAGCAGAAACGATGTCTTCATGGTGTCCGTCAATGCGTCCGGGAGCTTGTACAGAACGATGAAAAGGAGCGCAACCAGACCGGTGGTAAACCCAGCGCGTTGAAAGAATTCCTTGAAGGGAAGGACGACGGCTTCTGCGAGGCTTCTCGGCTGAACTTCCCGCAGCACCGGTTCGGGCGCGCGGAACGTGGTGAAAATGCCGATCAGCATGAGTGTGGACAGGATCACATACGTCGTCGGCCATGACAGACGGTCGGCCAGGACGAATGCAAGCCAGCCGGTGAGAATGAGTGCGATGCGATAACCCAGCACCCACACCGAAGTGCCTGGCCCGAGTTCATTCGTCGTAAGCAGATCTGTGCGGTACGCGTCGCCGGCGATATCCTGCGATGCACTGAAGAAGGCGATGAGCAGGGCATTGATGCCGAGCATCATGAGGCCGGTCTTCGGATCGTGAAGCGACATGGCCGCGATCGCGATGAGTAGCGCGACCTGGCTGATCAGCAGCCACCCACGACGCCGGCCGAGGAACGGCGGCACATAGCGGTCGAGCAGGGGCGCCCACAGGAACTTGAGCGAGTATGGCGCATTCAGCAGGCTGAATACGCCGATGGTGGTCAGGCTCACGCCGGCCGTGGTCATCCACGCCTGCAGCGTAGTTTTCGTAAGGTACAGTGGAAGTCCGCCCGCGAAGCCGAGGAAGAGAAGCGCGGCCATGCGCGGCTGGCCGAATGCCTGGAGTACGGAAGCCTTCTTCTGATCAACCATTTCGTTTAGCCCTTGGGTCAGGTGCACGCTGCGTAGGCGCGACTTCGGCAAGCCTAATGCCGAAAAACATCCCCGCGCTGCGCGGAACGTGGCCTGACGCCGACATTTTCGATAGATTTGCCGCGTTCGCCCCCGTAGCTCAGGTGGATAGAGCGGCGGTTTCCTAAACCGTAGGCCACAGGTTCAAATCCTGTCGGGGGCATCCTCTAAATAGCGCCGCAGCGAGTTAATTGCAGCTGCGGCGCTTCCGCACAGAACTGTCCAGCCGCCCCGGTGTCTAATGGATCTCTGAACCGGCAGTTCACAGCGGCCTCGCAAAGGTATGCCGACGCGCCGCCCGCCTCAATTTTCGGGCGGTTTTCGTTATATTTGACGGCTATGATCTCAGTTTCCAGCCTATCCAAGCATTTCGGTGACCGCACGCTGTTCGCCGACGCGTCTTTCCAGCTGAATGCGGGAGAGCGATACGGCCTGGTGGGCGCCAACGGCTCGGGCAAGACCACGCTCCTGAACATCATGACGGGCCAGGAGGAGGCGAGCTCGGGTTCCGTATCGATCCCGAAGCGAGCCCGGCTCGGTGTGCTGCGTCAGGACCAGTTCCTCTACGAAGACGAGCGCATCATCGACGTGACGCAGATGGGCAATCTGGAGCTGTGGGAAGCCATGGTGGAGCGTGATGCGCTGCTGGCCAACGCCCATGAAGAATTCGATGCGGACCGCTATACGTTGCTCGAGGAAACCGTTCATCGATATGACGGCTATACGGCGGAGGCACGCGCAGCGACGATCCTCGAGGGTCTCGGTCTGCCGGCGGCTGTGCATTACCAGCCGCTGTCGACGTTGTCCGGGGGCTTCAAGCTGAGAGTGCTGCTCGCGCAGGTCCTCGCGAGCGCGCCCGACGTGCTGCTGTTGGACGAACCGACAAACCATCTCGACATCCTGTCCATCCGCTGGCTCGAGGAATTCATCGGCGAGTTTGCCGGTCCGGTCGTGGTCATCTCGCACGATCACCAGTTCCTGGATGGCGTCGCCACCCATATCCTCGATGTGGATTATGCGCAGGTGAACAAGTACACGGGCAACTACACGACGTTCGTTGAGCTGAAGCAGTCGGAGCGCGAGCGTAAGGAAAAGGACATCGCTGGTCAGGAGAAGGAAATCGAACAGCAGATGGACTTCGTGAACCGCTTCAAGGCGAAGGCGAGCAAGGCGCGTCAGGCGCAGAGCAAGCTGAAGATGGTGGAACGCAAGATGGAGGAGATGCAGGAGCTTCCGATCAGCTCCCGCCGTTGGCCGACATTCCGTTTCCAGGAGCACCGCCACAGCGGTCGCGATGTGCTGAAGATCAAGGGGATCAGGAAGTCATACGGCGCGCGCGAGGTTCTGCACGGCGTGGATCTGACGGTGCAGCGCGGTGATCGTCTCGCGATCATGGGCCCGAACGGCATCGGCAAGTCTACATTGCTCAAGATCTGCATGGCGGATGTGGAGCCGGATGCGGGCGAAGCGGAGTGGGGTTACGAAGCACAGGTCGGGTACTTCGCGCAGGATCACCACGAAGACCTGGAGACGCAGGACAAGACGGCAGAGGAGTGGATCGCGCAGTTCTGCCCGGACAAGGGAGTGGGTTTCGTACGCGGTCACATGGCAATGACGCTGTTCACGGGCGATGATCCGAAGAAGAAGCTGTCGTCGCTGTCAGGTGGCGAGGCGGCGCGTCTGGTGTTCACGCGAATCGCAATCGAGCGCCCGAACGTACTGGTATTGGACGAACCGACGAACCACCTGGATCTGGAGTCGATCGAAGGGCTGGTGGAAGGGCTGAAAGCGTTCACGGGCACGCTGATCCTGGTATCGCACGACCGGTGGTTCATCGATCAGCTGGCGACGCGCATCGTGGACATCGAGCCGTCCGGCATCGTCGATTATCAGGGGA
>JBDSPG010000378.1:0-13843 GCA_039912685.1 Longimicrobiales bacterium | reverse complement strand
GTGATGTTGCTCAGGCGTGATGGCGAGGAAGTGACGGTGCGCGGCGCGTCGATCGGTGGCGGACGCGTGGAAGTGACGGAGATCGATGACTTCCCGGTGCTGCTCACCGGTGCGTATCACACACTCGTTGTCGCCGCTGCTGACCAGCCCGGTACGGTTGCCGCGATCAGTGGTGTTTTGTCAAAGCACGGAATCAACGTCGCAACCATGCGTGTCGACCGAACGGGACGGCGGAAGGACGCGCTGATGACGATCGAGCTGGATGATCCGATTACCGATGCGGCCATTACGGAGATTCGCGCATTCCCGTGGCTGCAGACTGCGCGAAGGATCAACAAGATTTCGTAGTTAGCTTTTCGCGCCGAACTTCTCGTTGTACCGTTGTATCGAATCCTGAATGACCTCATGCGCCGCGTCCCGCCCGCGCCATCCCATCGTCTGTGTCTGCGCGCCCTCCAGATCCTTGTAGATCTTGAAGAAGTGCTCCACCTCGAGCAGGAAATGCGGCTGTACGTCATCCAGGCTGTCATGTTCATCATAGAGCGGATCGCGCACCGGTACCGCGAGAATTTTTTCATCCATCTCGCCGCGGTCCTGCATGTCGAACACACCGATCGGCCGCACCTCCACAATGCATCCAGTGAACGTCGGCGACGTCGTCATGATCAGTACATCCAGAGGATCATGGTCTTCCGCGAGTGTGCGCGGAATGAAACCGTAATCACCCGGATAGTGGACGGCGCTGTAGAGCAGGCGGTCGAAGCGGAACAATCCCGTTTCCTTGTCGAGCTCGTACTTGTTGCGGCTGCCCCGCGGAATTTCTACTACGACATTGGCATTACGGGGCTGGTCCGGTCCCGTCTGCAGGTCATGCCACGGATGAAAGTGCAACGTGTGTCCTCCGGTACAGCGGAAACGGCTGTGCGCCAACGAAGCTGCACATTCGGCACCACTTTGTACAGCGGTGGCGCGTGGTGCCCGATTTTTGCACTGTATCGGGAAAACCCTATGGAGGTACACATGCCGAAGCACGAACCCACGAAGCCGCACCTGGACAAGAGTTCGGAACAGCATAAGGCCGATGACGCGCAGGTCGAAGAAGCCTCGGAGGATTCCTTCCCCGCGAGTGATCCGCCGTCCTTCACGCCGAACACCAGCATTGGCGCCAAGACCGGCTCGCAGGGCGAACCGAAGCTTTCCGAGAAGCAGCAGAAGGCAACCGAGCGTCACTGACAAAAGTGGCCGGCCGCGCGGCCCCGCGTGTATCTTTCCGACTATGGACAAGGAAGAACCACGGGATCAGCGGCCGTTACTTCGCCTGAGCCAGCTATCACACGGCGCCGGCTGAGCTTGTAAGCTCGGAAGTGCCGAGCTGACGCAGGTTCTGCGTCACCTGATCCCATTCGCCGACCCGGCGGTCCTGGTTGATTCCGCGACCGCCGATGATGCAGCCGTCTACCAGCTCGATTCGGATCGGGCGCTGGTGGCCACGGTGGACTTTTTCACGCCTATGGTCGATGACGCCTATGACTTTGGCCGCATCGCCGCGACCAATGCTCTGTCCGATGTGTACGCCATGGGCGGGCGTCCGCTATTTGCACTCAACCTCGTCGGCTTCCCGCGTGATCTTTTAGGCGACGGCATTCTTGATCAGATCATACGTGGCGCCTCTGACGTCGCGCGTGATGCGGGCATCCCCATCGTCGGTGGCCATTCGGTGGATGACCCGGAGCCCAAGTTCGGCCTGTGCGTGATCGGGGAGGTGCATCCCGACCGCATTGTTCGCAACAACACCGCGCTCGCTGGTGATGCGATCATCCTCACCAAGGCCATCGGTACCGGTGTGATTGCAACTGCGATCAAGAGCGGCGACGCTGATGCTGCCGTGATTGCATCAGCCGTTGCATCGATGACGCAACTCAACAGAGAGGCATCTGCTGCCATGCTGCGCGCGGGTGTCATCGCTGCGACGGATGTCACGGGTTACGGACTGCTCGGACATCTGCAATCGATGATGCGGCAGAGCGGTGTCGGTGCGGTGTTGTATGCATCCGCCATACCGGTGCTCAACGGTGCGCACGACCTCGCGGCGCGGGGCCTGATCCCCGGCGGCACCGAACGGAACCGAACGGACCTCGCCGATGCCGTGTTCTTTGCTGCTGACGTTGATGTGACGCTGCGCACGCTTCTGTTCGACGCGCAGACCTCCGGTGGCCTGCTGATCTGCGTGCCGGCTGCGCGGGTGGAGGGGTTGGTGAAGGATCTTCAGGAGAATGGCTGCAGTTCGGCTTCAGTGATTGGTACAGTGCGTCAAGGTCCAGCGGGCGTAATCGACGTCGTACTTTAGCGCTGTGATGTTGCGCTGCGGGCCACAGCGCGTTTTGCCGCCTTCACCCACACACGCACCCGCGCACTGCTCACCGGCTCACCACTCGTCTCCTGCATTCTGCTCGCGAGCTCTTGCGAATCTGCGCGTGCAAGTTCCTCTACTGACGCGATACCGTTCGCCTGCAGCATGGCTGCGTAATGCGTACCGATACCTTTGAGCGTGACGAGGCGCGCGCCCTGTACGAGCACCCTGGCAGAGTCCGGCGCAACGCCGAGCTGCGTTGCGAGCACGGATGATGTTGCAAACGAGAGTTGGTAGATGTTGTGGACACCCGCAGCCCTGAGTGCGGTCTCGTGTCTGCCCGCAAGGTCACCGAGCCTCGGCACATGTGACGTGATCGTCTGCCGATCCATCTGCCACAGTACGCCCACACAGAGCACGACGGCCGCAATCGATGCGGCCATGCGCCGTGTTGCGGAAGCCGGGAATCGCTTCTCATCGCGCGGCAACGCTACACCAGCAACCACGAATGCCTGCCAGAGCACGAAGCATTCGAGCGTGAACGGCGGAAAGCCGAGGAACCCGAGCAGCGGCATCTCGAACAGCTTGAGATCCTCGAGGCCCGGTACTGTGTAGATCCACTTCGCGCGTGCCGCAATGTTGAGCGATTCCCAGAGGAACCCGATGAGCACGCCGCCCGCGAGCAGGCGGAGCAGTCGTCCGGGGTTGCCTTGCTCGAGATCGTGCAGCAGCGAACGCTGCGGCGCCTTCTTGTAGACCCAGGGCTCGACGAGCAGTGTGGTCGCACCCCACACCAGCGCGTAGAAATATTTCGGCCAGACGAGTACGAGCCCCATCATGATGACGCCGGCGATGCGCAGCCAGTGCAGTTTGTGTCCGATGTGGAACGGCTTCCATCGCGTGTTCCGTGCGACGCCCATGCCGCGCATGAACGTGAACGACAGGAACACTGCAGGCAGTACCGTCGCAAATGCAACAACCGTACTGACCCAGCGGATCGGCAGCGAGACGGGGAGATTTACGTAGTACCAGTTCTGCAACCGGAAATTGAGCAGCTCATAAAAGATCCAGACGACTGCGGACCATGCGAGCAGGGAGGTGAGATGCCGCGGCCGGTCGAGCAGAAGGAATTCACCCTTCGTTCCTGCCGCGCCCGTGATCGCGATCACCCCGTCCAGGATGAGGAGAACGCTGAGCCACGAGAACTGGTAGAACCATGTGGCGAACGGCTCGACGCCATTCGCCAGTCCGACCCCTGCAACAACGATATTGAGCAACCCGATGACGATCGCAATCACCGGTGCGCGACGGCTCATGCTCACTTAGAGGTGGATGACCCGGCCCAGCGCCGACAGCGCCGCTTCCGCGATCGCTTCCGACAGCGTGGGATGCGGGTGCATCGCGCGCTCCATCTCTTCGACCGTCGCCTCGAGATGGCGGCCGAGAATGAACTCGCCGATCAGCTCGCTCGCATTCGGACCGACAATGTGTGCGCCGAGGATCTCGCTGTACTTCGCATCGCGAACAATCTTCACGAAGCCTTCGGTCTCGTTCGCGGTACGCGCGCGTCCGTTGGCGCTCCACGGGAACATACCGATCGTGATGTCGAGACCCTTTTCCTTCGCCGCCTTCTCCGTCAGACCGCATGACGCGACCTCCGGATGGCAGTACGTCACGTTCGGGATGTTGTTGTAATCCACCCAGCCGTGACCCTGACCTGCAAGGTTCTCCACGAGTATGATGCCTTCATGGGACGCCTTGTGCGCCAGCAGCGGCGCCCTGCCGCAGTCACCGATGGCATACACACCCTTCGCCGTCGTCTCCAGTTTGTCATTGACGACAATGGAGCCGCGCTCCGTTTTCACGCCCGCCTTCTCGAGACCGATGTCATCGATGATCGGTGCACGGCCGACCGCAACGAGCACGCGCTCCGCTTCCAGCGTCTGTGGCTTGCCGTCCTTGCCGTTCAGTGTCAGCGTGACACCCGTCTTCGTGATCTCCGCCTTCTCGAGACGCGCACCGGTGAGGATGTCCATGCCGCGCTTCCTGTAGCTCTTCTCGACAACTGCCGCGCACTCATGATCCTCGAGCGGCAGCACCTGGTCGAGTGCTTCCACAATCGTGACCTTCGTGCCGAACGCGTTGTAGACATCGGCGAACTCCATTCCGATCGCGCCGGCACCGATGATCGCGAGAGACTTCGGCGCGCTCTCCGGGAAGACAGCCGTGTCGCTGCTCCAGATGCGGTCGCCATCGATCTTCAACATCGGCAGGCTGCGCGGACGCGAGCCCGTGGCAATGATGATGTGCTTACCGGTGAGCGTGCTCTTTTCCTTACCTTCCACCTCCACCTTGCCATCGCCCGCAAGGCGTGCCCAGCCGACAATGAGATCGACCTTGTTCTTCTTGAACAAATAGGCGACGCCCTTCGAGCCGGACTCTGCAACTTTCTTCGCGCGCTTGCCCGCAACACCCAGGTCGAGTGTTACTTCGCCTACGTTGATGCCAAACTCAGCGAATGAGCCGGACTTCTTCGCGTACTTCGCGCTCTCCAGCAGCGCCTTCGTCGGGATGCAGCCGACATTGTTGCAGACGCCGCCGAGATTGCCGGCCTCCACACACGCCACCTTCATTCCCAGCTGCGCGCCCCTGATCGCGGCGACGTATCCGCCCGGTCCCGCACCTATGACAATCAGATCGTAATTAGTGTCGGCCACACATCACCTCGTGAGAAATCGAAATCAAACCAGAATCATGAGCGGCTCTTCCAGGAAGTCCGCGAGTGTCTGAAGGAAGCGAGCACCGCTCGCACCGTCAATCACGCGATGGTCGCAGCTCATTGTGATCCGCATGCGCGGCTGCACTACTGCCTGGCCATCCACAGCAACAACGCGATCCTCGACCGCGCCGACCGCGAGGATTGCTGCTTCCGGCGGATTGATGATCGCGGTGAACTCTTCGATGCCGAACATGCCGAGATTGGAGATCGAGAACGTCGCGCCCGTGTACTCCTCGGGCTTCAGCTTCTTCTCGCGCGCACGACCCGCCATCTCGCGAACTTCGGCGGCAATCATGCTAACCGGCTTGGTGTCCGCATCGCGCACGATCGGCGTGATCAGGCCGTCCTCGACTGCCACCGCAACGCCAATATGCGCGCGGTAGTGACGCGTAATCGACGTCTCGCCCCACGACGCATTCACATCCGGGTGTCGCACGAGCGCGGACGCCACGGCCTTGATGATGATGTCGTTGACGGAAACCTTCACGCCCTGCTTCTCGAGACGCGCGTTCACGCGCTCGCGCGCTTCCATGACACGCGTCATGTCGATGTCCCGCGTGAGGTAGAACGTCGGCACCGGTCCGATCGATGTGACCAGACGTTTTGCGATTGTTTTCCGCATCTGCGTGATCGGGAACTGTTCCGAATCAACGCCGTCACGACGAACCGGCTGTGCTGCGGGTGCGGATGCGGGTGGTGAAGCGGCCGCGCCGGATGCCGCACCTGCTGCGCCCCCTGTTGCACTAGCGGCTGCTGGCGCGGACTTCGCTGCCTGCGGACCGGCCTGCACGGCCGCCTCGATGTCTTTCTTCGTGATGCGGCCGCCGGGTCCCGTGCCTTCAACGCCCGCGAGGTCGAGTCCGGCCTCTGACGCGAGGCGGCGCGCGAGTGGGGATACGCGCACGCGACCGTTCGTGTCGGCATCGGTGTTGTCGTCCGCCTGCGCGCTTTCGTTCTGCGGCGCCGGTGCGGGTGGTGCAGGTGCAGGTGCAGGTGCGGGTGCGGGTGCGGGTGCGGGTGCGGGTGCTGCTTCTGCCGCCGGCGGTGCAGGTGCGGCCGGCTTCTGTGCGATTGCCGGCGGCAACGCCGAGTCCTGCGACTTCGCGGATTCCGCCGGCGCCGATGGCGGAGTGGGCGTCTCTTCCGTCGTGGCGGCGGGCGTCTCTTCCGTCTCGGCGGCGGGCGCCTCTTCCGTCTCGGCGACAGGCGCTGCTTCCGCCTTTGCAGCAGGCGCATCCGCTGGCTTCGCTGCAGCCGGACCCGGCGCCGCGGCTGCTTCACCTTCCGCCGCGATCGTCGCGATCTGCTGGCCAACCGGTGCGGTCTCGCCTTCCTTGATCGTGATCGACTGCAGTACGCCGGACCCGCGTGCGACCAACTCCATTGTCGCCTTGTCGGTTTCGATCTCTGCCAGGATGTCGCCTTCGCTTACAGCATCACCCTCGTGCTTGAGCCACCGGACGAGCTGGCCTTCTTCCATGGTCGGCGAGAGTGCCTCCATGTGGACCTTGGTCGCCATTATGCCTCCTGCGTCCGGTAGAGCACGCGATTGCATGCTTCGATGATGCGCTCAACCGTTGGCTTCGCAAGCTTCTCGAGCTGCTTCGCATACGGCATCGGTACGTCCGCCTGTGTCACGCGTACAACCGGCGCGTCGAGATAGTCAAACGCTTCTTCCTGAATGAGCGACACGATCGTCGCGCCAATGCCGCCGAATGACCAGCCTTCCTCGACATATACTGCGCGGTTCGTCTTGTGGATGGAGCGCAGAATTGCTTCGACATCGAGCGGGCGCAGTGTGCGCAGATCGACGACCTCCGCACTGATGCCTTCCTTCTCGAGCTTCGCAGCCGCCTGCAGACACGTCAGTGCCATCTTGCCGTGCGTAATCAGGCTGATGTCCGTGCCTTGACGCTTCACATCCGCAACGCCGAGCGGAATGATGAAGTCCGCATCATCCGGCACCTCACCCTTCAATGCATACAGCAGCTCGGACTCGAGGAAGACCACCGGATCGCCATCGCGGATCGATGCTTTCAGCAGCCCCTTCGCATCCGCAGGTGTCGCGGGTGTGACGACCTTCAGACCGGGGAAATGCGCGTACGTCGCTTCGAGTGCCTGTGAATGCTGTGCGGACAGCTGCAGCGCCGCACCGGACGGTCCGCGGAACACGATCGGGCAGCTGTACTGACCGCCCGTCATGTACAGCACTTTTGCAGCGCTGTTGAATACCTGGTCCCACGCGAGCATCGCAAAGTTGTGCGTCATGAACTCGATGACGGGACGCAGGCCGAGCATTGCGGCACCAACACCAAGCCCTGCAAAGCCCAACTCCGTAATCGGCGTATCGACTACACGGAGTTCACCGAACTTCTCGAGCAGACCCTTGGATACCTTGTACGCGCCATTGTACATCCCGACTTCCTCGCCCATCAGGAAGACGTCCTTGTCGCGTTCCATCTCCTCCGCTAGCGCGGCATTCAGCGCTTCGCGATATGTGATCATTGCCATTATGCCTGCTCCAGCCGGTTCTTGTTGTCGAAGAACAGGCGGCCATGTTCATTCTCTTCTGCATACACGTCGGTGTAGAGCTCATCGAGGCCCGGCTCCGGCGACTGATCTGCAAACTCCGCAGCATCCTCCACTTCCGCGTGCACCTCCTTGTCCATCGCCGTCAACTCTTCCTCGCTCAGAACCCCTGCACTCTGCAGCTGCTCGATGAACACGCGGATCGGATCCTTTGCCTTGTGCTCCTCGACTTCTTCCTTCGTGCGATACACGCCACTTACTGGGTCCGACATCGAGTGGCCCATGAAGCGATAGCAACGTGCCTCTACGAGCGTCGGCATCTTTTCCGTGCGTGCGCGATCGACCGCTTCCATCATCGTGCTGCGCATCGACAGCACATCCATTCCGTCCGCGATCAGGGACGGCATGTCGTACGCGTGCGCCTTCTGCGAGATGTCGTACAGCGATGACGCGCGCTCCCACGCGGTGCCCATGCCGAAGCGGTTGTTCTCGACGATGTAGATCACCGGAAGTTTCCACAGCGCGGCCATATTCAGCGACTCGTGAAATGCACCCTGGTTCACTGCAGCCTCGCCCATGAAGCACAGGCACACCTGGTCCCCGCCGCGGTACTTGATCGCCCAGCCTGCACCCGTCGCAAGCGGGATCTGACCGCCGACAATGCCCCAGCCGCCGAGGAAGTTGTGTTCCTTGCTGTACAGGTGCATGGAGCCGCCCTTGCCTTTCGAACTGCCGCCCGACCTGCCATATAGCTCCGCCATCACCGAACGCGGCGCCATCCCCTTAACCAGCGCCTGCACGTGCTCACGGTACGCCGTGATCACATAGTCGTCCGGGCGCAGGCACGAGAATGCACCCACAGTCACGGCTTCCTGGCCGATATACAAATGGCAGAAACCGCCGATCTTACCGATCGCGTACGACTCCGCCGTCTTCTCCTCGAACCGGCGACCCAGCAGCATCTGACGCAGGAGCTTGTGCAGCTCTTCCTTGCTCAGACCGCCCGGCGTATCGGCATTCTCCGATTCTGGCCGGCCCCGCTTTCTAGCGGGCATTTCTGTTTGTGCCATCCCTGTCTCCACGTCCTTCTGACGAAGAAGCGGAGGGCAGGACCCATCGCCCCGCTCCACCGCTCACAAAAATTCGTTTACTTTTTTCTAACCGGTATTCCGCCCGACACCCAGCTGGACCAGCGACAGTACCTCTGACGGTGCCGGAATATCAGCCTCGAGGATGTGGTCGATCTCGCCGACGCCACCCGGCGCGACCGTGCGCGCCTGCTTCTCCGCGTGATAGCTGGAGCGGACAAGCGGGCCGGACTCGACATGGGAGAAGCCGAGCTCCCGTTCGGCGAAGCGCTTCCACTCGGCAAACTCCTGTGGTGTGACCCAGCGCGCAACGGGTGCGTGGTGCTCGCTCGGGCGCAGGTACTGACCCAGCGTGATAATGTCGACGCCAGCCTTCCGCAGGTCGACCAGCGCCTGCCTGATTTCCTCGCCTGTTTCCCCCATGCCCAGGATCACCCCGGACTTCGTAAGCATGGATGGGTCCATCCGCTTCGCGGCGCCGAGCAGAGAGATGCTGCGCCAGTAGCGGCCGCCGGGCCGCGCCCACGGGTGCATGCGTTCGACGGTCTCGAGATTGTGATTGAGGATGTGCGGCCGCGCTTCGACCACCATGCGCAGTGCGTCCTCATCGCCCTTGAAGTCGGGGATCAGGACTTCGATGGTCATGCTCGGGCGACGCTCCTTCGCGAGACGGATGGTCTCTGCGAAAATGGCGGCGCCGCCATCGTGCTGTTCATCGCGATTGACGCTGGTGATGACGACGTGCTCGAGCTCGAGCTGTTCGACAGCGTCCGCGACGCGGCGGGGCTCGTCCCAGTCGAGCTCTGTCGGCATGCCATGGGCGATCGCGCAGTACTTGCACGCACGGGTGCAGACATCGCCCAGGATGAGGAACGTTGCGGTGCCGGCCTCCCAGCACTCGCCAATGTTCGGGCAGCCCGCTTCCTCGCAAACGGAATGGAGCTTCAGCCCGCGCATCATCTTCTTGAGACGCAGATAGTTCGCGCCACCGGGCGAGCGGACCTTGAGCCACTCGGGCTTACGCACGGTCAACGGCATTGCTTCGCCGTCCAGAATCGGCAGCTTCGCCGTCCCCTTCGACTTCACCACGCCGCTGTCCTTGCCGGCGGGTTGATATCCCTGCTTGAGCCCTTCCAACGAGCTGCTCATTCGCTCCTCATATCGGTTGCGGCACAGCGGAGTGAACGTAGCGGAGACAGCCCTTCATCTCAACCTGGGGAGAGTAGAACTTTATGGGCGAATCGGCCGGGCTCATGCCCGCAGGAGGGCCTTCAACGCCGGGTCCAGCGAGGGGTGGAGAAAGCCGTAGCCGCTGTCGAGGAGCCGCCGGGGCTTCATGCACGCTCCGCCGAGCAGGATTTCATCACCCATTCCGCCCGGCGCGAGCCTCGCCGCAAAGGCGGGCACCGCCAGGATCGATGGACGGTGCACTGCCCGTGCGATCGCACGGGTCAGCTGCGCATTCGTGGTCTTCTCGGGCGAGACGAAATTCACCGGCCCCGCGATTTCCGGATGCTGCATGAGATGCCCGATGGCGGGCCCGATATCGTCGATCGAGATCCAGGGCCAGCACTGTTCGCCGGACCCGAACGTCGCGCCGAGCCCCAGCCTGAAGAGCGGCAGCAGCGCACCCAGCACGCCGCCGTCAGCGGACAACACGTTGCTGAAGCGCATGTGGACCACACGCACCCCCGCGTTCGCCGCTTCCTTCGTGCACCGTTCCCATTCTTCGGCGATGTCTGCGAGGAAGCCGGTACCGGGGGGTGAGCTTTCGTCGACGGCGCGGGCGCTGTTCCCGTAGTAGCCCATCGCGGATGCGGAGAACAACGCTGCGGGCTTTGCGCCAAGTGACGCGATCGTACGGGCCAGCAACCTGGTGCCATCAACACGGCTTGCGCGGATGCGGCGCTTGCGTCCTGTTGTCCACACGCCCGCGATGCTCTCGCCCGCGAGATGGATGATGACGTCGTGACCCTCGAGGCCCTCTGCTTCGATGGTCTGCCCTGCAGGGTTCCAAACGACGGCGCGCTCGTGCGGCGGCACGCCCGCGTACGAACGCACGACACGCGTTACACTGTCGCCGCGGTCGCGGAACCAGCGGACGAGTGCGCGGCCAACCAGACCCGTGGATCCCGTGATCGCAACGCGCACCTACAACACGCCGTTCATCAACAACATTCCGTTCATCACCGGTTCCGGTCCAGCGTCACGCCCTTCGTGTGGCTCTCGCCGTGACGCGCGGCCTCCTGTGCCGCTTCGTTGCGCTCCGACATGCGGTACTCCTCGATCAGTCGATCAAGGATTTCCTTGCGACGTGCGAACAACCGCTTCGGCGTGCGCGGCTTGCGACGCGACAGTGCATACGCGGTCAACAATGGCAGTGACAGCGTTGTGTCCGTGTAACACACGACTGCATCCGGAAGACGATCCGGATCCACTTTCCCCCAGCTTACTGCTTCCGCCGGCGTTGCACCCGACAGACCGCCCGTGTCGGGCCGTGCATCCGTAAACTGCAGGAAGTAGTCGTGACCCTTCTCTTCGATACCGAGCACTTCCTGGATCTGCGGCTCGGTCTGCAGCATGAAATTCTTCGGACTGCCGCCGCCGAAAATTAGAACGGCACTCTTTCCGCCGCTGCGCTTCGAATCCAACACCAGTGCGGCAGTTTCATTCACGTCTGCATTTACATCGAACTGCAATGCGTTCCCCTGCAGTGCACCCGCGGCGACATTCATGCCGATCGACGAGTCGCCCGGCGATGATGTGTAGACCGGCACGTCATACTCGTAGCACGTGGCAAGCAATGATTTACCCGTCTGACCGAGGGCTTTCGAACGCTCTGCGATGTACTTGCCGCACAGGTAGTGGAACTCCGCGCTCGACATGGTACGCTGGAATTCCGGAGCTTTGATGATGCGTCGGAAGAATGCATCAGTGTCGAGCAGCACGCTGTAGTCGAAGAAGATGTCGTAGATGCGGACCACTTCCTCCTCGCGCAACGTGACATCCGAGACGAACGGATTGCCCACCCTCATGTCGAGACCGAGACCGAAGTGCGTGTCGTGGTACAGATTTGCACCGGTTGAAATGATCCAGTCGATGAAGCCGGCTTCAATGAGCGGAATCAGGCAGCTCATGCCGAGGCCGGCGGGCGTCAGTGCACCCGTCAGGGTGATGCCGACCGTGACGTCCTCTTCAAGCATCCGTTCTGCATACAGGCGACAACCCTCGCGAAGACGGCCGCCATTGTAAGCAAGAAAGGCCTGGTCGATCAGGTCGGCCGCCGATACATCGGCGCGTACCGCCTCCGGCGCGATGCGTGCACCCTTCAAAAAACGACTCTGCCCTTCGCTCATGCGCCACGCGTTCCAGCTGTATTGTCCACTGTGTCTCCCGTGTATTGCCCATAACAGTCAGTCACTGCAAGCACCGCCTCGTCCGGCGAGTCCGTCACCACAAGTCGATCCAGATCTTCGAGACGGATCTTGTTGCCCGCAAGCATGGTCGCGCGCAACCAGTCGAGCAGGCCAGCCCAGTAAGCGCGACCGAACAACACGACAGGGAAGTTGCGAACTTTTCCCGTCTGGATGAGCGTCAACGCTTCAAACAGCTCGTCCATCGTACCGAAACCGCCCGGAAAGATGATGAACGCTTCCGCATACTTCATGAACATCGTCTTGCGCACGAAGAAGTAATGGAAGTTTACGGCAACCTTCACGTACTCGTTCATGCCCTGCTCGAACGGCAGCTCGATGTTGCAGCCGACGGATTTGCCGCCGGCCTCGAATGCGCCGCGGTTTGCCGCTTCCATAATGCCTGGACCACCACCCGTTATTACCGCGAAGCCGGCGAGCGCGAGCTTGTTCGCGGTTTCGCGCGCGGCCTCGTAGTGCGGATCATCCGGTAGCGTGCGCGCACTGCCGAAGATCGAGACCGCTGGACCGAGGCGCGACAATGTGTCGAATCCTTCGACGAACTCGCCCATGATGCGGAACACGCGCCACGCGTCGGTCGTGCGCTCCGGAACATCGCGCATCTCCACGCGCTCGAGCAGTCTCTCGTCTTCCGTGCGCCCGCGATTCGCATTCAACTCCACCACCGGGATCGGCGGTTGAGGCGGCGGCGGGGCTGGTGTTGTCTTCTTCTCGGCGTCGTCTGCGTTCATGTCGTTCCGCTCATGCAATCATTCGTCCGCGCGGAAAGTAGACTGGACGCACACGCGGTGCGAGGCCTACTTTGCGCCGCATGAAATGTCCATCATGTGGAACAGAAACGACCGGCAGGTTCTGTCCGGAATGCGGCACTCCGCTTAGTGACGCAAAGTGCGCGCGCTGCAGTGCAACGCTGGTACCCGGCGCGCGCTTCTGCACGCAGTGCGGTCATGCCGCGCGGGCCAGCGGCCTCGGCGGCCACACCGGGTGGTATGTCGCGGCAGGTGTGCTCGTCGTGATGATCGGGCTGGTCTGGATTCTGGTGGCCAGCGATCGCGCGAAGACCGCTGCTACCGGTACAAACGCGGGCGCTGGGTCCACCAACGGCTCGCCGCCCCCGCTCACCGGCACACCACGCGAGCAGGCGGACCGCCTGTTCAACCGGATCATGTCGGAGCGAGAGAGCGGGGACACCGCGAAGGCCCGGACGTTCCTGCCCATGGGCATCCAGGCATACAAGCAGGCGGGTGAGCTCGAGGCGGACGGCATGTACCACCTCGCGCTCCTGCAGGCCTCAGCCGGCCAGACCGCCGACGCGATCGCCACCGCTGAACAGATGCTCAAGGCCGATCCGAAGAACCTCCTCGCACTCGGCGCTGCTGCCGAGGCGGCCGAAGGTGCTGGCGACGGGGTGGCGGCGGCTTCCTACTACTCGCGATTCCTCGCGGCGTATCCTGCCGAGAAGACCAGGTCGAGCGCCGAATACCTGGATCATGCGAAGATCCTGCCTCTCTACGAGCAGGCGGCCCGACGGTATTTGCGGAAGCCATAACAACGGAATTTTTACCGCAGAGAACGGAGGAGGGCGAGGCGCTGAGGCGCGGAGTACCGCGAATACTCGTCACACCTGACATTTGATTTTGTTGTTAACGACAGATCTAATTTT
>JBDSPG010000365.1:0-3610 GCA_039912685.1 Longimicrobiales bacterium | reverse complement strand
ATGAGGTCTTCTTCGCCCACCGGCTTCCGCAGCACCGCATCATAATTCGCGTCCCGCGATTCCTTCCGGTTGAGGTCGTGGGCTGAAACCACGACGACCGGCATGCGCGCCGTCAACGGATCCATCTTCAGACGGCGAGTCGCTTCGAGACCGCTGATCCCCGGCAGTTGGACATCCATGACCACCAGCGCTGGCCGCGGCTGACCCTGCCTTGCTTCCTTCAGGCCCGCTTCCGCATCCCCAACAGACCTCACCTCATAGCCGGCCTTCGTAAGGATCGCACTCAGGTAGACACGATCTTCTTCCACGTCATCGACCACCAGAATCAGTGGGCCGCGTACGCCTTCGTTCATCTTGAGAATTCAATGTGAAATGGTGATCCCGGTACACGACGAATGGGTCGTCCGCCGAAGTATTATGGGACACGCAGGAGAAAACAAGAGTTTAGCCAGGGGTCGCCAGCCGTACCGGGCAGCCCCATATTGATTTATTCCTTCCTCCACCCAACCGACATCAGGGGATCGCACCGATGCCTCGCATCAGGGTTCTGGCGGCACTGCTCGCCACGTTTCTGGTCCATACGGGCGTGAGTGCGCAAACGACGGTGGTCGCGGCAAAGAAGCCGCTGGATCACAGTGCATACGGCATTTGGAATCGCATTGCCGGGTCCGCGCTGTCGAATGACGGCCGCTGGGCATCGTATTCCGTGGTAGCGGACAGCACGGACGGGCTGCTGCACCTGTCGCCGCTAGGCGGGGGCGCGGAGCGTACGGTGGATCGGGGCACGGGCGTTAGCTTTACGCGGGACGCGCGGTACATGGTGTTCCGCATCTCACCGCAACAGGCCGCGGTGAAGCAGGCGAAGAAGGAAAAAAAGAAGCCGGACCAGATGCCGCAGGACTCGATGGGGATCATGGACCTGACGAGTGGCAGCATTGCTCGATACGCACGTATGAAGACGTTCAAACTGCCCGCGAAAGCATCAAACGTGTTGGCGATCCATTTCGGCAAGTCCGATGCGAAGCCGGACTCGGCGAAGAAGGACACGGCGAAAGCAGCGGCGCCATCGCCGGGCGCCACGGTCGAGCAGAAAACGGAACCGGGCAAGATGCCGGAACCGAACCCCGTATCCGGTGGCCGCGCGAACGTGCCGGCTGATTCACCAAAAGCCAAAGAAAAGAAGCGCGACGAAGGCACCGAGTTCGTTCTGCGCACGCTGGCGACGGGCGAAGAGCGCCGCGTCGCGGACGTCGTGTGGTACGATCTGAGTGAAGACGGATCGCTGCTCGCGTACGTCGCGGGCAACAAGGCGGGCACTGCGGATGGTATGTATGTGATGAACACCGCAACCGGCGCGATCACGACACTGCTTGCGGGCAAAGGCAATTACCGCGGCGGCGTCATCGCGAAGACCGGCCATGTCGCATTCCTCGCAAACACGGCAGACTTCGCTGCAGTACAGCCCGCATACACGACGTATGTCTGGGAGGGCAGCGGTGCGGCGCGTGCGGTCGTGACGACACAGACTGCGGGACTGCCGGCTGGCTACTGGGTCAGCGACAATGGGCCGCTGAGCTTCAGCGAGAGTGGTGCGCGTCTGTTCGTGGGCACGGCACCGCGGCCGGCGCCCGAGCCAGACTCGGTCATACCGAACGAGAACGAAGTGAAAGTCGACATCTGGAACTGGCAGGATCCTCTGCTGCAGCCGATGCAGCTGAAGCGACTCGAGCTGGAGCGACGCCGTACGTATCGCGCGATGGTTACGTTGAAGGATGGAAAGTTCGTGCAGCTTGCGACCGCGGGCATTCCTGAGGTCAGCGTTGCGAACCGCAATGATGGCGACATGGCACTTGCGAGCAGCAACATACCGTACCAGCAGGAGATCTCGTGGGACTCCGGCATGAACGACTACTACCTGATGGATCTGCGCAGCGGTTCGAGTTCGAGGATTCTGGAGCGTACGACGACATCCGCGAGCTTGTCGCCGGAAGGACGGTACGTCACGTGGTTCGATCAGGTACAGAAGCAGTGGTACGCAATGGACACGAAGACACGCGTCGTGAAGCAGATCTCCGCCGGCATTGCAACGCCACTGCAGGATGAGGCGCACGACACACCGGACCTCCCGTCGTCCTATGGCAGCGCAGGGTGGACGAAGGGCGACGATCTGTTCCTGCTGTATGATCGTCACGACATCTGGGCAGTCGACCCGACAGGAAAGCGCGCGCCGCGCAATGTGACGGAGGGTGCGGGCCGTCGCGACAACCTGCGCTTCCGCTATACGAGACTCGACCCTGAAGAGCGCGCGATCGATCCGTCAAAGGACATGCTCCTTTCGTCCTTCCACCTGTGGGACAAGCAGGACGGCTTCTACCGCGATCGCATCGCGAGCAACAGCGAACCGGCGAAGCTGATCAGTGCTGCGAAATCGCTTGGTGTGCCGCGCCGCGCAACAGACGCGGATGTGATCATGATCACGCGCGCTGATTTCACCGAGTTCCCCGACCTCTGGATTACGGACGGCACGTTCCGCGACTGGAAAAAGATCAGCACGGCGAACCCGCAGCAGTCACAGTATTCCTGGGGCACATCGGAAGTCGTGTCGTGGCGGTCCGGTGACAACCAGGTACTCCAGGGTGTGCTGTACAAGCCGGAGAATTTTGATCCGGCGAAGAAGTACCCGATGATGGTCTACTTCTACGAGCGGCTATCCGACGGCGTTCACAACTACGTGATCCCGGCAGCGGGCAGCTCGAGCATTAACACGAGCTTCTACGTGAGCCGAGGCTACCTGGTTTTCACGCCGGACATTCCGTATCGCACGGGATACCCCGGTGAGAGTGCATTCAAGGCCATCGTGCCGGGCGTGCTGTCGCTGCTGAACACGGGCTATGTCGATGAGAAGAACATTGGTGTGCAGGGCCACAGCTGGGGCGGCTACCAGATTGCATATCTGGTAACGAAGACGAACCTGTTCAAGGCCGCGGAGGCTGGTGCACCGGTCGTGAACATGACCAGTGCATACGGCGGCATCCGCTGGGGCACTGGCATGAGCCGCGAGTTCCAGTACGAGAAGACGCAGAGCCGTATCGGCGGCACACTCTGGGACGCGCCGATGCACTTCATCGAGAACTCGCCGATCTTCTGGGCCGACAAGGTCGAGACGCCGCTCCTCATGATGCACAACGATGAGGATGGTGCAGTACCGTGGGAGCAGGGCATCGAATACTTCACTGCACTGCGCCGCCTGCACAAGCCGGCATGGATGGTAGTGTACAACGGCGAAGACCACGGCCTGGGTAAGCCGCAGAACAAGCTCGACTGGTCGATCCGCATGCAGCAGTATTTCGATCACTACCTCAAGGGTGCATCGGCCCCCGTCTGGCTGAAGCAGGGCATTCCCGCGATGCAGAAGGGCAAGACGCTGGGGCTCGATCTGATTACCATCACCAGCTCGGTCGGTGCGGGTAATGGTAGCGGCGGGAACAGGTAAGTAAGGAAAAAACGAAACAACGGATTTATCTCTCGCGAAGGCGCGAAGTCATAGAAGTTTGCTTCTCCATACTTCGCGCCTTTGCGTGAGATATTTCTTTGTTGTTTGTTGGCGTGC
>JBDSPG010000321.1:0-5283 GCA_039912685.1 Longimicrobiales bacterium | reverse complement strand
CCGCCATTGCTGGTATACCTGGGATTGCACGTCGTGAAGCGCGAAGTAATTTTCGTAGATCTCGCGCTCGCGCAGGTTGCGACACTCGGTACATGCGTAGCCCTGCTGATGGGCTATCACTTCGAGGATCAGATCACGTTCTGGATCTCCCTCGGCGTGACATTCCTCGGTGCTGCACTGTTCAGCTGGTCACGCAGTAGCAAGAAGCGACCGGTGCCGCAGGAAGCGATCATCGGCATCACGTTTGTAGTTGCAGCAGCAGGTGTGATCCTCATGCTGAGCCGCGTGGCGGGCGGCAAAGAGGAGCTTGAGCATCTGCTGACGGGTGATATTCTTAACGTGACGGGGAAGGATGTCCTGCAGCGCGCCGTGCTCTTCACTGCACTCGGTGGTTTCTATGCAGCGTTCCACAAACGGTTCGCACTCATCTCGTCCGAGCCTGACCGCGCATTTGCGGAGGGGCTTAGAGTGCGGTTGTGGGATTTCTTCTTTTACGCAGCATTCGCGCTGGTTGTGGTCAGCTTCGTCCGCGTCGCGGGTGTTCTGCTCACGTTCGCATACCTGATCGTGCCGGCTGTGTGCGGTGTCACGCTCGTGAGTTCGTGGACGGGCCGATTGATTGTCGGGTGTGTCATTGCGACGCTCTCCAGCCTTATCGGACTGTTCGCGTCCTACTCCATGGATCTTCCGACGGGTGCGGCCATCGTGTGCGCATGCGGTCTGGTGCTCGTACTCGTCAGCGCATTCGCAGTCCTGCGACCGCACCCGGAAGAAGCAGAGTAGCTCAATGACGGCTGCGGGACCGGGGCTAGTCTTTGCCCTTGTCCCGCTCCCCGTCTCCCACCACCAGATTCAGCACGGCGCTCGTGATCCCGACAATCAGCGCACCGATAATCGCCGCCACGATTCCACTGACATGAAAATTGAAGCCCGCCGCGCGTGATACGGCCGATGTGATGATCAGCATGATCCCGTTCAGAACAAACACGAACAGGCCGAGTGTCAGGAATACGAGCGGACACGTGAGCGCGGCAAGGATCGGTCTGATAACGGCGTTCACGAGCCCGAAGATGAGCGCGACGGCGAGCAGGCCGTACCACGGACCGCTGTATGTAATGCCGGCCACGAAATGAACCGCGGCCCAAAGAGCCGCAGCAGTGACGAGAAGGCGGAGCAGCAGACGCATCGCAGTTCACCAGGAAAGAGGTTCAGGCCTGACGCACGCACGGTGGCTTCTCGGCTGGCCTCCGTCAAGGTATATACGGTGTATGAACGAAATTGTTTTGGGATGACAGGACACCTGTGACCCGGAAGGTGGCCATCGCTCTCGGGCTCGTCCTCGCGGTCATCCTGCTGCTCACGCTGGGCCCGGCGCCTTTCCTGATCGGACTGATGACCGCGCTGGCACCGGTGCCGTTCTACGTTCTTCTCGCACTCTGGCTGGACCGCCATGAGCCCGAGCCGCGGCACCTGCTGCTGCAAGCGTTCGTCTGGGGCATGCTCGCAGCAAGCACCATTTCCCTCGTCATGAACGCGGCCGTTGTCGCCTATCTGCAGCTCTCCATCGGTCTGGATGACGGTTTGGTGCACCGTCTCGCCCAGGTGCTGGCATCGCCCGTGTTCGAAGAGCTGTCCAAGGGAGCCGCCATCTTCTTCCTGTTCCGCCGCGAACGACACGAGTTCGACAACGTCATGGACGGAGCGGTATACGCCGCGATGGTGGGGCTCGGCTTTGCCGCGACGGAGAACGTACTGTATTACGGGCAGGCGGGGATGGCGCGGCTCGCGTTCGTCTTCGCGCTGCGCGGCCTTGCATCGCCATTCGCGCACCCGCTTTTCACAGCGATGACCGGCATGGGGTTCGGCTGGGCGCGCGAGGCCACCACGGTCCGGCAGGGCGTAATACGTGTGCTGGGCGGACTGACGGCTGCCATCGGTCTGCACATGCTCTGGAACGCGGCTGGCGCCGCGCACATGTTCACCTGGGCCTATGCGCTCATCATGGTTCCGACATTTGCCGGTGTGCTTCTCCTGCTCCAGGGCACGATCTCCCGCGAGCGTCGCTTAGTGCGCGAACGCATGCACCTCCTGCCGCAGTTGCTTGACGGCAGCGAAATCGACGAGCTGTGCGGCCACGCGGGCGTACGCGGCTGGCTGCAGCGCAGGTTCGCAGGCGGTGCGGCGCGAGATGCGGCCATCGCAGTACACCGCGTACGCCGGGGAGCCGTAGAGCTGGCGTTTGCCGCGCGCCATGCGGACCGCGACGGCGCGGGCGCCGGACGCGCGCAGGGTGGCGTAGGCTCGCATGCCGCCGCGTCCGCCGATTCGCGTGTTGCTGCCTTCCATGCGAACTTCGAGGAAGCGCTTGCCGGGTGGCGTGCCGACCGGCACGCAGCGCGCACGATTTCTGCCCGACCTGAAGACCACTGATTCCGGAGAAAAACATGACACGCAGACGCAGAATTATCGCCTACGTTGCTGTCGTGGTGGCATTGGGCGCATGCACGCGGGCGCAGCTCGAGCAGCAACGCCCGACGACTGGCGCTGAGTTCATACTGGAGATCTTCAACCCGCAGCCGCGCTCGATGAACGTCTCGTTCACGATCGGTGGCGCGACGACCACGCTGGGCGCCGTCAAGGCCAACGAGACGCGACGCTGGGCGATCCCGAATCAGGGCGGTGACGAGATCCGCCTCGTAGCCAATGATTCCACGCGCGCGCAGACCATCACGAAGACCCTCGATCTCGACAAGGGACAGGTGGTTCGGTGGGAGATCCGCGAGTAGACTGGCCGAGCGGCATTTGAGCAACAGCGAATTCGACGTCGTCATTGTCGGGTCCGGCCCTGGCGGTGCCATGACCGCCCGGCAGCTCGCGCGCGCCGGCCAGCGCGTCCTGATTCTCGAGGGCGGGCGTGACTGGCGATCGAGCCGGTTGTACGGCACGTACGCGGGCCCGCTTCTCTATGCCGAACGCCGCGCGTTCCTGTTCACCCGCGAAGGCATGAACATCGTCCGCCCGCAGATGGTTGGCGGCGCAACATCCATGTTTGCCGGATGCTCTTCGCCGCCGCGTTCGTGGTGGCGCGATGAATACGACATCGACCTCGATGCTGATGCGGCCGCAATTCACGATGAGCTCGGGATTGCACCACTGCCGTCCACACTGCGCGGCGCGGGATCCACTGCGATCGCCGAGGCCGGCACCGATCTCGGAATGGCTTGGCACGCGCAGGACAAGTTCATGTGGCCGCAGCGCGTCCGTGCCTTCGATTGCGGCGCGCACTGCCTGCTCGGCTGCCGCTGCGGTGCGAAATGGAATGCTGGGGAGCTCGTCACCGAAGCCGTTGCCGCCGGTGCCACGTTATGGACGCGCGCGCATGTGTCGAAGGTTCTCAGCACGCATGGCCGCGCCGCGGGCGTCACGGGAAAACACGCCGGTCGCACGTTCACCATCGAATGCGACAACGTGGTGCTGTCCGCGGGCGGACTCGGGACCCCTGCGATCATGCGTGCGAGCGGCTTCGCGGATGCAGGCCGCGGCATCGCGATGGATACCACCGTGATGGTGTATGGACGTTCGTTCGATCTCGGCATGGGCAATGACCCGCCGATGACGTGGAGCGCCGTCGATGACGAGCTCGGTGTCATGTATTCGACACTGCTCGACCCATGGCTCATGTACCCGCTAATACTCGCACGACAAGGTTTCGCACGACCCATGACGTGGGGCCGCTGGGCTCATACACTCGGTGTCATGATCAAGCTGACGGATGATGTGAGCGGCGGACTCGACGATCGCGGCGGCATCTCGAAGGGCCTCACCATCGCAGATAAGCGCAAGCTCGACCGCGCCGTCGAAGTTGCAACCGCCATCCTGCATCGCACCGGCTGCAAAGGCGACAGCATCTTCACGACGCCGCTCCGCGGCACACACCCCTGCGCTACAGTCCGTATCGGCGAACTCCTCGACACCAACCTCGCCACATCTCTACCCGGCCTGCACGTCTGCGATGCCAGCGTTTTCCCGCGTGCCCTCGGCCGCCCCACCGTCCTCACCATCCTCGCACTCGCCCGCCGCCTCGCTCGAAGGCTCACCGAATAACAACAACAACGTTTCACGCGAAGAACAGAAAAGTTCAACATAAGATCGCCAAGAAAAAAACGGACCGAAAAATTAAATTTCCGATCCGTCTTCTTGTCTGTTCTTCGCGCCTTGGCGTGAGATAAAATCCGTTGTTCCCCGCGAAGCCCTAGTAACGGTAATGATCCGGCTTATACGGCCCGTTCTGCGCGACGCCGATGTAGGACGCCTGTGATGGTGTGAGCTCGGTGAGACGGACGCCGAGCTTGTCGATGTGGAGGCGTGCGACCTGCTCGTCGAGTGCCTTCGGCAGAACGTAGACCTTCTTCTCGTACGCGTCGTTGTTGTTGTGCAACTCCATCTGCGCGAGCACCTGGTTCGAGAAGCTCGCCGACATGACGAACGACGGGTGCCCTGTCGCGCAGCCGAGGTTCATCAGGCGGCCTTCGGCAAGGATCAGGACGCTGTGTCCGTCGGGGAAGATGAACTCGTCGAACTGCGGCTTGATGTTGTTGCGCTTCAAGCCGTCGATCTTCTTCAGACCGGCCATGTCGATCTCGTTGTCGAAGTGGCCGATGTTGCCGACCAGCGCCTTGTCCTTCATGCGTCCCATGTGAGCCGCCGTAATGACGTCGCGGTTGCCTGTGGCAGTAATGAAGATGTCGGCGGTCTCGAGCACATCCTCGAGTGTCGCGACCTGATAGCCTTCCATCGCCGCCTGCAGTGCGCAGATCGGGTCGATCTCGGTGATCACGACGCGTGCGCCCTGGCCGCGCAACGCCTGTGCGCAGCCCTTGCCCACTTCGCCGAAGCCGCAGACGACTGCAACCTTGCCGCCCATCATCACGTCCGATGCGCGGTTGATGCCGTCCACCACCGAATGACGGCAGCCGTAGATGTTGTCGAACTTTGACTTCGTCACCGAGTCGTTCACGTTGATCGCGGGGAAGAGCAGTGTGCCTGCGTTCATCATCTCATACAGACGATGCACGCCCGTTGTCGTCTCTTCCGACACGCCGCGGACGGCCGATGCCACGCGGGTCCAGCGCTGCGAATCACGTGATATCTCTGCACGTGCAAGGTCGAGGATGACGCCCCACTCTTCCGGATCGTTCGCTTCGTCGAAATCAGGAACCACACCTGTCGCCTCCCACTCCAGACCCTTGTGCACGAGCATCGTCGCGTCTCCACCATCATCGA
>JBDSPG010000292.1:0-9666 GCA_039912685.1 Longimicrobiales bacterium | reverse complement strand
GTGCCGGCCCAGATCAGGCCGCGCTGCAACTCGGACGGTGCGATTGCAAACACAACTTCGCCATAGAACTGGCCGAGGTTGTCACCGATAATGCCGCCTGATGAAATGATGCGCGACGGATCTTTCGTCGAAAGATCGGGACTGATCACGGACCAACTCTGTCCTTCATTCGACGTCTTGAAAATGACCTGGCAGCCATAATAGACTGTATTATGATCGAACGGATCGATGGCGAGCGGTGCAGTCCAGTGACAGCGGTACGGCACCTTGTCGGGCGGTGAATCCAGCGTATGGATGCCGGGACTCACAGACCTCGCGCGCAGTTGCCGATGATCATAGCGCGTCACTTTGTTACCGTAACAAGTTGCCCACACGATACTAGGGTCCACGAGATCCGGCAGTGTAAAGCCCGACTCGCAGCCGCCAATGCCCTCATCCCATCCATTCGGCTGTGGCGCGCCACCCGCGCGGCCGCCTGCATTGGTCGCGCCGGATGACGGTACATTCGCGAGTTGGATCGGCCGGTTCGAAGGGCCGCGCATGGTCCCGTCGTCCTGTCGATTGCTGTAGATCCAGTACGGCGTGCGATTGTCGGTGGCAACGTGATACATTTGGCCGAGCGGGAGCACGTTGTTCGCGTATGACTGCCCATGGTTTTTCGTAATGTTCAGACCGCCGTCATCCGTGAGCGCCCACCGATCCGGATTTGCCGGATCGATGTATATGTCATGACAGTCACCGCATCCACGTCCTGTGGCGAATGTCGCGCCGCCATCCTTGGAGATGTGGAAGCTGCTGTTGGTGACGAGCACTTCATTCGCGTCTTTCGGATTCACGACAAGATGGATGTAATATCCCGCGCGTCCGATCAGCGCGCGGTCGCGGCTGACGACATGCCACGTGCGCCCCGCATCGTCGGAACGCCAGAGCGATCCCTGGTCTGCGGTCTGTATGAGAGCGAACATCCGATCCGGCGTAGACGGGGCGATGGCGACGTCGATCTTCCCGACCGGTGACCTGGGCAGACCCCGGTCCGTTGCTCGCGTCCATTTGGATCCGCCATCTCGCGAGATGTAGACACCACTGCCCGCGCCGCCGCTGAACATTGCCCAGGTGTGCATTTCAACCTGCCACATTCCGGCAATCAGAATGGCTGGGTTCGCGGGATCAATGGAGAGTCCGGAGCATCCGGTGTTCGCATCGACAAAGAGCACCCGCGTCCACGTGGCGCCGCCATCCATCGTGCGATATACGCCGCGCTCCTGCTGCGGTGCTGTCGTGCGGCCGAGAGCGCAGACGAAGACGATCTGCGGGTTTGTGGGGTGCACGATGATGCGGCCGATGCGGCCGGTCTCGCGCAGTCCCATGTTCTGCCAAGTAGCGCCGGCATCGGTGGACCGATAGATGCCATCGCCCGTCACATCCGCATCGCGAATGACCCAGGCTTCGCCGGTACCAGCCCAGACTGTTCGAGGATCGGATGGTGCGACGGCGATGGCGCCGATTGCCTGAACGGCCTGACCGTCGAAGACTGGAGCGAATGTGCGCCCGCCGTCCGTTGTCTTCCAGACACCGCCGGACGCAGCGCCCGCGTAATACGTCAGTGTGTCATTGCTGATGCCGGCAATCGATGCAATGCGGCCCGCGCTCGGCGGCCCCATGTATTCGAAGTGCGGCGGATCAACAGCAACAGCCGCAGCGCCCCCGCCGCCCCGGCCCTGGGCAATGGCGGGCGCCACATTAGCGGCGGCCACGGTCGCAAGACACAATGCGTTGCGGAGCAGGCGGACTGTCGACATCGATTCCTCGCTGGCGGGTGGATCGATAGGATGTCACCGCAGTCACGCCTGTCGCAACGGCGGGCCTGTCGGTCAGCGCCGCGGCGACGTCGTGTTCGTCGCCGTTACCGGCGCGGACAGGTACGCGACGATCGCATCGATCTCCGCTGGCTTCAGCTCCAGGTTCGGCATCCGGAGCTGCGGATTGGTCGGTGGCCTGATCGCCGGGTTCGCGATAAATGCCTTGAGGTAGTCGGGTGCGAAACGAGGCTGAGAGAGGTCAGGTGCCGTGATCAGCGGCTTCGGCGTGCCCCGGCCCTGATGGCAGGTGATGCAGCCCTTGGCCACGAACAGGCGGTGACCATGGTCGGCGATCGCGACGACCCGGGGCGTCGTGGGGATCGGCAGCAGCTCCAGTTTCATGTCGCGGAATCCGCTGTTGATCCGGACGCGCCACTCGCCGGCCCGTGGCGCGCGCAGATCGGCTGAATAAAGCCCCTTCTTCGCTCCCGCCGCAGCACTGAACGACAGCGTATCGCGGCCTTCCCACATCGAAATGGTCGGCTCGAGGTCGGCCAGCGGGCTGACCCCGTGCTGTCGAACCATGAAGGCAAACGGCGTAGTGCCGCGGACGTTCAGGGCGGTCGGCAGGTCCTCGACTGTGATGACGGCCCAGCCGCCGCGCATGAAGCCTGCGGCCGTGAGGAGTGTGACAACAGGGAATACAAGGAATGCGAGCGGGCGATTCATATTCTGCCTCCGCGCGGACGGTGAGAAAGACCGGACGCTGTGGGATGCCGGCTGGACACCAATGGTTTGAACACAAGTGAACGGTGGCAGGGCTCGTGCTGCCCAGGTTACAATATGGCGCGTCCCGGCCCGCGGATGGAGAAGTTGGCCCGCTTTGGAGAATTTCTATGCGACGGCAGTTCTGCGCGGCCGGCAGCGCGCTTCTTTCCGTGCATGCGCTCCTCGCGCTCACATCATTCGCGATCGTGCTCCTCAATCCGGCGCACGCGGTCGCACAGGATGCGGTGATCCCGCGCACATTCGAGCCGCGCGAGTCCTACGTCGCATACAGAATATCCACACCACTGCGCATTGATGGGGTCTTGAGCGAAGGCGCATGGGCCGCTGCTCCGTGGACGAACGATTTCGTCGACATCGAAGGTGCGGCGAAGCCGAGACCGCCCCTGCGCACACGCGCGAAAATGCTGTGGGATGACGAGTATCTGTATATCGCGGCGGAACTGGTTGAGCCCGATGTGTGGGGCACGATCACCCAACGCGACTCTGTAATTTTCTTCGACAACGACTTCGAGGTGTTCATCGATCCTGACGGCGACACACAGGAATATTACGAGCTCGAGATAAACGCGCTCGCGACCGTGTGGGACCTGCGTCTGACAAAAGCGTACCGTGATGGTGGCCGCGCACTCGACGATTGGAATATCACGGGTCTGCTGCACGCGGTTCACGTGGACGGTACCATAAACCGCGGAAGAGATAGCGATCGCGGCTGGACAGTCGAGCTGGCATTGCCGTGGTCCTTGTTGCGCGAGTATGCGTTCGAGCAGCGACGTCCTCGCAACGGCGAGCAGTGGCGCATCAATTTCTCTCGCGTTGAGTGGGATGCTGATGCAACAGACGCAGGGTACGTGAAGCGTCGCAACGCAGAGGGCAAGTTGCTGCCGGAACACAACTGGGTGTGGTCGCCGCAGGGTGCAATCAACATGCATATGCCTGAACGATGGGGTACCGTGCAGTTCTCCGGTCGCACGGCGGGCACACGCACCGACATCGTGCGCGCGGATCCGGAAGAAGCAGTACGTGACGGACTGCGCGCGCTGTATTACGCGCAACGTCGTTTCAACGAGAGTCATCGCCGATATGCGACAACGCTCGCGGATCTCGCGCCATTGATCGAGGCGGCGCATGACGAAGGGCGGGTGCCACGGGACGCCGCGCTCGCAGTCACCACGACCGGGTATCGAATAAGCGCGCGCGCAACGAATGGTACACTGCACATCACGGAGGACGGCAGAATGTGGAGGGATCAATGAATCGCAAGACATTTCTGCGTCTGCTCGGTGGTGGCGCGGCGGCGGCAGGCGGATTGACGCAATTCGGCTGTGGCGGGTTGACAGCGGAGTCGTCGTCGGCACCATCATTCATTCGCGCGAAGCAGCGTTTTGGTGCGTGGACGGGTGGATACGACACGCCGGAAAAGTGGAGGCAGGCGCTGGGCCGCATGTCGCGCGCGGGGATGAACACAATTCTGCCGGGCGCGGGCGATGACGAGTTGCGTCGCATCATCCCGCTCGCACGAGAGGAAGGCATCGACGTGCACGCGTGGCGCGTGCAGATGCGCAGCGATCAGATGATCAAAACACATCCGGAGTGGTATGCCGTGAGTCGGAACGGCGTGTCCACCGCGGTGAAGCCACCGTACGTCAACTACTACCAGTTCATGTGTCCGTCACGCGAGGATGTGCGCGAGTGGGTGACGGAACGCGCGCGCGCCGTCGCAAAAATCGATGGTCTTGCAAGCGTTCATCTCGACTACATCCGACTGCCCGACGTCATCCTGCCCGTAGCACTCTGGCCGAAATACAACATCGTACAGGATCGCGAATACGCGGAATATGATTTCTGTTACTGCGAGGTGTGTCGCGAAAAATTTCGTGCACAGACGGGTCTCGATCCGCTCAAGCTCGAGGATGCACCGTCGAACGAGGTGTGGCGCAAGTTCCGCTGGGATGCGATTACGGCGATCGTCAATCAGATCTGCGCGGCCGTGCATGAGGAGAAGAAACCCGTGACAGCCGCAGTGTTTCCGACTCCGACCATCGCGCGCGCTCTCGTGCGTCAGGACTGGACGAAGTGGAATGTCGATGCGCTCATGCCGATGATCTACAACGGATTCTACAACGAGCCAGTGGGATGGGTGGGCTCTGCAACGCGCGAATGTGTGCAGGCCGTTCAGGGTCGCACCCCGATTCATACAGGGCTCTATGTTCCGGACCTCAAGCCCGCGGAGCTCGCAAGGGCGACTGCTCTCGCGCTGGAGGCTGGCTCGCAGGGCGTGATTCTGTTCGATCTCAATGCGACATCGGACGAACATCTCGCTGCGGTGGCAGATATCTTGCGCCAAGCACGGGTGCCGTAGCAGGTTTAACCGACCGTTTCGTCACAATCGCTCCACCAAAACAACGGAGAACCATGAACAAGATCAAAATGCTTGCGACCGTTGCAGCGACTGCAGGTGCGCTTTTCACGTTCCAGTCCACGCTGACGGCGCAGACCATCGGATTCAAGGGTGGAATGTCATTCTCGAAGCTGGATGTCGAAAATGATGATGATCCGCAGGATTACCTGAAGAAGTTCGTGGGTGGCGGCTTTATCCGTATGGGCCTCGGCGGCATGGCTGTGCAAGCCGAGTTGCTCGCATCAACGAAGGGGACAGTAGTGCCGCAGACGACTTTCGATGGAGAGACCAGTCTCAAGCTCGACTACATCGAGGTGCCGGTGCTGCTGCGCTTCGGACTCGGCATGGCACCTCTCATCTCGCCGTACGTCATGGTGGGTCCGACGTTCGGGTTCCAGACGGGCTGCAATGCGGAAATAACGTCGGGCACCGATAATGTTTCGGCCGACTGCCAAGATACCATCGATACCAAGAAGTTCGATGTCGGTGCGACGGGTGTTGCAGGCGTCGAGTTCAAGGCTGGTCCCGGCAGCATCCTCATCGAGGGTCGCTACACACACGGCCTGACGAACATCAGCAATGACGATACATCGAACAGCCTCAAGAATCGGTCATACGCGGTTCTCGCGGGCTACTCGATCTCGCTGCGTTAGACCTCGACACAGCAGCAGACTCGAAGGCAAAAAAAGGCTCCCACGGTTTGCACCGTGGGAGCCTTTTTTGTCATGCTGCGCGGTGCTATCGGGCGCGAGTCGAACGGGGTGGGTTGCCGCAGCTTGCCGGCCATTCGCCCGTGACCTTGGCGCGGTCAATGAATGTCGGGTCCTCGGACGCCAGATAAGCGAGCATGGCAGTCAGGGTCGCGTTGAACTTGAGGTCATCAAAGACGACCTTGTCATACGTGTCGCGGTTGGTGTGCCATGTCTCTGAACCGTAGTTCCAGCCGAGTGCACCGAGCCCGAAATGCGGGGCGCCACGGCAGCCGAAGACGGTGCCGTCGGTGCCGCCGGGGCGCGGAATACCCGGGTTGAAGTTGAAGCGCACTGCTGCGGTGTCGGTCCACTCCGTGGGCAGCTTTGCCTTCCATCCTTCGAGCGCGGGTAACATGGCTGGCAGCCCCGAGCCGCCGACACTGCGAACGCGACCGGTGCCGTTGTCCTGGTTGAAGAGCGCCTGGAGCTTCGTGACGACTTCCGGGTGATCCTCCGACCACGCGGTCGACCCGTTGAGCCCCTGCTCCTCACTGCTCCAATGGCCGGCCATAAGGGTGCGCTTCGGGTTCGGATACGCCTGCTTCAGAATGCGCATCGCTTCGAGCATCACCAACGTGCCCGTGCCGTTGTCGGTTGCGCCGGAACCGGCATCCCACGAGTCGAAGTGGGCCGAGAACATGACGACCTCGTCCGCCTTCTCGCCGCCCTTTACCGTGGCGATGGTGTTATAGACGGGCACCTCGCCCAGCAGCTCGGCATCGGCGGTCACACGCAGGGTCGGGTGCTGGTTGTTCGCGGTTAGACGAGCGACGAGGCCGTAGTCCTCGCAGCTGAGCGCGACGCCGACGCCGGACTCGAGATATGTCTCGAAGATCGGCCAAGTTCCGGCCATGCCGATACCAGCAGCGCCGATCGGGCGCTGGGCGGTCGGGTTGGACTGATCCGACATACGAGAGGTCAGGACACCGGCGACTCCAGCGGCGCCGAGCCGCTTGCTGAGTGCGCCGCCGGACAGGCCGAAGGAATACTGCGTGCCTGCAATACGCGCGACGCGGTCCATGTAGACCTTGCCTTCGAGCGTATCCTGGCGCGCCTTCGAGGACGGCGTGCCGAACGTGGTCCAGTCCAGGGCCGGGCGGCAGGACGGGAGTGCGCCGCCATCGAGAAGCACGTACTTCCCCTTGGCCTCCGGCAGCCACTTCACAAATTCTGCGCTGTCCTTGAAGAGCGGCAGCATCACGACGCCACCGGTGACAGGCTTGCCGCCCGTGCCAGGGCTGTACGCCAGCATCATCCCCTCGAGCGACCGGACCCGTGGTGTCATCAGGTCGATATGGGACATGCCTCGCCGCCAGCCCCGCCACGTTCCGTATTTCTCGTTCTTCGCGTCGATGCCCCACGAGTCGTACATCTTCACGAGCCAGTCATTGCCGGCCTTCTGGCCGGGCGAACCGGTCAAGCGGGGCCCGATGGAATCGAACAGCGCCTGCGCGAGTCTCTCCGTCTGGGAGTTGTTCATGCCGATGTCCCAGATGCGCTGCAGTACCGGGTCATTGGTCGGGAATGTCTGGGCGGCAAGCGGCAGCCGTGCTGCGGCGAGCAGGAGAACGCCCGCGGCAAAAGTCGTGAGTCTGCGCATTGTGTGCGGTCCTGTTTCTGTGAGGGTCCTGTGGATACAGGTTCAGCAATATAGGGAATGACCGAATTGCCGCGAGGGTGTTGGGTCGCGGCCTGTCCCGCGCGCCGCTAGTTTTCCGCCATGTCTGAACCAAAGCAAAAGAAGAAAGTCGACTATCGCAGTGCGTGGGTGGAGGCTCGCGCCCTTGTGGCGGACCATCGCAGGGCGCTGTCCATCGGCCTGGGCCTCATGGTGATCAACCGCCTCGCCGGCCTCGTCCTTCCCTACACACCCAAATATCTGATCGACGACATTATTACGAAGCAGCAGGGTCACCTTCTGCTGCCGCTGGTTGGCGCCATCGCGCTCGCCACCGTCATACAGGCGATCACATCCTTCTCGATCTCGCAGGTCGTGAGCGTCGCCGCGCAGGGCGCAATCGCGAAAATGCGCCGCGATGTACAGGCTCACATTCTCCGGCTGCCCGTCAGTTACTTCGATGCGAACAAGACCGGCGTGATGATTTCGCGCATCATGACGGACCCGGAAGGTATCCGTAATCTCGTTGGCACCGGACTCATCCAGCTCGTTGGCGGCATGATCACGGCGCTGATCGCGCTGGTGGTGCTGTTGCGCACGAACTGGCAACTGACACTTGGAACGCTCGCGTTGATGATGTGCTTCGCCGGCGCAATGTCGATCGCGTTCAAGCGGCTGCGTCCGATCTTCCGGAAGCGCGGCGAAATCCAGGCCGAGGTGACGGGCCGACTGACTGAATCGCTTGGCGGTGTAAGGCTGCTGAAGACGTACGTCGCGGAAGAGCGCGAGGAGAAAGTATTCGCGGGCGGCGTCGACCGTCTGTTCCGCAACATTGCATCAACGATCAGTGGCACGTCAGCCGTCGGCGCTGTATCGACTGTCATCATTGGCATGGTCAGCGTGCTGATCATGTACTTCGGCGGTCACGCGATTCTCGATAAGACCATGACGCTCGGCGAATTGATCCGCTACATCTTCTTTGTCGGTGTCATGGTCGCGCCGCTAGTGCAGATTTCTTCGATCAGCACACAGATCTCGGAGGCGTTTGCCGGGCTGGACCGCATCCACGAGATCCGTTCGCAGGCGACGGAGGACCAGCAGGATCAGTCACGTACGCCGGTAGTGGGACTCGGCGGGGAAGTGCAGTTCGAAAACGTGCTGTTCGAGTACCATGAGGATGTTCCCGTCCTGAAGGACATCGATTTCCACGCGCCCGCGGGGACAACGACGGCACTTGTCGGTCCGTCGGGTTCAGGCAAGAGCACACTGGTCGGCCTGATTATGGCGTTCTACCGTCCGAAGAGCGGCCGCATTCTGATCGACGGTCGTGACCTGAACGATCTGCGCTTGCGCGAGTATCGCCAGCATCTCGGCGTGGTCATGCAGGACAACTTCCTGTTCGACGGTACGGTGCGCGAGAACATTGCATTCGCGAAGCCGGGTGCGACCGATGAAGAGATTCGCGCGGCGAGTCACATCGCCCATTGCGACGAGTTCATCGACCGGTGGGATGATGGCTACAACACCATTGTCGGCGAACGCGGCGTCAAGCTGTCCGGCGGACAGCGTCAGCGCGTCGCGATCGCTCGCGCAATTCTTGCCGATCCCCGCGTACTCATTCTCGATGAGGCGACGTCGAGCCTCGACAGTGAGGCCGAGGCGATGATCCAGGATGGGCTTCGCCATCTGCGGCGCGGCCGAACGACGTTCGTAATTGCGCACCGCCTGTCCACGGTTCGAAGCGCTGACCAGATTCTGGTCCTCGATACGGGCCGCATCGTGGAGCGCGGGACACACGACTCGCTGATGTCGCTACACGGACTCTATCGTAGACTGTACGAACGACAGTACGGCCTGATTACGGACCTGTTCATCAATCCTGGTGAAGAGCCGTCTGGTGAAGAGGGTTCGGAGAAGCCGAGCCTGCATCTGACATGAAAAGGATTGTGCAATGCAGATTATCGATATCGGCAAGGCCGTCATCATGGGTATCGTCGAGGGTGCGACGGAATTCATACCCGTCTCCTCGACAGGCCATCTCATCCTCGCGGGCGAATGGCTGAACTTTCTCGACTCCGCACGGCGGGAAACGTTCGAGGTGTTCATCCAACTCGGTGCCATCCTCGCCATCGTCTGGATCTACCGCTCGAAGATTCTACACACATTCGGCTGCTGGCAGCGTCCTGCCGAACGTCGCCTGCTGGTCAATCTGTTGCTTGCGTTTCTGCCTGCTGCGCTCATCGGTTTTGTGATCCACGACTGGATCAAGGGTGCTCTGTTCAAACCTATGGTTGTTGCGATCGCGCTGGT
>JBDSPG010000290.1:0-4321 GCA_039912685.1 Longimicrobiales bacterium | reverse complement strand
CGGTCGCTGCGATCAGTTCGCAGCGACCGACCCGCCGAAATTACTTCTTCACCCATGCGCGCTCGTTCGCCGTCGGAAACGCCGGTGCCGGATACGGCCCGATGATCGACGGGTCGTAGGCGCTGGCCCAGAAGTCCGGCGGACCCTCACTGTCGGCAACGACGTTTTTCACAGGTTTCAACCCGCGCTTCAGATACGCAGCGATCGCCCACAGATCTTCGTCCGGCATGTGACGCCATGACGGCCACGGCATGGGCGGCGCCAGGTACTTCGGGTTCGATGGATGATTGCCCTGACCGGGAGTCGTGGACGTAATTATGACGTCCGGTGTCTCGCCCGGGCGCAGGCCGAACCGCAGTGCGTTGAAGATCTGCCGCTCCGAAAATCGTCCGAGTCCGGTGGTATTATCCGGTGTGAGGTTACGCGGCCGCGTCTTGAACGGGCCGATCACAAATTCCTGCGCGGGATCCATCACACCGGCGAGGAAACCGGGCTTGTCGGTATTCGAGCCGCCGCCATGACAGCCGCTGCATGCCTTTTCCACGATGAGCACGCGACCGCGCGCAACGCGCGGATCGCCGGCTACGGATCCGACTTCGTTCACCGTAGGGAACGCCGGCGCCGGCAGGGGACCGAGCTTGTCGAGCGTCGACTCACTCGCCCACGAGTCCGGGGGCGACTCGCTTTCCGTAACGGCGTTCCGCACCGGATTGAGGCCGTGCTTGAGATATGCCGCGATTGCGCGGAGATCGCCATCCGACATGTGCCGCCATGTGCCCCATGGCATCGACGGCGCGAGATATTTCGGCTGCATGGGATGGTTGCCGGTTCCCGGTGTCATTGATGTGATCTCAATGTCTGGCGTGAGCTTCGGCTTGAGACCGTAACGCAACGCATTGTAAATCTGTCGCTCGCTGACGGCGCCGAGGCCCGTAACACTGTCCGGTGTAAGATTGCGCGAGAACGTTTTGAATGGGCCGATGGGAAAAACATCATCCGGCTGCCTTGCGCCGGACAGCCATTCCGGCGATGCGGCATTGGTGGCACCGCCGTGACAGGCGCTGCAATCGCTGGTGAGCACGACCTGCCGGCCGCGGAGCACCTGCGCCTGAAGCGTCTCCTGCGATCGGACCCCGGACGTCGTCGACTTGATCGCGGGCTCGCTGTTCACGTACGCGCCGCAAGCCGCGAACAGGAGCGGGATGTACGACACACCGAGAATGCTGGCGATCCTGATTTTCATCGTCCGTCACCTTTCACTTCGAGAACTCCCATCATGCCGTGATCCTCATGATCGAGGATATGGCAGTGAAACATCCATTTGCCCGGGAAGTCTGAATAGCGAACCACGAACCGCACAGTCTCGTGCTTCGGAACATTCACCGAATCCTTCCAGCTTACGTACGGTTCGGGAACGCCGTTGCGATCCAGGACCTGGAACTGGAATCCGTGCAGATGGAATGGATGGTCCATGCCGACGAGATTCTCAACCTGCCAGATTTCCGTCGCACCGAGCTGCGCCGTGACATCAACGCGACTCATGTCATGCAGCTTCCCGTTGATGAGACCCTGGCTGAGTGAGATGACGCGTGTTGCAGTTACGAGCGTCGTGTCGATGCGCGGAACCACGCGATACGTCGCAGGCAGCGTCACCATCTTGACGGCCGGCCCCGCGTCATACGCGAGCGTCAGGAGTTTGCGCGGTTCGTTCCAGCTCGCGGGTCGGGTCTGCGGTATGTAGCGGTCATACGGCAGCGTCTGCAGCTGTACACTGTCGCCAGGCGTGCCGGTGCCGCGCACGAGCAGCTCGACACGCTCGCTGTTCGCGATCACAATCTCGTTGACTTCGATGGGATGCTCGAATAGACCGCCATCACTACCAATGTGAAGAAATGTGTGACCGGGGAGTGATAGACGAAAAACCCGAGCTGCCGTCGCATTGATGATGCGCCAGCGTTGCACCTCACCGCTTCGGATCCGCAACACCGGCAGCACATGGCCGTTCACGAAAAGCACAGGACCCTCACGTCCATTCTCACGGTCGATGCGGCCCGCAAGCGACATCGGATCCGGGAAGTCCACAGCGCCGTCCGCAGTGAACCTGTTGTCGGCGAGAATCAGAAGCTTTTCGGTGACCGCGGTCGGAACCGGATCGACGGCAGAACGGATAATGAGCGCGCCGTACAGACCCTTTCCGATTTGATGACCGGTGTTGTGCGGATGCGGATGATACCAGTACGTGCCCGCGGTACCGGGCATGATCCGGAATGCGTAGTCGTACTGTTCGCCTGGCTGCACCGGGTAGTAAGGGCTTCCATCGGACGCCACAGGGATGTGCAGACCGTGCCAGTGGATGGTGCTCGGCTCCGGCAGGCGGTTGCGGAAATGCACGATCACGCTGTCCCCTTCGCGCAACTCGAGCGTTGGCCCGGGTACGCGGCCGTTGTAGGCATAGGACGGTGTATTGGGTCCTGGAACAATCGACAGGTTCGCCGGTTCGGCGGTGATCGTGACCTCCACAACACCGGGCTTGCCAGAGGTGTTCGCGAGCACTTGCCCGTGTACGGCGCCGGGTAGACAGGCGAAGAGCGCCAGCAGGACGGCGGAGATGGAGAGGGCTCGATCGGTATTATGGGTTTGTTTTCCGGTTGGCATGAGGCCATGATTGCCGCCGGTCACGCGCATGTCAACCGCGATGATTGGACATATACGTCCGTTTCTCGCGGAATCCAGGCTTGGGGGACGCGGAAGGGGTGCGTTGATTGAACAAGCGGCCGGCCGCACATATAGTATGCACATGCCGCGACCCATCCTTGACGAGAGGAACACATGACCGCAATCCCGCTCAAGGAGTTCGACGAGGAGATGGCTTCCACCCGCCGTCTGCTGGAACGCATACCATCCGACAAGGCGCAGTGGAAGCCGCACGAGAAGTCGTTTGCACTCGGACACCTGACCCAGCTCGTTGCGTGGATGCCGGGCTGGATCGCCCAGACGCTCAATGATCCGTTCATCGACATCAAGGGCGGCGGGGAATCTGGCGGCTACAGTTTTGAGAAGACGGAAAAGCTGGTTGCCATGTTCGACGAGAACGTCGCAAAAGCGCGCGATGCGCTACAGAAAGTCACGGGGGATGCGTTGAATGAAAGCTGGTCGCTCAAGATGGGCGACCAGACACTCATGACGATGCCGAAAGGCGAAGCAGTACGGCAACACCTGAATCACTTCTGTCATCACCGCGGTCAGCTGACGGTGTACGCTCGACTCGTCGATGTACCGCTGCCGATGATATACGGGCCTACAGCGGACGAACGCTGGGGCTGAGGAACAGCAATCATGGCGACCGATGCTGAATACGCGGCGTATGCGATGGGACAGATACGCGGGATTCCAAACCTCACGCATCGCAAGATGTTTGGCGAATACGCGGTCTATGTCGGGGAGAAAGTCGTCGCGCTGCTGGCCGACAACCAGTTCTTCCTGAAGCCGACGGAAGGGAGCCGCTCAATGCTCGGAACGCCCGTGGAGGCACCACCGTATCCTGGTGCGAAGAACTGCTATGTGCTCGACGAAGTGCTCGATGATCCGGACATGATGACGAACCTGATCCGGATCACCGAGCGCGAGCTCCCGCCGCCCAGACCAAAGAAGAAACAAAAGATCTGAGCGCGCGACAGCGCTTAGCCTTCGATTCGGAAAACCTCGCGTCGCCCGCGCAGCACGAGATCATGGTAGTCCTTCATGATCTCCTCCATCTCCTTCATGTCGGCGGGCGGCATGTCTGCCATCCCTTCCGGCGACATCATCTTCTCGAATTCGGCGAGACTCGCGACTTCCATTTCCACGACGATCGTCCAGTATTGTTCGCCGACGAAGTCCGTCATTGTACGCATCTTCGGCATGCCCGATCTCTCACTCAGCTTCGACATCTTCAGGAACTTGTCCACCATCGGGCGGACCTTGCCCGGCTTGCAATACATGATTTCGCGCACGAGATACATTTGTCGCTCCTGGTGAATGTGCATTCACCGGAAGATGATGAATGCGACGGGAGCTGCGCCAGTACTACATCGCTGCGAGCACGCGATCGAGCGCCGCGTGACTCTCGTTGACGCCGCCTTCCATGCCGGACTGCATCATGCCATCGCGATCTTCGCCGGTGTGGAAGAGGGAAACGGTTACGAGACGTGTGCGGCCGTCGCCAAGGTCCTCGAGTGTCGCGGTCTCGAGTGCGACGTGTGCAGGCATGCCGTCCCACTCGAACGTCTGAACAACGCGGCCCGGTGCTTCGATTTCGCCGTAACGTCCCTCGAAGCCGTGC
>JBDSPG010000281.1:0-5477 GCA_039912685.1 Longimicrobiales bacterium | reverse complement strand
ACGATTGAACGAAGGGAGTACGGATCCACCGCGAATACCATGAAAATGTGAACTACAGAAAGTGCGACGATCGCCGTCATGGTCATGAAGTGCCAGTATCTGGCCCATACGTATCCACCGAGCAGATTCGTGAGAATTGCGAGCTGCACCGGCTTCCAGATCGCCAGACCGCTGAGCACGGCGGCGGTGCCCAGAAGCGGCAGCGCGAAGTACGCACCCTTCTGCAGCGCATTGTGCTTGCCCTGATGCGGATGACGTTTGCGTACAAACAGGTAGAACTTGATCATCTCCCAACTGTCACGCAGGTCACCGCGGCGTGGTACGAGGTCGCGCCATTCACCGTGCAGGTAGACAAAGCCGAGATATATCAGCCCGTTCACGACCAGCACCCACATCATGGCAAAATGCCAGTTGCGGGCGCCGGCGAGCCAGCCCCCGAACGTAGCCCAGTGCGGGAACGGATGGCCTTCGAATGGATAACAGCAGAAAGATTCGCCACGTCGTGCGAATCGCGGATACGCATTGAAGATGCGTAGTCCGCTGCCCACCATGATGGTGAGCGCCACGGCATTCACCCAATGGGTGAGTCGGACAATCCAATGGTGGCGCTTCATGGTCCTCTCGTGCTGGACGGCAGACATTACCTCAATAGCAATGCAAAGGCGTCTGCAAAAGTTCCTACGTTGCGGGCGGCAGTGTGAAGTAGAACATGCTGCCTTCGCTGACGGTGCTTTCCACTCGGAGCTGGCCGTTATGCGCTTCCACGATTCCCCTCGATATCGCGAGGCCGAGTCCGGCGCCGCCCTGATCCGAGCGCTCCGCCCGCCAGAACCGCTCGAATATGTGGGCCAGCTCTTCCTCCGGGATGCCCGCGCCGGAGTCGCTGACGCTGAACTGCATTCCGCCGGTTGCGGGCTCCGCGGCGATCCTGATTGTCCCGCCCGGCTCCGTGAACCTGACTGCATTCCCGACCAGGTTGGACAGGAGTTGGACGATGCGGTCGGAGTCAGCGAGGACAGCGGGACCGCCTGGCTCCACGTGGACGTCGAACTGCAGCCCGGCCTCCTCAACGATCGGCCGCAGTACTTCGGCGGCCGCGTGAAGCAGCGCGTCGGCGTCCTGCCGCTCGAGCTCCACGGACAGTTGGCCCGAGCCAATGCTCGCCGCGTCAAGCAGGTCCCGGATCAGCCCGTCCATCTGCCAGGCCGCGCGCCGGATGATCTGCAGGTGCTGCCGCGTGACCGCCTGCTCCGGCCCGTCCGCCAGCAACTCGAGCAGCACCCCGGCCGCGAGCGTCACCGTGTGCACTGGGTTGCGCAGGTCGTGGGAGACAACGCCCAACACCTCATCTCGCATTCGTAGCGCGCGGTTCAGCTCGGCCTCCACCCGAACGCGTTCCCGGATGTCCATCCGCAGCTCGATCTCCGTGCTGACTGCCGCCGCGAGATCGGTGAGGCTGGAGATCTCTTCCGCGCTCCACTCGCGGACCACGAAATCCATAACGCACAGCGTTCCCAGCGCGTGACCGCTTCCCGACAGCAGAGGGATGCCGGCATACGCGGTCACGCCGAACTGGCCGATCGCAGGGTTGTCACCGACGAGGGGGTGACCGCGCACATCACCGATGATGAGCGGTTTGCCGAGGACAACCGTGTGCCGGCAGAAAGAGAATTCCAGCGGCGTCTCGCGCTCCGTCGCGAGCGGCTCGGGAAAGCCGGTGCAGCTCATGTAGAACTGGCGATCGTCGTCTACGAGCGTGACCGTAGCGAGCGGCGCCCGGAGCAGCTTGCCGGCCAGGCGGGTCAACCGGTCGAAGGCCTCCTCGGTCGGCGCATCGAGCAGTGATGTCGCCCTGAGCTGACGCAAGCGCTCCGGGTCTGTAAGCACATCGTGCGCATGTGCAGCGGCATCGCGGGACGAAGAGTTGTGTGCCATGCTTGAAGATAGAGCGAAAAGCGATCCGCCGCAGATCGGAGCGTTATCGACAGGTCCGCGAGCCCGTGTGGGCTCGGTCTTGCGGATCGTAGAAGCCCATACGTGGCAGTCGTTCCTGAACCTCAACTGGCGGGCTCTGCATGACCAAGGTACGAAAGGTCGAACCGTCGGGCGTTACGGCAGCAATCGTCCAGGCGGAGGTGGGACACACGCTCGCAGACGCCCTCGAGCGCACGGCGGAAGGGATCGAAGCAGCACGGCGCGGCGGCGCATCGCTCGTGGTGTTCCCGGAAACGTGGCTACCCGGATATCCCGCCTGGCTGGACGTGTGTCGCGATGTAGCATTGTGGGATTACGCGCCGACGAAAGCCGTATTTGCGCGCATGGCGCGCGATGCTGTGAATGTTGCTGGCCGCACGTTCGCAGTGGTCGCCGCGATGGCGCGTGATGCTGCGGTGACACTCGTGATCGGTGTGACGGAGAGCGTGGACGAAGGACCAGGTCGCGGTTCCCTCTTCAATTCGCTGCTCACGTTCGGACCGGACGGGAGCCTTCTCAATCATCATCGGAAGCTCATTCCCACATATACCGAACGTCTGGTGTGGGCACCCGGCGATGCGCGGGGACTGCATGCGGTGAATACGCCCGCGGGCCGCATCGGGGGATTGGTTTGCTGGGAGCACTGGATGCCACTCGCGCGGCAGGCGTTGCACGAGTCCGGCGAGGATGTGCATGTCGCAGTCTGGCCGACCGCCCATGAGATGCACCAGATCGCAAGCAGGCAGTACGCGTTCGAGGGACGATGCTTCGTCCTTGCGGCCGGGTCGATCATGCGCGCGTCCGCTTTACCCGCCGAACTCATTCCACATCCGGACCGCGTTACATCACCGGACGATTTCATCCTGCGTGGTGGCAGTGCCATCATCGGTCCGGACGGGCGTTACGTGGTGGAGCCCGTATTCGACCGCAGTGCCGTGCTCTTTGCGGAGCTCGACCTGGGGCGGGTGCGACAGGAGAGCATGACGCTCGACGTCGCGGGACACTACCACCGTCCGGATGTCTTCACGTTCGCAGTGAGAACCACTGACTCATCATGAACATTGCCACGGGTCTCGGCCACAGATATGTTCAGACATTCCAATATCCCGGAGAATCACGATGACGCGTCGACGTTTCGGCGGGCCCCGCCGCCTGCCCTTTCTCATGGCCCTCGCTCTGGCCGCCTGTTCGAGCCCGACCGACAGCCGCCAGATCAGCGACGCGGCGCAGTCCGGTCTCTATAGCCCGCCTGGCACCGTCGTCGTAACACCGAAGACTGCCGCAATCGCGCCGGGAGCGACCATTCAGCTCACGGCTACAGTCACGGGCCTGTCGGCGTCCACCGTGACATGGACCAGCTCGAACACGGCCGTGGCAACTGTGAGCAGCACGGGCCTCGTTACCGGCGTTTCCTCGGGTAATGCGACGATCGTCGCGAAGTCGACGGTCGATCCGGACAAGCGGGCTGCCGCATCGATTGCAGTGCGCACGCCGCCCATCGAGATCAGCGTAACGCCGAAGACCGCGGCGCTTCTGCCGGGCGCAACGCAGCAGCTGACTGCGACGGTGACTGGTGCGTCGAATACGGCCGTGACGTGGAGCAGCTCGAATCCAGCGGTGGCGACGGTCAGCAGCACCGGGCTCGTCACTGCAGTCGCGGCCGGCAACGCGTCGATCATTGCGACGTCGCAGGCGAACACCGAGCGGCGGGGTGGCGCGTCCATCACGGTCCGTCCGCTACCGGCCATCGAGATCAAGGTAAGTCCGGAACGGGTCGCGATGGTGACCGGGCGCACCGCGCAACTCAGTGCGGTCGTGCGCAACACGTCGAATACCGGCGTAACGTGGAGCAGCTCGAATCCGGCGGTCGCGACGGTAAGCAGCACGGGTCTCGTGACCGGCGTAACGGCGGGTACAGCCATGATTATCGCGACGTCGGTCGCGGACGCAGACAAGAGGGGCGGCGCGGGCGTCACCGTCCGGCAGTAGTTACTGCACTGACGGCCGTCGGTGATGGCAGCAGTGTGATTCTTGCTCTCAGCCCAGAGCGCACTCACGTCACGCTCGAGGGATTTGAGCCGTTCGTCGACGGATCTGAATCCGTCACGCATTTCGGCGTGCAGCGCGTCCATGCGTTGGTTCACACGAGCGAACCCCGCGTCCATACGTTGGTTCGCATGAGCGAACCCGGCGTCCATGCCGTTGATGACCTGCTCCAGGACCGTCCGGGTTTCGCTATCCATTTAGCGAAATTAATCGCGTCTGCGGTGCGAGACCATGTCGGAATGGGTCACGAGAAACGAGACCGACAATCGGCGTCTTACTTCGCTCGCCACAGGTAACTCAGCTTCACGAAGAACCCATCATTCACACGCTCCAGCTCGCTTGGTGCGAAATAGGACTCACTGGCGAGGCTGCCGCCGTAACCGGCGAACAACACCGTACCCGGGTTGGGCTGATACGAGAACAGCCAGTCGGCGCGGAACGATCCGCCTTCCTGTGCGGTGGACGGTCGGAAGGAACCGTCGCTATTGCGGATCAGGATTGGCGCTTCGGTTCGCGAGTCATCGCGCAGTGCGTCCCGCTTCGACGATGAGTATTGGCCGACGAAGCGGAAGAACATCGGGCGGTTGATTTGATACTCCATCTTGAGCCGCGGCGCCGAGGAAATTTTTACCAGGCTGCCGTCGCTCTTGCGATACACCCGCTGCTCCAGGTAACGGCCGCTGACGCGCAGCTTCTCCGTCGGCTGCCAGTTGAGCGAGATCGTCTCGTTAAGAATCAACGCAGACGACCATTCGTCAAAGTTGTCGTCCTGCCCACCCCCGATTTCTGCGCTGGCGGAGAATTGACGCCATTGCGGCGTGCTGATGTTCGTCATGACACCGACGTTTGTGAGTCTGTCCGTGCCGACGTACGGCACTGTGTCGGCAACGCCCGTCGTCGCATTCGCCCGTGCTGTGTAGTAGCTCGCATAGAAATCCGCAGGATACTTGAACGTCTCGCTCCAGTGGAACACGTGCGCACGCCAGCCGTTGGTGAAGACAGCGTTCGTGAAGCTGTTCATCTGAAGGTCGTTCGGGAACGTGCCCTTCATGAAGCGGTCCCAATCCCAAGTGCCTTCCGCGCGCGGCTGGAAAGAGATCGTCCGGATGAAGCTGTTCTTCGGGAACCACGTCCAGCGCGGTATTATCCTGGCGTGCGTGATGCCTGTACGACGAATGAACCCGCTCTGCGTGATGAACTCGGGATGGTAGGCTTCGATTCCGACGTTCCATCCAAACTCGCGGCCGGTGCGGTTGAGAGCGAAGTCGTACATCGGCTTTCCGTTCAGCTCCGGGTTCGTGCCGATGCGCGTGAAGCTCGTGGCAACCTGTCCGTCGAATACGTAGCGATCGCCGCCGAACACGATGTGCGTGTCGAGTCCGGCAACGCGGTTGTAGTTGTCGCCTTCTATGCGATCGGTGTAGACCGCGCCGATTGTGGACTGCGCGCCGATATCA
>JBDSPG010000266.1:0-24790 GCA_039912685.1 Longimicrobiales bacterium | reverse complement strand
TGACCCGCGTCGCCGGCGCGCTCGCGTTCCATACCGTCACCGACTTGAAGGCGCGCAAGGTCGTGGAAGCGCGGTCGGTCGCGACCCTGTTCCGTGGTTACGAAGTCATCATGGTGGGCCGCGATCCCCGTGATGCCATCTTCATCACCAGCCGTGCGTGTGGTGTCTGCGGCGGTGTGCATTCAGCATGCTCTGCCATGGCGACCGAAATGGCGATCGGATGCGAACCCCCGCCGCTCGGAGTACTGATTCGCAATATCGCGCTCGCACTCGAATTTCTGTACGACCACCCGTTGCACCTTCATCTGCTGGCGGGACCGGACTACTCGGCGATGATCGTCGCACAGACCAATCCCGGTCTGCTCGATCGCGCCAGGCACACGGACGCTTCGCACGGAGACGTGCATGGCTACAGAACCATGTTCGATCTGATGGAGGATCTGAATCCGTTGTCGGGCAAGCTCTATCTGGAAGCCCTGCACATGACCCGCGTGGCGCGCGAAGCGTACGTCCTGATCTGCGGCAAATACCCGCATCCACAGACCATGGTGCCGGGAGGCATGAGCTCCACCATCACGCTCACTGTGATGAATGAAATGCTTCTTCGTCTCAATCAGTTCTTCGATTACGGCAAGAAGATCGCCTGCATCTGGGACGACATTACTGAGTTTTTCTACGACGCGAACCCTGAGTACAAAAAAGTCGGTGCGCGTCGCGCCAACATGATCGACACCGGGATATTCGATATTCCGGGCGTCTACGATGCGAAATACGTGAATGCAGGTACGTGGGGTGACGCCCGGTGGTACACGCCTGGAGCGATTGTGGACGGCGAGCTTGTCACGACTGACCTGCATGTGATCAACATGGGTCTGGAGGAATTTGTCGAGCACTCGTTTTACGAGGAGTGGACGGGCGAAGGTCAGAGGACGCGCTACGAAAGCGATCCCACGGGCCGGCCACTCTCGCCCCACCACCCATGGAACAAGGTGACAAAGCCGCGGCCACAGGGGCAGAACTGGAAAGAGAAGTACACCTGGGACACGGCGCCCCGCTGGGACCGCCAAGCGATGGAGGCGGGTTGTTACGCTCGATTGTGGAACACTGCCGCGGCGAGAAAGCTGCCGGACAATCCGTTCATCGAATCAACGGGTCACTCCCTCAAGGTACGCGTGCCGGCGGGCAAGCTGCCGGAGATGGAGCTGGAGTGGCATATACCGGAGGTGTGGAACGCATTCGAACGGAACCGTGCTCGCGCGCATTGCGTTGCATCAACGGCCATGATCGCGTTCAACAACTGGCTGGCGGCGATGGAACGGGTCAAAATCGGTGACCTCAAGACCAGTACGAAATTCGAGATCCCCCGTAAAGGCGAGCAGCTCGGCGTCGGTTTCTGGGGGGCAGGACGTGGATACCTGACGCACCATCTGTCGCTCGATCGCGGTGCGGTGTCCAACTACCAGATTATCACACCATCGACGTGGAATGCATCGCCGACCGACCGGTGGGGGCAGCCGGGTCCGTATGAGGAGGCCGTGTTGAACACGCCACTACTCGAGGAAACGGACGACCCCAAGGGATTCAAGGGCATCGACATATTGCGCGCCATCCGCAGCTTCGACCCGTGCATGCCGTGCACAACGCACATCCAGTGCGGCGATGAAATGATCACCCGCGAAGTGAACACATGCGCGTGCGGTGCAGACGCGTGACAGATGCGGCAGTGCAGCGTCGAGTGATTGTCGGCGCCGTTGACTACCCTGACCTGTGCGACCATTCCGCCGGCCTCCTGGTCTGCGAGCGATTGATGACGCGGGATCTCGGCCTGCGTGTCCTGGTGGAGGATCTCAGCTTCAACCCGGTCGCGGTTGCCCAGCGGTTGCAGGATGAGCCGGCCTGGGCGCGTGTTATTTTCGTATCGGCGATTGCACGGGGTTTGAATCCGCCCGGCTCCATAACGGCCTACCGATGGGATGGTGTACTTCCCGATCCGGAAGAGGTCCACCGAGCGGTGTGCGATGCAGTGACGGGCATCATTCACCTGGACAACACGCTCATCGTGGCCAGACAGTTTCAGGCGCTGCCGGACATGGTGTGTGTAGTCGAGATCGAGCCGCTCGAGCACGAGTTCGGCCACGAACTAAGCCCCGCTGTGGCCGCCGCTCTCGAGCCGGCCTGCCGGTGTGTAACCCGTCTCGCGCATGATGACGCGTACGCAGCACGCCTGCCGCTATCTCCGCTCGGCGGCCTGGCTGCCATGTCGTTCACGTAATCATGGAGGAGACGGACGTTCGCGTAACGGCGCCGGATGTGATCGATGAGGTCAATGCACTCATCGAGAGGCTGCAGTGTCACGCAGATGCAGAAGTTGTTCAGCAGGTCGGAGCCCTGCTCGAGAGTATCGATGTTATTCATCGTACGGCGTTGACGCATCTCATGGATGCGATCCGCGGTATGGCGGGGGACGCATTCGTCAATCGCTTGATCGCCGACCCGGCGATTCGTTTGCTGCTGATGTCGTACGATCTGATCGCGGTCGACCGGCGTCTGCAGGCAGAAGAAGCGCTGGACGCAGTGCGAGGCCATCTCCATGCGCGCGGGATCGACGTCGAACTGCTCGAGGTGGTGGGCGGCGCCGTTTACGTTCGGTTGCACGGCATCGAAGCAGCGAACGTCACAGTAGCAGCAGTACGCCAGGACGTGGAGTCCGCGCTGACAGCGGGCCTGATCGGATTTCAGCAGTTGGAACTGCAGGCGCGTGACCAAAAAAGCGGCAAGCTCATCCAGCTGATGAGGGCGAGACCCATGCGTAAGCCCGTATATCAACGGGTCGGCGGGACGGGCGACTTCGCGGGCGGGCCGATCCATGCTGTCGAGGTGGACGACCTTTCGATCCTCCTCGTGCAGCTCGACGGCGAAGTCTACGCGGTGCAGAATCGATGCGGGGACACGCCGTTGCCGCTGCAATTCAGCGTGCTCGAGGGGGCGACATTGAAGTGCTCGTGGCACGGGTGCATATACGACATTCGGACCGGTCGCCGTATGGACATGGAGGGCGACAACATTCCGGTTTATCCCGTATCGGTCACTGACGAGGGCATCCACATAGCACGCAGCACGGAGGAACAGACATGAGTTCGCGAACGCTCGTCGCCGCGTTCGGAAATGTGCTGCGCGGGGATGACGGCTTCGGAATAGAAGTATTGCGGCAGCTGGCAGCGGCACCGTTGCCGGCGTCGGTGGAACTTATGGAAGTGGGAACGGGCGGAATACGGCTCGCGCAGGAACTGCTGGGCGGATATGATCGGCTGATCGTAGTCGATGCCATGAACGAACAGGGTGAACCGGGTACGCTGTATGTCCGCCTGGTCGAGGATATCGCGGTCGCACGTGAGATCGACATGCATCTGGCGATCCCATCGCGTGCATTGATGGTAGCGCGGGCGCTCGGCGCGCTGCCGAGCGAGATCTACATGGTGGGATGCGAGCCGGAGGAAGTTGATGAGCTCGTTACCGGGTTATCCCCGGTGGTTGCACGCGCGGTACCTGCTGCAGTGCGTGCGATTGTCGACCTGTTGCATGCGGCGCCAACGCCGGCGCCAGGTGTGTCGATCGCGCGGATGGACGAGATACTGGAACTTCTATTCTGGATGGAAGGCGAAGGATTTGCGGGGGGCAGTACAACCTTCAAGGGGATCGTCCGGTTCCTTGCCCAATCGGAAGGTGAAGTTTATGCCGCACTGCAAAAGCTGTTGTCCCGTGGCGATGTCATGGAAGTAGAGGGAAGCGAATACCGGCTCACCGAGGTAGGCCGAAGAGAAGCGTCGCGCAGGTTCGCCGAGGAATTCGCGCCCATGCTCGCGCAGGGTCATGGCGAATGCAGCGATCCGAATTGCGACTGTCAAACGAGTCCTGAAGGTCCGGCGGCGTGCCGAGCCTTCCACCCCGAAAGGAATCACTGATGCGCTTGGCAATTGCTGGCAAAGGCGGAACAGGCAAGACCACGATATCCGGCAGTCTGGCGCGTATGCTCGCGCGTTCGGGCCGGGACGTGCTTGCGATCGATGCGGACACCAACCCGAACCTCGCCATCATACTCGGTGTTGCGCCGCAGCAAGCGCAGCAACTGCTCAATCTGCCACTGGATCTGTTGGAGCGGCAGACGGACGCGGATGGCACGGTGCGGTCCGTGTTCACGGCAGATCCAGAAGCACTGATCGAAGCATATGGTGTGACCGGTCCGGATGGCGTCCGGCTGATGGTCATGGGTGCGGTGGGCCATGGCGGGAAAGGCTGAATGTGCCGCGCTCACGCCGCGGTCCGTGGCTTTGTGTCGGAAATGGTCGCACGTCCCGCGCGGGAGCGGGATCTCATCATCGATATGGAAGCGGGTCTCGAGCACCTGTCGCGCGGGACCGGCAAGGATGTTACACGCCTGCTCGCCGCCATTGAACCGTACTACCGTTCGATGGAGACCGCCCGTCGGGTTGCGGTTCTGGCACGTGAGCTAGGCATTCACAACGTGTCGGCGGTCGCCAACAAACTTCGTGACGACGGGGATCGCGAGGCCGTGCGCGAATTCTGCCGGGCGCACGATCTGGAGCTGATTGCCGAGATTCCGTATGATGCCGGTTTGCTCGAGGCCGAGCGCGCGGGCAGCACACCGCTCGATTACAATCCGGCGTCACCGGCGATGGTCGAGGTGCAGCGGCTGGCGGACCGTCTGGTCGGCGAGGGATCCAGCCACTAGAGCGCGTGTGTAATCGTGCGATGGCTTCGCGAAGAGCGCGGCCGTTTCTCCCTGCTCGACGAACTTACCGTCCCGCATCACCGCCGTGCGTGCAGCGATCTGACGTACGAGTTGCAGGTCATGTGCGATCAACAATAAGGCGGTGTGAAACTCGGTCTGCAGCCGTCGCAGAACAACCAGCAGATCGTCGCGTGCGCCCCAGTCGAGCGCGGTGAACGGTTCGTCAAGAACCACAATGGCAGGCTGCAGCGCGATGGCGCGGGCGATTGCCACGCGCTGGCGTTCTCCACCCGAAAGCTGATGGGGATAGCGATCGGCGTGGTAAGGCGCCAGGCCGACCAGCTCCAGCAGTGCAGCAACCTGCGCAGGGCCACCCTTGCCCCGATAGCACCCGTGGATGTGAAGGGGTTCAGCGATGCACGGACCGACTTTGCGACGGGGGTTGAGTGCGGAAGCCGAGTCCTGAAATACGATCTGAATACGCCGGCGCCGGTCCCGCAATGCGGTCCGCGTCGCTCCCACCAAGTTCTGACCCTCGATTGAGATGGTACCACGGATCGGCCGTTCAAGACCTACGAGCGTGCGCGCCAGTGTGGACTTCCCGCACCCGGACTCGCCCACGATTGCAAATGTCTCGCCCCCGTTGATGTGCAGGCTCACTCCGTCGACTGCACGCACGTGGCCGCCTGCACCACTACCGCCTGCACCACTGTAGTGCACCGCGAGGTCAACCACGCGCAGCACTTCTCCCGCTGACTGTTCGCTTCCTGCCGTGGCTGCGTAATGCGCAGATGCCGGTGGCGGAACTCTGCCGATCGAAACGACGCGATCCGCCATTGCCGTCATTACATCGCGGTCGTGTGTGATCAGAAGTATCGAGGAACCCGTGCTTTCCTGAACCGAGCGGAGCAGCCGTAGGATCTCAATTCGTGTCGTGGCATCAAGTGCCGTGGTTGGTTCATCCGCGATGATGAGCGCCGGTCCGTGGGCAATTGCCATGGCGATGAGTGCGCGCTGAAGCATGCCTCCCGACCACTGAAACGGATAGCCGCCGTCATGGCCGTGGAAACGTGGAATGCCCACGCGATCCAGCAGCAGCCGCGCCATGTCCAGCGCGTCGGAGCGGGTGATGTCCCGCTGATGTGCACGAACCGCTTCCGCAACCTGCCTGTGCACCTGGTAGAAAGGATGCAGCGCCGACATCGGGTCCTGCGGTATCAGTGCTATCTCACGGCCGCGCAGCGTCCGGAGGAGTGATTCGCTGGATGACAGCAGATTGAGCCCACGCCAGAGGACGGCGCCCGAAGCAGCCGCGCCCGTTGGCAGCAGACCGAGGATGGCGAGTGCTGTAACCGTCTTGCCTGCTCCTGATGGACCTGCAAGTCCGACGGTTTCGCCTCTGTGAACAGCGAAGTTCAAGGGAGGATCGACTGCTTGTACAGTCGCAGTGCCCGGCCTCGAGAAGCGTACGGCGAGGCTCTCGACCTGCAACATCGGTTGAAGGAGCCCGGTGGTCACGTGGGGACGGAACCGGAAAAGGCGTCAACGAGCAGGTTCATTCCCAGCACGGTCAGGGTGATGGCCAGGCCGGGGAACAACGGCAGCCACCATGCGACGAGCAGAAAGGGCTGCCCCTGACTGATGAGGGCACCCCAACTCGCCAGGTTGGGATCGCCCAGCCCCAGAAAGCCGAGGCTTGCTTCGAGCAACAGCACCTGGCCTAGCAAAAGTCCGATCATGACAAACGCGGGAGACAGGACGCCTGGCAGAAGTTCGCGCATGACAATGCGGGTGTGGGATGCGCCCGCGGCCTCTGCTGCGCGAACGAAGTCCTGCGTTCGCAATGCGAGAACCTCCGCGCGCACGACACGCGCCAGTCCGGGCCATGACGTGATTGCGAGCGCGAGGATGATGCGGTCCAACCCCGGTCCGAACAGCGCAACTGCGAGCACGGCAAAAAAGAAGCGGGGTAGAACCTGCACAATTTCAGCGAGACGCATGAGCACGTCGTCGGTCCATCCGCCCGCGTAACCGGCGACGAGGCCGGTGCCCGTCCCTATGATGAACGCAAGCGCGCCGGTAATGCCGGCAACGACCAGAGAAGTGCGCGCACCGTACAATACGCCGCTCAGGAGGTCCCGCCCGAGAATGTCGGTTCCCATGAGATGGTGGAGGGACGGCGGATCGAGTGCGGCACCGACGAGCGCGAATGGGTCTGCTGGAGCCAGCAGCGGTGCGGACAATGCGAGCAGGCCCATGGCCCCCATGATTCCCGCGCCTGCCATTCCGTGCGGGCTGCGGATCACCCTCGACCACGTGCGAGGAGCCGCGCAGGGTCGTTGAGGGATCGCCGTCAGGGGTTGGGGATCACCCGTATCGGATGCGCGGATCGATCGCGGCATAGATCACGTCGGCAACGAGGTTTGCGATGACAACGGAGCACGAGACGAGGAAGAAGAACGCAAGCAGGATGGGTGCGTCCCGGGCTTGCAGCGCCGAGAGCAACAGGCGCCCCATCCCCGGCCAGCCAAAGACAATCTCGACGACGAGCGCGCCCGCGAACAATTGACCGATGCGGGTGCCGACGACAGTGACGACGGTCAGCATCGGCCGCGGCAGCGCGTGACGCAGCAAAATCACACGTTCGCTCAGCCCGCTTGCACGCGCCATGCGCACGTGATCGCGGCCAAGCTCCTGCGCGACACCACTGCGGACCAACCTCGTCAGCACAGCAATTTCGTGTGATGCGAGGACAACGGCAGGCAGCGCGAGATGTTGGAGCAGATCAGTCACGCGATGAATGCCGGTGGCGTCACTGCCGGCCGTTGCGATGCCTTCCACGGGAAGCCACCCCATGCGCGCTGCAAACACAACCACCGCCATTTGCCCGACCCAGAAAAGCGGCATTGAATAGAGCGTGAGCGCGAAAAAATTGACGAACCCGTCCCATCGCCCGCCGGCCCGTCGTGCGGTCCAGAGGCCAAGGGGAATACTGACAAGAGCGCCCAGCACAAGTGCACTTGCAGTCAGCAGCAGGGTCGCGGGCACGCGCTCGGCGATCAGCGCTGCCGCGCTCCGTCCCTGCACATAGGAGTTTCCGAAATCACCTCGAAGAACTCGGGATGCATAGGTGACGAAACGCGTTGGCAGCGGATCATCGAAGCCAAATCGTTCGCGCATGAATTCATAGTAGGCGCGGTCTCCATGCTCCCCCGCCAGGGCGAGCACCGGATCGCCGGGTGCTGCGTGAATCATGATGAAGCTGATGGTGACGATCGCCATGACTGTCAGTGGGACCAGCAGCAGCCGGCGCACGAGATAGCGCATCATCTGCAGCGCGCGGTCGCGGCGAAGTGTGCGCCGAAAGCGAAGCCTGCGCATCGCACAAGATGCGCTTGCGTCGCCTCACTTTCCAGCAGCCATATATAGGGCAGATCGCGCACGGCAAGCTGTTGAATGTGAAGGTACGTGCGTTGGCGGTCCGCCGGTTCGACGAGACGACCCGCGACGTCGAACAAGCTGTCCATTTCTGCGTTACGGTACCCGGCCGCATTGGAGAACGGCACCGCACCGATACTGCTCGAAACGTACTGCCGTCGCACGCCGATCTGAGGGTCCGTACCATTGCAATATGAGATCATGGCCATGTCGAAGTCACGACGATCGAACACATCGTGGACGAACACGGCCTGTTCGAGAAGCTGCAGTCTCGCGTCTATGCCGACCGCGCGGAGTTGCGCCCGGATGAGCTCCGCATAAGCGCGAAACGACGGGAGCAGCTTGAGGTCCAGAACTTGGCCTCGCGGCCAGCCCGCTTGTTCGAGCAGCCTGGCCGAAAGAGCGGTGTCGTAGACGGGCAGCTGCAATCCCGGCGCGGTGGCCAATGGGATGCGCGACGAGATCGGCGCGAGCGGGACGCGGCCGGATCCAAACTGAATGCGTTCGAGGATTGCGTTGCGGTCGATTGCATGCGCGATCGCGCGGCGTATGCGTACATCGGTGAAGGCGGCGCGGTCGAGATTGAACGCGAGTGTGACCATGCAGTTGGTACCGCCAGATCCGATGGTGGTCTGTCGCATACGAACCCGCGGATTCCCTCGCAGCCGCTTTTGCTGCGCGGCGGGAACGCCGAACAACCAGTCAACTTGTCCTGCTTCGAGCGCCAGCACCTGCGCAGTGGGATCGGGAATTACGCGAAAAATCACTGCCGCGATCGCGGGCGGTCCACCGAAATAATTCGGATTGCGGGCATACCGTATTTCCGCATCCGGCGCATACGAGACAAAGCGGAACGGTCCTGTGCCCACGGGTGCAATGTTATGGCGACTGGTTTGCGGATCCCGGCCTGCGTAAAGGTGGCGGGGCAGGATGGGTGCCTCGACTACATTCAGCTGTTGCAGGAACGGCGAGTACGGCTGGCGGAAGTGAAACTCGACAGTGGAATCATCGACCGCGTCCACGGAAAGGAGAACCGCCCTCAGCGATGCGCGCGTGCGTGCATGAAAATTCAGCAGGACCTCATTGAACGAGTACACGACATCCGCGGCAGTGAAAGGTCTGCCGTCATGCCAGCGAACGCCTGTCTGCAAATGAAAACGGTACAAGCGTCCGTCCTCGTCCACGGTCCAGCTGCGTGCCAGTTCGGGCACCGGCCGCTGGTGCTCGTCGAGGCCGACAAGGCCGTTGTAGAGCAGGTCCGCGACAGTGTGGACACCGCCGCTGGTCGTGATCGCAGGATTCAGCTGGCCTGGATCACTTTCGATTGCGGCAACCAGTGTGTCAGGTCGGGATTCGGTGGTTCGATCACCGCACCCGGTCACCGTGATGAACCCGCAAATCGCGCCTGCAAGCAGGGAACGGGTTCGGCGCCACGCGCTACCGACCACGAATCTCGAGCACGTAAAGCCCTGAATTCAGGTCAGAGACGAGCAGATGCGTCGCATGGGGTGAAGATCCCGCCTTCAAGAGTGCGACACCGACCACATAAGTCTTAGCGGGCAACTGACCCGTCGGGTCCGGCCGGTCGGGCGGGACGAATGCGGCGATCTCAGCCGGAACCGGGCCAGTCAGATCGAGGACGCGCACGCCATCCGAGTTCCACGGGACAAATGCGACATGCCCGTCAATCACAGCTCGGTTGGGTGCGTACACGCCCAGATCCCGCGGCGGGAAGGTGGCCGCCGAAGGGCTGTGGAGCACAGTCACCAGTCGCGGAGCGGCGGGATCGGTAAGATCGATGACACGCAATCCGCCGAATGTGCCGGGCTTATCCCTCAACCGCGCACGCATGGTCTCGCCACGCACGCACCGGCCCGATTCAATCGTCGGACAAAGCCGGGAACGCAGCCGGTCCCCGTCGGACTTGTCGATCTGAACGGTGGGGATCGCCAGATCCGTCGGGTCCCCATCCGGTGAGAACGCCTGCGGCGAGGATGCTGCTGTCTGGGCCACGATCACGCCCAGCGCACCCTCGCTTTGTGCCCGCTTCACCCGGGCGGCAATCGAGCAGCCGGGTCCCGCGCCGACGCCGGGCTGGGACGGCTGGGCGGACCGATCGATCATGACGAGCTTTCCTGCGGAGCCGCTCACGTAGGCGTCGGCGCCAGTCGCCATATCATGCATACCGTCCATCGCATGATCCACCATGCCATCACCACCCGGACAGCCGCGTCCCAGGTACGTAATTTCCGCATCGATCTGACTGCCCGCGCGGTTGTATATCTGGCTGTCACGCTCCGGATCGTAAAGTGTGAAGACCGCTTCACACGCGGGCATGGACAGCACGTTGCCATCGGCGCTTGCGATCTCCAGTTCGGTTTCGACCGGCAGCCAGTCCTGCTCCGACACCAGTGCTAGAGATCGTCCATTTACGGAGGCCGACGCAATGTAGCCAGCATTGCCCTCCACCATGCGGTCCGTGCCAAAATCGAGGTGAGCAAGGCGCACCGGCAATTCGGGCCGGGCTGCATCGACACTGATGAGACCGCCATCGTAAAATGCGATCAGGACGGTCTTCCCGTCAGGACCTAGCCTCGCGTCGTGGGCCGCCCTGAACGGACGGCATCCGTTGCTGGAAAAAATGGGTTCTTTTCGCGCCGGGAAACTGCTCAACTGGACAGGTCGGCGCGGGTCGGTCACATCGACAATGCGAACGTCTCCTGATGGAAAGTTCGACGCGGACGCCCCCGGTTCTGTTGAAAGGGACAACACTCGTCCGTCCGCAAACTCGATCAGCTGTACCGTGTGCTGAGACGCAGCACATCGCTCGGGCGACAGCGCCGGTGGCGCCCCGCACGAGGGAATCGAATCGGCGCGGACACTGTCACCATCCGCCTGGTAACGTCCGAGCATCTGGGGGCGGGCCGGATCGCTGATGTCGAAATAGGCGATGCCCCGATCGTAATGAACCGATGAAGCACCGCACATCGTAAGTGCCACCGCCAGTAGATCCCCCGCAAAAGCGGGTGTGCGCACGGTCCGTGCAGAAACATCGTTCGCCGCCATACCGCCCGGAAGTCTGATGCGCCCCACGAGCTTCGGTGAGGCCGGCCGGGAAACATCCACCAGCTTGATATCGACGGGAGCACACGCGTAAGGATTGTAGAGATGAGCATGAACGCCGCCGGCCGGCATAATGCCCGCCGCCACAATCGCAGTGTTGCCCACAACCGCCACGGCACCGTGCAGGCCGGTGCCGCCCAGGTCGTTGTGCGCCACCAGCCGCAATTGCTGCGCTTCGACGGTGCGCGAGGCAAGGGCGAACAGGAACAAAGACAGAAAGCGCATCCGGATCATCGGTTCGATCCTTCACCTTGGGGACAGTAGCAGGACGAGTTGCCAGTATACGCCGCCCTTCAATGAAGCGGAATAGGGCGGGACGTGCGCGCGCGCGCCGACAAGCGTCACTCCATGCGGCGCACACGGATGCCGTCGATGATCCACACCGTGGCGCTCGCGGGGTCAGCCGTGCGCCGTATGGTGAAACGGGGGAAGTCGCCGTTGCGCAGCAGCCCGCCCGACGCCGCGAGCACTCCGGCGTCGACGTGGATGAACAGTCCCGTTGCATTGATGGTGTCGCGGGCGACGAGATCGTCGAGGTCTCCGATGTCCACGATCTCGGTGGCGTCCGTGCCGCCGACGCTCTTCTCATTGATGGCGATGTCGACACGTGCCGGCGTCATGCCTGGAAGAACGACGGTGCCGCCGCGTACGAGCAGCCCATTAATAGTGAGTCCGTTCTCGGGCATTCGCGCATAGAATTCTGCTGATTCCCGCATGTGTTCGCCTGAGGCGATGGCGTCGAGTGCTGAGACGAGCAGAACAAAATTCACCTTGCGCAGATAGCTCTTTGCGGGGTCGTTGTGCCATGCGCCGGACTCGATAAGAACGGTGCTCACACCCCATGCTTCCATCAGGTCGCCGAATGCGCGCGGATTGAATGTATCGTCATAGCGCGTGAGGTGTCCCTGCACCATCGGCTCGATACGGCGGCCGAGGAATGAAGCGAGGCGGAGCGCGCGGTCATAGCCCGGTGTAAGTGTGCCCTGGCTGTCCGGCGGCGGCGCCAGCAAGGCGATGGCGGCCAAAGCCTCCGCGCGTTCGACCCGCGTGCGCGGATTCTGGTCGTGCAGGTTGAAGCCGTAGACCGGCCGGAATCTTTCCTGCGCGGACTTGAGCGCGCGGCCCTCGGGTGTGCGAAGGGTGCGCGCGTCGCGGTTGACGTCGACGCCGAATGCGTCCCGCCGCTGCGTGACTTCCGCGCCGTCGGGGTTGAGCATCGGGATCATATGCACGGAAAGCTTCGATGCCCATGTGGTGACGCGCCGGTCGTCGGGTGCGGATGCGACGAAGTGAAGCAGGTCGGCGAGCGCACGCGTCGCGGTAGGCTCATCGCCGTGCATCTGGGACCACAGCAGAACGGGCGTCGTTCCAGTGCCGAAGGAAACCGCGCGGATGGAACGCCCCTGCGCCGATGTCGCGATCTCCTGGTCCTCGATCAGCGAGGAGCGATCGATGACCGGGCGCAGTGCATTCCAGAGTTCGGCGTGCTTCACACCGGCATCCGGGAACGTTCCGGCATAGTGATGCCGGTCGTACAGGTCGGCGATCTCGCGAATGGCGGCAGGCCAGTGCGGCCGCATGGATCCTGCCGGGCCGAGCGCGTCCCACGTGAGTCGTGCGACGTCCCGCGCAACGATCTTCGCGGCCGTGGTGTCCTTCGCGCCGCGCGTGAGGACAACGACTACAAAGGGTGGCGAGCCGTCCGGAAAGACGATCCCGCCGTCGTGCTGGATCCCGGTGATCCACCCTGTCTTGTGGGCGATCCGGGTGCCAGTCGGCATGCCGGTCGGCAGCATGTCATTGAACTCCTGATCCGCGAGGACGCGCACGACCTCATCGCACTGCGTGCGCGGCAATATGTCACAGCGCGCGATCGACGCGAACACATTCGCGAGTCCTCGCGCGTTCGTGGTGTTGTTGAGGCCCGCGGCGAATGCAGGGCTGTCCTCCACACCGCGACGCACCGTCATGCCGAGTCCATCGATGCGCGAGAGTGTCGCCATGACGGTCGGCGCTTTCAACGTATCGATCAGCAGGTTGGTCGCGAGATTGGAGGAGCGTACGATCATGCGTCGCGCCAGTTCGCGCAGCGTCACCCGCGAACCTGCTCGTGCGTAGAGGTCCGCCTCACTGTCTCCGCCGGCGGACAGTTCGTAGTGGCTCGTGTCGACAATGCTCTGAAAGCGCGTGCGCACGGTCATCGCGCCATCGAGATCGATGCTGCCTTCCGCAGCGCGGCGATACAGCTCGAGGAGCACGGGCACCTTCATGGTGCTCGCGGCGTGCATGACGAGCTCTTCGTTTACGCCGACGCGCCGTCCCGTCTCGAGATCGATCACAGCAATGCCGAACTCGCCCGGCTCGTTCGCGAGCCTAGCGCGGATCGCAGCCTCGAGCGGAGCGAGACCGGTTGATAATTCGGGCGTGTGCACGCGGGCGGGTGCTGCTGTGCGCGTAGCTGTGCTGCAGGCACCGGCGAGAAGCACGGGGACAAGAACGAACGTCAGACGTCGCATACTTCCTCCGTCAGAAGTAGAGCAGATATGGTTGGCGTTTCAATGCAAATGCTGTGTTCTGCGTGTTCCATGATGCCGTAATGTCCGTGAGCGATGCACCGGCGAGAATCGCGCGACGCACATCACCGCTGCCGGCGAGCCGGTCGAAGTGGCTGTCGCGAAAGCGCAGACTGTCCGCGTGTGCGCGCTGAATTTCGACGAGCGCGGCGATGGCGGTACGAGCAGGGTCATACGTTGCACGATCGGTGACCGTGAAGCGTACGCCGCGGACTGCGGTCGCAGGATACTTGCCGTCTCCGGGCTTGATGGGTGTGAACGGCACGGCCTCGATGCGCACCCCGCGCAGACCCAGCCGTTGCATGCGTGCAACGAGTTCGGTGTTGTCGAGCCATGGTGCACCGAACTGCTGGAACGCGATGGGTGTGCCGCGTCCGGCGGAGAGGTTGGTGCCCTCGAAGAGACATGTGCCCGGATAGTGTGCCGCACTCTCGAGTGACGGCATGTTGGGTGATGGCGCCTTCCACGGCAATGCGGTCTGGTCGAACCACATGGCGCGCGTCCATCCCGCCATGGGAATTACAGTGAGGTCCGCACCGACGTGATATTCGCCATTGATGTAACGCGCGAGCTCGCCGATCGTGAGGCCGTAACGCATCGGCACAGGATAGAGGCCGACGAGTGTCGAGAATGCGGTATCGAGCGTGCGTCCCTGCATGAGTACGCCGCCGATCGGGTCCGGTCGATCGAGCACGACGAACTTCACGTGATTCTCCGCGGCCGCGCGCATCGCGAGCACCATGGTCCACGCGTATGTGTAGTAGCGTGCGCCGACGTCCTGGATGTCGAACACGAGTGCGTCGAGACCGCGCAGCATTTCGGGTGTCGGACGGTTCGTCTTGTCGTAGAGCGAGTGCACGGGCAACCCGGTTTTCGCATCAATGTCGCTTGCGACTTTTACACCGGCTTCAGCATCGCCACGAATGCCGTGCTCCGGGCTGAAGAGCGAAACCAGCTCGACCGCGGTGCTCTCGTGCAGCACGTCGATAGTCGGTCTTACTCCCTGGGGCGTCACGACGGTGCCGGTGTGATTGGTGAGCAGGCCCACACGCATGCCTTTGAGCGTTGCGAATCCACTGCGAACGAGGACATCGGCCCCGGTCATCACCGACGGCGAGGCGGCCGCCATGGCCGGGCCTGACGGCGCCGGGGCGGCAGTCCCGAACCCACCAGGCGCGCAGCCGGCCAGCAGGGCGCACGCAACGAGCGTCCCGGTGTAGGACACAAGCGGTCGGATTCGTTGCAGCGGCATGGGGGAAAGAATAGGTTTGAGCATTCTCAGAGACATGAAGCGAGGTCCGGATTTGAGGTGGACAGGCCGTGAATCGCTCCGCGAGTCGGGTTCGCGCAAACTAGCGCGCGGACCGCATTCGCGCAGTGCCAGGCCGACGGCCGGTGTCCGGCGGTCTATCCTGGCTGTGGTCGCCATCGGGGTGGCGCTGCCGTCCTGCGCGCGTCCCCGTCCGGAATCGGCTCTGCCCGCAGGGGCGCGTCGCGAGATCCAGAACTCCTCGGCAACCGCATCCGAGTGGGCGAGCGAGACGTTTGCCCGGATGTCGCTCGAGGAGAAAATCGGCCAGATGATCATGGTGCGCATCGAAGGTGGTTTCTCGAATTCGCACGGATCGGAGATGACGGCCGCGCGCTCGCTGATCAACCGCATCGCCGTGGGCGGCTTCGCCGTCGGTCTCGGCACTCCGCTGGACATGGCGTCAAAGCTGAATGAGCTGCAGGCCGAGTCGAAGATTCCGCTGCTGTTCGGCGCTGACCTCGAGTTTGGTGCCGGCATGCGCATGTGGCCTCCAACATACCTGCCGTACGGGATTGATGGCGACGGCGGAACCGTGTTTCCCTACAACATGGGCATTGCCGCGACAGGCGATCCGGAGATCGCTGCACTCGAAGGCCGCATCACCGCGCGTGAAGCGCGCGCAGTAGGAATACGCTGGCTGTTTGCACCTGTTACAGACGTGAACACACTGCCCGCGAATCCAATTGTCAACATCCGCAGCTACAGCCATGATCCGGCGACAGTCGGTCGTTTCGCGTCTGCATTTATTCGTGGCGCTGAATCCGGCGGCGTGCTTACGACAGCAAAACATTTTCCCGGTCACGGCAGCACTGCACTCGATTCGCACATCTCGCTCCCGGTACTGAGCGCAGATGCCGGTCAGCTACGTACCACGGAGCTGCCGCCGTTCCAGTCGGTGATATCCGCGGGCGTGAGCTCGATCATGACGGGCCATCTCGCAGTGCCCGCGCTGACCGGCGGATCGAATACCCCCGCTTCGCTGGCGCGGGACATTGGCACGCTGCTGCGCGGTCAGATGGAATTCAAGGGACTCATCATCACGGACGCGCTGACGATGGGTGCGTTGCGTGAGATCCCGGGCTATTCGCCCGGCGAGCTCGCTGTTCGTGCAGTGGAAGGCGGAGCGGACGTCGTGCTTTCGCCACCCGATCCGATAGCCGCACACGCCGCACTGCTCGCTGCCGTGCGCGGCGGACGCATCCGCTACCAGCGCATCGATGATGCCGTACGTCGCATTCTCGCTGCGAAGGGGCGTCTCGGACTGCACGCACAGCGGACCGTACCGCTCGATTCTGTCGCCGAAATTGTCGGCTCACCCGAGCACGCAGCGGTCGCGGAAGACATCGCGATGCGCGCGATCACACTCGCGCGCGATGCCGCAGGTGTGCTGCCGCTCGATCCGAGAACGAACCGCAACATTGCTGTGATCTCATTCACTCGACCGACGGACATCACGGCCGGTGCAGCGTTCGTTGCGGAGCTGCGCCGTATCTACGGCTCCGGCGTGGAGTACATGCGGCTTGATGTGAACACCGATCAAGGCGCCTACGACGCTGCTGTCGCAGCGGCAGCAGCAGCTGACGCCACGATTTTCGCTGCGTTCGTCATGCCCGTGTCCGGAGCGGGTGCCATCGCACTGCCAGAGCGCGGCCGCATCCTGGCGGAGCGGCTCGCGACCGTAGCAAAGAAGGGACTGGTGGTTTCGTTCGGCGATCCCTATTCGCCATCAACGCTGTCGATGAGCACGACGTATCTGCTCGCCTGGCAGCCGCGAGGCCGCTACTCACAGATCGCTGCCGCGCACGCCATCGCAGGCGTGGATCCCATTACAGCGCGGTTGCCGATCACACTAGCCGGTGCATCACTTGGAACCGGCGTGCAACGAACGGCGCTCGACCTCGAGCTGAAGCACGCGCGCGCCGATGATGTGGGAATGCGACGTGCCGCACTGGACTCGATCGACGACATCATTCTCGAACGCCTGCGTCTCGGCGCGGCTCCCGGTGCTGCGATCGCTGTCGGACGACACGGCCGCATCGTGAAACTGCGCGGTTATGGTACGATCGATCGCAAGCCCGGTTTTGGAGCGGTGACGGATTCGACGCTGTACGATCTCGCATCTCTCACGAAAGTCATCGGTACCACGACTGCGCTGATGATGCTCGTGGACCAGGGCATCCTGCATCTCGATACGCCGGTGATGCAATACATACCGGAGTGGCGCGGTACACCTGCCAAGGAGGCAGTGACACTGCGTAATCTAGTGCTGCACAACTCGGGACTCGCGGCTTACGGACCGCTCTACACCGATACCAAGGGTCGCGAACAATATCGACGTCGCATTGCCGCGATGGATCTCACGTATGCGCCGGGCACGAAGACCGTTTACAGCGACTTCGGTGTGATTTTGCTTGGTATGGTGATTGAGCAGGTGACCGGCGGTCCGCTGGACCGGTTCCTTCACGATCGTTTGTTCGGCCCGCTCGGTATGCGGGACACCGGCTTCAACCCGCTCCAATGGCCGTTCGGTGGATCCGTCAGCATCATCACGCATGATACAACCGCCGATCTGCCCGACCCGCCGTTCCTTAAGAACCGGATCGCACCCACAGAAGTGGGCGCTAAAGGGCAGATCTGGGGAACGGTGCATGACGAAAATGCCGCCGCTATCGGCGGTGTTTCCGGTCACGCCGGACTGTTCTCATCCGCCCGTGACCTGGCCGTTTTTGCACAGCTCCTACTGAACCACGGCTATTACGGCGGTCGCCGATATATCGATCCCGCGACAATCGACTCATTCACACACCGTTTCTCGTCCGCGAGCAGCCGTGCCCTGGGCTGGGACACACCCACCCCGAATTCTTCGGCTGGCGACTACTTCACCGAGAGCTCGTACGGGCACACCGGATTCACCGGTACCAGCATCTGGATCGATCCGGAGCGTGACGTGTTCGTGGTGCTGCTGACGAACCGGGTCAACCCAACCCGCGAGAACCAGCAGCACCTCGCGCTTCGGAGAGCCGTGGCCGATCAGGTACAGAAGGCGATCGTGGACATGACAGTCGAGAAGAGGGTGGACCCGCCGAGACGGCCGTAAGGCGCCGGTGGCCTGCCCGTACCTGTGCCCGCCCGTTCCCCGTTTTTGTACGGCCGGGAAGGAGGCAGGGCGGACGGGAGACGGGCACCGCTTCGCTTGGCACGCGTACGGGCAGGTGCAGGGGTACGGGCACGGGAATGGGCTTGCCTGCATCGCGTATTCGTTCGAGACCCGTCCCCGTGCCCGTCCCCGTACGCGTGCCAAGGACGCGGACGGGCGACAGCCCGGAACGGGACCGGTGCCCGTCTCCCCTCCAACGTCCCCGTTCCCGGTCGTTAGTCCGTTATGTGATGTAGCCCGCTCCTTGCAGGTGCGCCCTTGAAGCAGAAAACCACCACCGTGGGAACGGGAGCGCCGGTTCAATACGATGGCTCATATCAATGAAAAGGTCCCTGTCGTAATCGTTGAGGAATACGACGACATCGCGCGGTTGATCGCGGGTCGCCTCGCGACCCTCATCAAGACGAAGCGCGCCGCGGGCGAGAACGCGGTACTCGGCCTCGCGACCGGCTCGACGCCGATCGGCATCTATCGCGAGCTGATCCGTCTGCATCGTGATGAGGGCCTCGACTTCACGAACGTGATCACGTTCAATCTCGACGAGTACTATCCTATGCCGCCGGACAGCATCCATTCGTACAACCGGTTCATGTGGGAGAACCTCTTCGACCATATCAACATTAAACCCGAGAACGTTCATATCCCCCGCGGCGATGTGCCGCGCCAGGCAGTGGACGCGCATTGCCGCGAGTACGAGGCGGCGATCGACCATGCGGGTGGCATCGATTTTCAGATCCTCGGCATTGGCAAGACGGGACACATCGGCTTCAACGAGCCGGGCTCGGGCGATGACTCGCGCACACGCCTCCTGCATCTCGACACAATCACGCGCAAGGATGCGGCAGCAGACTTCTTCGGCGAGGATCATGTGCCTCGTGAAGCGATCACGATGGGTGTTGCGACAATCCTGAATGCGCGTGAGATCGTCCTGATCTCGACGGGTGAGCACAAGGCCGGCATCATCAAGCGTTCGGTCGAGGGAGAGGTGTCGCATCAGGTCGCTGCGACGTACTTGCAAGACCATCCGAATACGACGTTCTATGTCGATGGTGCGTCTTCGACGGAATTGACTCGGGTGAAGACGCCGTGGCTGCTGAAGCAGGTGGAATGGAACGCTGACCTCATCGAGCGGGCGGTAATCTGGCTCTCGACCGAAACGAAAACGCCGCTCCTGAAGATGTCGAGCACGGACTACCGCGAAAACCACCTGAGCTCTCTGCTGGCGCGGTATGTATCGGCTGATGTCCTGAATAAGGCGGTCTTCACGCGCCTCTCGAACAAGGTGTGTGACAACAACCGGTTGCCGCGCGAACGACGCGTGATTGTCTTCAGTCCGCATCCCGATGATGATGTGATCAGCATGGGCGGCATGCTGCGCAAATTATTCGAGAACGAGAACCAGCTGACCGTCGCATACATGACCTCGGGAAACATCGCCGTGTTCGACCATGAAGTGCGGCGTTACCTCGACTTCATGCGCCGATTCAATCGTGACTCGCGTGCGTTCAGTGAAGCGAACGAGCAATTCGATCAGAAGATGCAGAAGATGGAGACTGCACTGGCTGCGAAATTACCGGGCGAAGTGGACATACCCGATGTACAGGATCTAAAGCGCGAGATTCGGGAGGCAGAAGCGGTAAGCGGTGTGGAGGCGCTGGGTATTCCGCGTCAGGCGTGCTGCTTCCTCGACCTGCCGTTCTATCAGACGGGGAAGGTGAAGAAGGATCCGATCGGACCGGCGGATGTGAAGATCATCCTGGACCTGTTCCGCGAAACGCGGCCGGAAGTGATTTACGTTGCTGGCGACCTGTCGGATCCGCACGGCACGCACCGCATGTGTAAGCAGGCGATCGAGTGGGCGTTGCGTGAGTACGAGGGCCCGCAGCCGGAGACGTGGCTTTACCGCGGCGCGTGGCAGGAGTGGCCCGTGCATGAGGCCAACGTGCTGGTACCGCTGTCGCGCGAGGATTTGCGTCGCAAGATCTTCGCAATCTTCAAGCACCAGTCGCAGAAGGACGCCGCGCCGTTCCCGGGCGCGTATGATGAACGTGAGTTCTGGCAGCGCGTGGAGGCGCGGAATACAGAAACGGCCGCGGCGATCGACCGTCTCGGCCTTCCGGAATTCCATGCAATGGAGGCGTTCCTCGTGCTCCAGCCGGACGGCCGGCGTGGCATGTCGGCGGACGCGATGAATGGTAACTCAGCGCCCGTGCTCGGCCTCGACATCTAGCAGCGCATCTCATTGCCGCGCAATCGCAGGCATGGATGCGCGGCCGTCTCGACGGAGTTCTTTTGGACATCTGGGTAGGCATCGACGGCGGCGGCACGGGCACGACAGCGGTCGCGCTAGACGATACGGGTGCGGTCGTTGCCCGGGTCAAGGGTGGTCCTGCGCTGGTGGATCCACTCGCCCCGCTGCGCGGCGTCGACGCACTGGGAGACCTCGCGCGCCATGTCCTGGATGAGGCAGGCATCTCGGGAACCGCGGCCGGTCTGTGCTGTGCGCTCGCGGGAGCGGGACGACAGGCCGTGCGTGACGCGCTCGGCAGCGGGCTCGAAGCCAGAGGCGTCGCCCGTCGCGTGAGCGTGATCGGCGATGCCGAGGCAGCGCTCGCCGATGCATTTCGGGGTGGCGCGGGTGCACTGCTGATTGCAGGAACAGGTTCGGCCGCGTGGGCACGTGACGTGTCGGGGCGTCGGGTACGCGCGGGCGGCTGGGGTCTGCTGCTGGGCGATGAAGGCAGCGGCTACGCCATCGGACTCGCAGCTCTGCGCGAGGTTGTGCGCGCTGCTGATGGTCGTGCTCCGCGGACCGAGCTCACGCAATGCATTCTCCATGCGGTGCACGCGAAGGCGCCGGAGGACCTCATTCCGTGGACGGCGGCAGCGGAGAAGTCGGCGATTGCTGCGCTCGCGCCACTGGTGATCGCAGTAGCGGCAGGGGATGCCAGGGCTGACTTCATTGTCGAGCATGCAGTCGTCGAACTCGCGCAGCAGGTGCAGGCGGTCGTCGAGCGGACAATGCCTTGGAAAGACCCAATCAATGTGGCGTTTGCCGGAGGCCTGATCGCGCCCGGCCGATCGTTGCGCGATCGCACCTGGAATGCAGTTCGATCACTCGCGTTCGACTTCCAACTGCGGGAGGATCCGGTGGACGCAGCCCGCGGTGCGGCCCACATCGCGCGGGACGGGGCGTGACCCTATTTTCCGCGCTATGAAATCGTTCCCAGCCGTTCCCGAACAAATGGACCTGATCCGGCGCAACGCGCTGGAAGTGGTGCCGGAAGAAGATCTTGCGAAGAAGCTCGAGCGTAGCCGGAGCACAGGCACGCCGCTTATCGTGAAGCAGGGTTTCGATCCGACGCGGCCTGACCTTCACATCGGCCACGCCGTTTCCATTCGAAAGCTGCTCGACTTCCAGGACCTCGGCCACCAGGTCGTCTTCGTTGTCGGGGACTATACCGCGCGCATCGGCGATCCCAGCGGCCGCAGCGAGACGCGCCCGCGCCTCACTGGCGAGGAGATCGCCGCGAATGCGACCACATATGCAGAGCAGGTCGGCAAACTGCTCGACCTCGCCAAGGTACGCGTCGAATACAATTCGTCATGGCTTGCACCGTTGCAGCTCGCGGAGCTCCTCGAGCTTACCGCGACTACGACCGTAGCGCGCATGCTCGAGCGCGATGACTTCGCGAAACGATATGACGAGCACCGACCGATCTCGATTTCCGAGTTCATGTATCCGCTCATGCAGTCCTACGACTCGGTTGCATTGAAAGCGGATGTCGAGCTGGGTGGAAGCGATCAGAAGTTCAACCTGCTGATGGCGCGCGCGGTTCAGGAACGCTACGGCCAGGAGCCGCAGGTGGCGCTGATCATGCCGCTGCTGCGAGGCACCGATGGCGATGCGAAGATGTCGAAGTCCTACGACAACTACATCGGAATCACGGAGGCGCCCGAGCAGATGTTCGGCAAGACGATGTCGATTCCGGATGCACTGCTCGACGAATGGTACCGCATGGCGTCCGGACTTTCAGGCGACGCGCTGGCCAGCGCGGTCGCTCGTATTGCAGCGGAGCCGTATGCGGCGAAACGCGCGCTCGGTGAGTTGATTGTCGGGTTGTATCACGGTGAAGGCGCGGCGGCCGGTGCGTCCTCGCATTTCGACCGCCTGTTCAAGGAGCACGCAGCGCCGGATGATCTCGAGGAGACGACACTGTCGCTCGGCGATATACGACTGAAGTATGCGGACGGCACGATGTGGGTGCCGGGCGCACTCGTCGCAACGGGGCTCGCGTCATCGAACAGTGAAGCGATGCGCCTGATCGAACAGGGCGCGATCGCGATTGATGATGACAAGGTGGACGACCGGAATGCGCGGGTCGCGGCTGCGGAGGGGCGCGTGCTGCTGCTGCGCCGCGGCAAACGCCAGTACGCACGCGTGCTGCTGATCGGCTGAACATGGCCGTCGCCTGGCTCGGCATTGGCACCAATCTCGGGGATCGCGGCGCCAACATTGAACGTGCACTGCGCGAGCTCGGCACGGCAGGGCGTGTATTCGAGACATCGCGCATATACGCGAGCGCACCAGTCGATCACGCCGATCAACCCGAGTACTGGAATCTCGCTGCACGCATCAGCACATCACTGCCCCCTGTGGATCTGCTGGCGCGTTTGCAGGGGATCGAACGGCGCATGGGCAGAATCGCAACGTTCCGGAACGGACCGCGCCTCGTTGATATCGACATTCTATTTTACGATGACATGGTGATGGACACTCCGGAACTTCAGTTGCCTCATCCTCGCTCGATGGAGCGCGCGTTCGTGCTGCGTCCACTGGCAGAAATCGCACTCGACTTGAAAGATCCACGGTCTGGACGCCGCATAACCGATGCTGTTTCCGATGTAGCAGAGCAGATTGCGGCGCCGCTGTGATGACGAATGATCCGAGAGCGCGTGACATGGGTGCGATGTCGCGCTGCACACTGCTTGTGCTGTGCTTCGGTGTGCTGGTCACGGGCTGCGACCGCAAATCGAAGAAGCCCGCGCATGCCGGCGGCGACTCGGACGATGGTGCACCCGCACCGGAAGCGCAGGCGCTCGCGGACTCGTTGCTGCCACGGCTCGAGCGCCTGTCAGGTTTGAAGGCGACGGGCGCCGTGCGCGTGCGCAGCCAGGAGCGGACTGCCGTCCGTCGCTATGTTGAGTCGCGACTCGAGCGTGATCTGCCGCCGGAGAAGGTGGCGAGCATCCGCGACACGTATGCGCTGCTCGGGCTCGTCCCCGACACGTTGGACTTGAAGGCGCTGCTGCTCGATCTCTATACCGAGCAGGTGATCGGATATTACGATCCCGCATCGCGAACGATGTTCGTGCTGTCCGGTGCGGACGAAACGCAGCTGCGACCGGTGCTCGCCCACGAGCTTGTGCATGCGCTTCAGGATCAGCATGTACGGGTCGACTCGCTGATCGGACCGGACCGCGGCAACGATCGTCAGGCAGCAGCGCACGCTGCTCTCGAGGGACACGCGACGATCGTGATGTTCGCACTGCTCGCAGAGGATGCGGAGCAGAAAACGCTGGATCCGGCGTTGCTGCCGAATCCGGCGGATGCGCTGCGCGGCGGGCTCGATCCGGAGAACAACCAGTTCCCGGTATTCGCGCGCGCGCCGGCTGTCATTCGGGAGACACTGCTGTTCCCGTATATAGGCGGCGCGAACTTCGTATATACTTTGTGGGCGGCGGACAACGGGAGCAAACACCGCGCACCGATTGCAGAGCTACTGCCCCAATCGACCGAGCAGATCATTCACGCGCGCACACGGTTCCTCGAACAGCGCGACACTCCTACAGATCTGCGGTATGACAGGATAGAGGTTGCAGGCTGGCGTGTTCGGCACGAGGAAACGATGGGGGAGCTAGAAACCGGGATCCTGCTCGAGAGGTACCTGGGCCCGCCGGGTCGAGCGTTCGCGTTCGGCTGGGATGGTGACCGCTACATTCTGCTTGAGGACGCTGCACAAGGTCGGGCATTGGTCTGGTACAGCATCTGGGACAACGCCGCCGCAGCGGACATATTCGTGAGCGCGATGAAGCAGGTCGCACTGCACCGGCCGGGTCGCACCACGACAGTGGAGCGGATGCAGCTGGACGGCCGGGCAGGCGTGCGCATTGTCGATACGGCGCAGGGCACTTCGCCGCCGTTGATCGTTCCACCGAGAATTACGAAATAGCAGTCAATCCACCCGGGCACGAAGGTAGACGATGATGAAGATGATGCGTGCAGTGATTTGGAGTGGTGCAGCGCTGTGTGCGGCGATTCCTGCGTTCGCGCAACAGGGTGTTCCCGTCCGCCCAACGGCCGCGACGCCGGAAGCGCGCACCGCCAGATACATGGAGTCCATCCGCAACGACCCGACGCAGCTGGTGATGTTTCT
>JBDSPG010000231.1:0-6437 GCA_039912685.1 Longimicrobiales bacterium | reverse complement strand
TGATATGATTCGTCGCATTGAGAAAGACGGTCGTCTTCCGATGAACGATGATGATGATGCACTCGACATGAAGCTCATCCGCGAAGAGGAAGAGCGCTTCCTCGGCGAAACATGGGATGAGCCGGATGAATGAACGATGAGTGAAGCAAGCGTGCGGTTTCAACCGACACCGAATCCGAATGCAGGCAAGTTCACGCTCGACCGCCGCGTCGTCGAGGGCAAGGCATCGCGCTCGTACTACAACGCTGCGCAGGCGGCAGCGGACCCGATGGGCGCTGCGCTCTTTGAGCTGGACGGTGTAACCAGCCTGTTCATGGTCGACGACTTTGTGACTGTGACAAAAGCGCCGACAACGGAATGGTCCGATCTCACGCCCCAGGTCATAGCAACGATCCAGCGGACATTCGCATGATGCCGCACCGGGCGGCTGCGTTCCTGCGCACCGCCGCGACCATCGCAATGCTCGTTGCCGCGGTAACTGCGGTGCAAGCGCAGTGCGTGCCTGCGCCCGTGCCGCCTGAAGTTGCACGCTCGTGCGACCAGAAGTATCCGCGCTGGACAGGTGAGGCCGCATCTTTCGGAGTGAATGCGCTGCTGGGCGGTGTGAGTGCCGGCGTTCTGCGCGAGCTGCGCGGCGGCTCGTTCCGTGACGGTTTCTTCCGCGGCGCTGTCGGCGGCTCCGTCATCTACGTGTCGAAGCGCGTGGCAGCGAGCGAATTCGATGGTGCGGGCCTGGTCGGTCGCGAGCTCGGTTCGGTAGGCGGCTCCGTTGTGCGCAACGCCGGTGAAGGTCGAGGCATGTTCTCGCAGCTCGTGTTCCCTGTGGGCATCGCGCGCCTCTACGTGAACACCGAACGAAAAAGCGTGCGCTTCGTCCCCGACATGACCGCGATCGGCTGGACGATTTCCGGGATCGTTGAAAATGAGCTTCGATTAGACTGGTCGGAATCACTTTCTGCCGGCACGCCGGTCTTCTTGGCAGACAACCGTATCCTGATTCTCGACAACGACAGTGCTCATGTCGGTGGCCTCACCAGCTCAGGTGTAATTTTCCTCGCGAATGTGGCGGCGTTCGGCAAAGACGTGGCGCGCATCAATCTGAAACACGAGCGCGTGCATGTGGTGCAGGAAGACCAGGTATTCCAGACGATCACGGACCCGTTCGAGGACTGGGCGATGAGCAAGGTGCCGCATGTGGGCAATTTCCTCGTGCGCCGCATCGACATCAACCTCGCGTCCGAACTATTTGGCGTGCTCGGCAATCAGCTGCCGAAATTCCTCGATCGGCCGTGGGAGACCGAGGCCATCTTCAGAGCGCGATGATGATGCGACATACTTTTTTCGCGCGATGCAGATTAGCCGCGAGCGTTGCATTTGTTGCGGTTGCGGCGTTCGCGGCGGGGGCGTGCGTCGATCTAGCCGAGCCACGACTGCCGAACCTCGGAGCGCCTGCGTTTCTAAGCCTGACCCTGCGTCAGATACCGGGTCTTCCATTCGAGGTGACCGGTTCGCTCACTGCTGGTCGTGATTCGTCCGGTATCAGGCGCAGGCTGCTGTCGCCGCTCGTGGTCGTGACACAGCCGATCACTTTCGGTGAGCCGAACGCGCAGGGCTCGTATCTGATCTCCGTGAAGCCTCCGATCCCGGCGGCATACACAGGACCGTTCGAGGTGCAGCCGCCGATTATCGAGGGTGTAGCCGCCCCCGTGACCTTCCGCTGGTGGGGTATAAGACGTCTGGATCCCGACACTGTGCGACCGGATGCGCTGGGCGATGTTGCACTTCACGTCGAGTCTGAGCTCGGACCGGCCGTACCGGCCTCACGTTCACAGCAGTGGTTTCTCGAGCTGCGCGGTGACTTCGGTAGCATCCGTGTCAGCGGCGATGGACCACCGCCCACGACACTGCGCATACCGTCCCAATTCATACCGGCGGCACCTGACAAGCGCGTCGAGATCTCGCTGATCTACTTCCAGTCTGCGACGACGATACCCGCGCCCGGCAACTACATCGCTGCGGTCACACTGGACACACGCGTCGCGTGGGTCCTGAAGCTTCCGTAACATGACAGACGCCGGCGACCGTAGCCCTCTCAGCGCTGCGCCGCATGCCTCGCGGCTGCGTGCCGTGCAGCAGCGCCTGGACAACGCGGCACTCGTGCTTGCGGCAGCGCCCGAAGTCCGCATCGGTGCGGACACCGAACTGCGCTATGTCGTCGACAGCGAGCTTTACTACCTCACGGGGTATACGGAGCCTGATGCAGTGCTCGTGGTGACGGCGACGGCCATAACACTGTTCGTGCGACCGCGCGATGAGAAGAGCGAGCTGTGGAGTGGCGTGCGAGGCGGCGTGGAGGCGGCGCAGAGACGGTATCACGCGGACGCCGCATTCCCCGTTGTCGAGCTCACGCAGCAGCTGCCCCTGCTGCTCGGTGATGTCGATACGATCCATGCGAGGCTCCGCGGTGGGCGCGCCGATGTCGATGCTGCGCTCGAGGACGTACTCGCCGCCGGCCGACGAAACAGGCCGCGAACCGGACGTGCACCCTTCCGGATCGCTGACCCCGGTGTGCTGCTCGATGAGCTGCGACTGCGCAAGGACGAAAGCGAGATCGCGCGCATCCGGCGAGCGGCAGAGATATCGATTGCGACATTCCGCGAAGCTGCATCGCTGATCCGTACGGGCATAGGAGAATGGCAGATCGAGGCGGCACTGCAGTCCGGCTTCCGCTCGCGCCGCGCAAGTGGTGAGGCATTCCCCTCGATCGTCGGCAGCGGTGTCAACGGCACGGTTTTGCATTACGTCACGAACAACGACGAGCTGCGCGAGGGTGACTTCGTCTTGATCGACGCGGGCGCTCGTTATGAGATGTACTGCGCCGACATCACGCGGACATACGCGGTCGGACGGGTGTCACCGGAACGGATGGCGCTTCATGACATCGTTCGATCTGCGCACGCCGCGGCCGTGGCGATGTCCCGCGCGGGCAGCACGATCGACGCGATCGACGCCGCAGCGAAGCGCGTGCTGGTGCAGGGAATGATCGACCTGGACCTGGTGGACGGCCCGCTCGACAACGCGCTGGCGGGCGACGCGTACAAACGCTACTACCCGCACCGTACGAGCCACTGGCTCGGGCTGGACGTCCACGATGTGGGCGTGTACGTCGCGGACTGCTCGGCCCGGCCCCTCGAGGTTGGCATGGTATTCACGATCGAGCCCGGCCTGTATATTCCCGCGGATGACGAGCGGGCGCGCCCAGCGCTTCGCGGTACAGGCATCCGGCTCGAGGACGACGTGTTGATTACAGCCCATGGTGCAGACGTGCTGACTGCAGCATTGCCGCTGGATGCAGATCCGACGGTGGCCCTGTCATGGTGACCTCGACGCGTCTTCTCGACTCGATGTCACAGGCCGTGATTGCCATCGACCCGGCCGGCGTTATCCTGCACTGGAACCAGCGTGCCTCAGAGATGTTCGGGGAGCCGATCGCCGACGCGATCGGTCGGCCGATGAAAGATTTCGTCGCGGACACGAATGCCTCTCATGCGATGCTCAAGCGGCTGCAGCAGATGCAGAGTGGGTCGGGTGAGATCGTGGCGCGTAATCCGGACGGCGCGGACATGCTTCTGACGGTGAGCGCACATGCGATCCTCGATGATGCCGGCAAAGGCATCGGCGTGCTTCTGCAGGCGGAGCACTTCGGCGAGCGTCAGCGCGCGGAGTCGGAGCAGCGCCTGCTGGCAGAGGTCGGCGCCATCCTGTCCAGCAGCCTCGAGAGCGAGGCAATTCTCGACCGGTTGTGCCGTCTGCTGGTGCCCGAGCTCGGGGACATGTGCACCTTCTACACGCACGAAGAAGATGGGTCCACCCGCGTCATCGCGTCCGCATACAACGGCGTTACGCTCAAGGAGATCTATCGTCTGCTCGAGGCCGAGCGCGATGAGAGTGATGCACCCGCGCCTGTCGCCGCAACATTGCGTGATGGCAGTGCCATGCTTGTCGACATCAATGACGACACACTGCGCGCGATTGCGCGGTCCTCCCGCGAGTACGATCTCCTGCGCGCGGCCGGTTTCTCGTCCACTATCTCCGTAGCGCTGCGCGCGCGGGGCCGCACCATCGGCGCGCTTGGCCTGGCGCGCTGCGACACAAAGTTCGATCAGCGCCACCTTCGCCTTGCGGAAGAAATCGCGCGCCGCGCCGCAGTCCAGGTTGACAACCAGAAGCTGTACGAGTCCGCAGTGCTCGCGAACAAGTCGAAGTCCGACTTCCTGGCGGTCATCTCACACGAGTTGCGTACACCACTCACCACGATCATGGGATACGTCGAGCTCATGGTGAGCGGCGTACCGGAGAGACTGCCGGAGAAGTCCGCGGAATTCCTCGAGCGCGTGCGTACGGCCGCGTGGCATCTGCTCGGCCTGATCGAGCAGATCCTGATCTACGCGCGTCTTGAGGCGGGCCGCGAGAACCTCATGCCGGTCACCGTGGTTGTGAGTCAGCTGCTGAACGATGTACGCGCGCTGGTTGAACCGAACGCGATCGACAAGGGCGTCTCCTTTGTGGTCGGTCACGTGCCGGCAGACCTCGTGCTCATGTCCGATCTGACCAAGATCCGGCAGATCATGCTGAACCTCGCTTCAAATTCCGTAAAGTTCACGAACGATGGCGAGATCTACCTGCGTGCGGTCGCGGACGGCCAGGACATTGTGCTGTCCGTGCAGGACACAGGCATCGGCATCGCGATGGAGCACTCGGAACGCGTTTTCGACGCGTTCTGGCAGGTGGACCAGTCCGATACCCGCAATGTCGGGGGCGCCGGCCTGGGTTTGAGCGTGTCGCGGCGACTCGCGCGGCTTCTCGGCGGCGAGCTCACGTTCACGAGCTCACCGGGACTCGGCACCGTGTTCGAAGTACGGCTGCCCCGCACCTGGAAGCCCCGGGAAGAGCTGGCCCGGGGCTGAACGCCGGCGGGAAGCGGACACTACTAGCCGGCATGGCGCTTGACGCGCTGCGCTGGCGTGGCTAAAATCGGAATACAGAAGTTGTACGGGGGATGGATTTGGTCACGGCCGCTTGCTACCCCCGGGCCCGCTTCCGAGCGGTCCACACAAAAGCTAAAGTGCCGGGACAACCGAGTTGTTTCGGACGCCCCGCACATATTTGATGCGGGGCTTTTTTTATATGCACGGAAGTGGAGCCATGAGCCAGTATCTGGAAACACTGCGCCATCGCGTACTGATCTTCGACGGCGCCATGGGAACGAGTCTGCAGACGCAGAATCTGACCGCTGCGGATTTTGGCGGAGACGCGCTGGAGGGTTGCAACGACCATCTCGTGCTGTCCCGCCCGGACGCTGTCGAGCATGTGCACGCATCGTTCCTTGAAGTCGGATGCGATGTGCTGGAGACGAACACGTTCCGCTCCAACCGACTGACCATGCGCGAGTACGGCCTGCAGGATCAAATCCTCGAGATCAATCGTGTAGCCGCGCGTCTCGCGCGTGGCGTCGCGGACAGGTTTGCGACGCGTGAACGTCCCCGTTTCGTGGCCGGCAGCATCGGCCCGAGTGGTCTGCTGCCGTCGACATCGGATCCGGTGCTTGGTAACATCACCTATGACGAGCTCGCGGATGTATTCGCGGAGCAGGCACAGGGTCTGATCGAAGGCGGTGTCGATGTTCTGCTGATCGAGACGAGCCAGGATATTCTGGAAGTAAAGGCCGCGATCGCCGGGATCCGTCGTTACATGAAGAGCGCGGGCGTGAACGTGCCGATCCAGGCGCAGATCACACTCGACACATCGGGTCGTATGCTGCTCGGCACCGATATCGCCGCATCCATGGTGATCATCGAGTCGCTGCGCGCGGATATTATCGGCCTGAACTGCTCTACCGGCCCGGAGCATATGCGCCAGCCTGTTCGCTTCCTCGCCGAGAATTCACGGTTGCCGATCAGTGTGATCCCGAACGCGGGCATCCCGCTGAACCAGGCGGGCGTCGCATTCTACCCGCTGACACCGGACGCACTCGCGGATGCCCACGAGGAGTTCGTCACCAGGATCGGCGTATCGATCGTAGGCGGTTGCTGCGGCACCACGCCGGAGCATCTGCGAGCGGTCGTGGAACGGGTATGGGGCCGGAAGCCGCTCGAGCGGAACGTACCGCTCGTACCCCGCGCCGCCAGTGCGATGACAGCGTTCAACATGAAGCAGGATCCGCCGCCGACGCTGATCGGCGAGCGGGTAAACGCGCAGGGATCACGCGCAGTCAAGCGCCTGCTGCTTGCGGAGGATTACGACGGCATCCTGGACGTAGCACGCGGTCAGGTCGAGGCCGGCTCGCATCTGCTCGACGTCTGTGTCGCAGTAACGGAGCGGCAGGACGAGGACGTGCAGATGGGCGCGATCGTCAAGCTGCTCGCGCAGGGCGTGGA
>JBDSPG010000186.1:0-3831 GCA_039912685.1 Longimicrobiales bacterium | reverse complement strand
CTCACGCAGGCCGTCATCGCCGTTGTTGCGGCCTCCGCGCTGTTCATCTATCTCGCTGTGCAGCTTAATCCACTGTGCGGGATGCTGTCGCCGCTCGCACTGCTGTGGATCTATGGGTATTCGTATGCGAAGCGGTTCACCATGCTCGCGCATCACATGCTCGGCTTCGCGCTCGGCATCGCGCCTGTCGGTGCTTACCTCGCCGTAACCGGCGCGTGGAGCACGCCGTGGTGGGCGCTCGTCGTGCTCGCACTCGGTGTCACGTTCTGGGTCGCCGGATTCGATGTGATCTATGCACTGCAGGACCTGGAGTTCGATCGCGAGCACGGGTTGCATTCCATTCCTGCAGCGCTCGGATCCAGTCGCGCGGTGGCGCTCGCTCGCGGGTTCCACATACTGGCGTTTGCACTCTTCCTGGCACTGTACTGGATTGCAGCATTCGACTTGGGCGTGCTTTATCTGGCGGGGCTCGCAGTCATGGCAGGACTGCTGGTGTACGAACACGTTGTGATCGGCGGCGGTGACACAGCCCGGCTCGACCTGCCTCGCATCGACCGGGCATTCTTCAAGGCGAACATCGCGGTGTCCTTGTCCATCTTCACCTTCACACTGCTCGACAGGCTGATCTCGTGAGCATGCTGCCGCTGACCGTAGCGATGACTGGCGCGTCCGGTGCACCGTACGCCGTTCGGCTGTTGCGTGCTCTCAATGATGCACAGGTGCCCGTCCGTCTCATCATTTCGACGACCGGATGGCGCTTGCTCGATGAGGAACTGGAGATCCGGGATGAAGCACAGTTGCGCGCAAAGACCGGCGACTGGAGCAACGTGATCCGCTACGAGGATGACGACCGCGGGGCGACACCGGCCTCAGGCTCAGCGCCATCCATGGGAATGGTGGTGTGTCCGTGCTCCATGGGTACGCTCGCAAGCATTGCGCAGGGTACGACACGGTCACTCATCGAGCGCGCCGCCGACGTTGTGTTGAAGGAACGTCGAAAGCTCATACTCGTTCCGCGCGAAACCCCGTACTCGATGATTCATCTCGAGAATATGCTGCGGCTCACACAGGCGGGTGCGGTGATCCTTCCGGCTTCACCGGCATTCTACCATCGCCCGGAGACCATGGAAGATCTGTACGACTTCATTGTCGGGCGCGTGATGTCGCAGCTCGGGATCGAGCATCGAATCGGGCCACGCTGGCAGAGCGGGGAATGACACTTACGTCAGAGGCCCGTCTGGTCGGCCTCATCAGTGACACGCACGGCAAGCTTCGGCCCCAGGTATTCTCGATCTTCGATGGTGTGGATGCGATCGTGCATGCGGGAGACATCGGCGACACCGACATCCTCGATGCGCTCCGCACGATTGCGCCGGTTCATGCCGTGCACGGCAACACCGACGACTTCGACATACGCGCGGTCGCGCCGGAGAGCGTTGCTGTAGAGCTGGGTGGAAGACGGATCATGGTTGTGCACGGACACATGGTCGGTGCTCTGAACCCGCGGAATCTTCGTGCAAAGTTTCCTGCGTGCGACGTCATCGTTTACGGCCACACGCACGTGCCATTCATCGATGATACCGCAGTTCCTCTGGTGGTGAACCCCGGCGCGGCAGGCCCTGCGCGTTTCAACCTGAAGCCGTCTGTCGCCATTCTCGATCTGACGACAATGAAGGTGACGCCACACCCAATGGACTGACGCCGTGCTAAAGCACCGGCAACCGCTTCCGTTTCGGCATGCCCCCCGGAGACCACGTCCTCCCCAGTTCATCAGGCCGCAACCTGAACCAGCGCGCGAGCAGCAGGATTTCCGCGACCTGCGTCGGTTGCACGGCTGCCGTCGCATACAGCTTTTTCGTCAGCATCGTCCGCGCTTCCTCGCGTAGCGCCTCCTCCTCCTGCTCGTTCACGGGAGCCGGCCGCTCGGCGATGATGCTGCCGCGACGCACGATGTAAACGCGTTCGCCGTTGCCATATGACGTGGGGCGATAGAGGAATGTCAGCGATTCGATGACGCCGCGTAGTGCTACGAGTTGATGGCGCGCTTCATCGAGCCGGAACATGCGGTCACGCAGCTCCGCGGCGTATTCGAATTGCATGCGATCCACGGCGGATTGCATGCGGCGCCGGAGTATGGTCAGCGGCATGTCCGCATCGCCCTCGAGAAAGCGCTGCGCCAGATCGACGTGGTCGAGGTATTCGCTCTTCGTGCAGCGACCCGCACATGGCGCCAGGCAGCGGCGCAGGTCAGCGCGCATGCACAGCGGTGTATGCTCCGCGCTGAAGAGATCGAGCTGATCGGCGAAGCGCATGACCATTCCGGCCGCACAGTCGCGCAGCTCGAGCAGGTCGACAACTTCGCGCAACGTTTCACGCACATGCTGCCGTCCGCGAAACGGTCCGAAATACTGCGCGCCATCCCGTGCGACTTCGGACACTGCAAGTACGCGAGGCGCCGCCTCGCGAGTGATCTTCACGAAACAGAATGCGCGGTCACGCTTGTGCTCGACGTTGTACGGCGGGCGCCACTGCTGGATCGATCGCATCTCGTGCAGAACTGCGGTAAACTCGCTCGGCACATACTCCCAATCGATACGGTGCGTGTGGCGAATGATCTCGGCGGCCTTCTCGCTCTCATCGGCGCGGAAATACGAGAGCAGGCGGCTACGCACACGAACGGACTTGCCGACATACAGAACTTCATCGCCCGGACCGATCATGCGATAAACGCCGGGTCGATTCTCGGCTGTCGCCCGCACATCGGCGCGCAGGTCCAGCGCAGGCCGCGGCTCGCTAAAATTCATTTCTGACACTTCGGACAATAGAACGCGGAGCGGTTCGAGAGGACGACGCGCTTGATGCGCGTGCCGCACCTGTGACACGGCCTGCCTTCCCGGCCATATGCCTCCAGTTGTGAGGCGAACTCTCCGTTTTGGCCATCCGCGTCACGATAGTCACTGATCGTAGTGCCACGCCGATCGATCGATTCCTGCAGTACTGCACGTAAGGTGTCGCGCAGTAGCCACGCTTCGCGCTTCGTCAGCGTCTTCGCGCGCCGCGAAGGCCGGATACCCGCGCGGTAAAGCGCCTCGACCGCGTAAATGTTGCCGACACCAGCCAGCCGCCGCTGATCGAGCAACCAATTGCGGATCGGTGTGATCGACCTGCGCGTCAGCTCGTACAGATGCGCGCCGGTGTGCGCATCGGAGAGCGGTTCGGTTCCGAGCTCTGCATCGCGGGCAGCCCATCCGGCCGCATCGCGTACATCGAGGTTGCCGAAGCGCCTCGCGTCATCATACAGAATGCGACGTCCATCATCCAGGTCGAGTTCAGCGCCGATATGACGCATCTCGCCGGCGCGCGCGCCATCCGATGTTACTACGCGCCCGGTCATGCCCAGATTGATGATGAGGCGAACGCCACCGTCGAAGACGAGTACGACATTCTTGCCGCGACGCTCGACGCCCTCGATGCGTCGCCCCTTCAGCATCTTGTCGAATCGCCTGGCAGTGAGGCCCTTGGCGAGCAGGTCGAGTCGCAACACACGTGTGCTGACGACCGTGTGTCCCGGCACGCGGCCGCGCAGGTCTCGAACGATGGTCTCGGCTTCGGGGAGCTCGGGCATGCAGGGCTACGCGCGTTCCAGCTCGCGCCAGCCGATGTCATTGCGGTACTGACGACCATCGAATTGGATGGAGTCGGCAGCGGCCCGGCTCCGTGCGGCTGCCTCCGCGAGTGTCGGCGCAACAGCGGTCACGGCAAGCACACGGCCGCCGCTCGTCACGAGACGACCACCCGTTCGCTTTGTGCCGGCGTGAAACACGAGTACGC
>JBDSPG010000185.1:0-3627 GCA_039912685.1 Longimicrobiales bacterium | reverse complement strand
TTCGGTCTCGGAGGAGATGACAAACAGGTCGAGCGCCCGGAGCACATCACCAACGTCCGTGCGGAATCCCAGGAGGTGAACGCGGTCTGCAATGCCGAGCTCCTGCGCGAGCGTACGGATCGCCTCGAGCTGCGTGCCGGCACCCGCGATCACGCAGTGAATCGGTTCGGGAATCAGCGTCATCGCGCGCAACAGCCGGTCGAACCGCTTCTGCTTCGCCAGCCTCGCCACACTGCCAATGACAAAGGCGTCCGCGGGAATGCCGAGCTCGCGACGCACCGCGCCTGGCGGAGCAGAGACTACGGGCGCATTCACACCATCGATGATGGTGACAACTTTCGACGGGTCGAGCCGTGGGTCCGCCGCCAGAAACGCGCGGCGCATCGCATCCGCGTTCAATGTGATCGTGTCGACGCCGTGACGGAGCGCGAACCGGTACCGTGCTCCGCGAGCGGGCGTATCGCTCTGGAGGACAATGCGCTGTACGACGTAAGGCGAGTGCGCGAGGCGCGCAGCGAGGCAGGACAGCATGAGCTTCTTGAACGAAGTGAGAATCACGGCATCGGGTCGTTCCCGGCGGAACCGCGCCGCCAGGCGGAGTGCATCCGGAAGCATCAGGTCGCCGCCGACGCGCTGCACGCCGGTGGGTATCCCGTACGCGCCGACCCGCTCGGCCATATCGGCATCCCGCAGCAGCATCAGCACGCTGTGGCCTCGCCCCTGCAGGCCGGCGACCAGCAGCGCGCTGCCGATCTCGCCGCCGCCCAGAACGGCCGAGGTGTTATGCACGACGATCCGCATCAGCGGATAGTAATGGAACCTCGTCCCGGCGCCAATTCCCGGATTTCTGGACCTCCTGAGCCGGAGCGCCGTATCAGTAGTCATGAAATCGAATTCAGTGCTGCAGCTCGCCCGCCTGATCGTGCCGGGACTTGCGCTGGCAGCTGCGGCATGCAGCCCGCAGGAGCTGCCGCCCGCGCGGCCGCCGATGGCCATGCACCACCTGATCATGATGACGGATGGGGTGCCCTGGGAGGTCATGGACTCGCTTCACCGCGCAGGCCACTTCCAGGCATTCAACGCGCCGTCGCAGCTCGTGAGTCCATTCCCGTCTCTCACCGGTGTGGCGTTCCGCGACATCTGGCAGGAAGATCTGGCGCCCGGATACGAAGACAAATATTACGACACGAAGCAGAACCGCATGACGGGCGGTCTGCTGGATCACATGTTCAAACCCGCGGAACATCTCGGCTTCCATCGCAAGGTCGAAGTCGAAGCGAATGCGTTTACGACCGGACTGGCGTACGTGACGCCCGTACCGATGTCGCAGCTCGAGCTGAGGGCCGTTCGCTCGCGGATCGCCGCTCGCGCCAGATTCGACACGACGGTCGTCGCATACATTGTAACAACGGATGCCATTGCGCACCGCGCGAGCAGACAGGAGCTCGTGAACTACCTGCTGCAGATCGATGCCATGCTCGCGGGTCTGCGCCGGGAGAACCCAACATTGCGCATCACACTGTTCTCCGACCACGGCAACGATTTCGTGACAACGCGTCGCGTGCAGCTGGAGGATGGCGTGCGCCAGGCGGGCTTCAGGCAGGTGAACAAGATCACTGGTCCCAATGATGTGGTTCTGCCGAAGTTCGGCCTCGTCGGCAGCGCGTTCCTGTATGGCTCGCCGCACGCCGAGCCGCGTCTGGCGCAGGCATTGCGAGCCGTAGACGGTGTCGAGCTCGTGATGTTCGAGGATGCGCTGGAACGGATTCACGTGTGGAGCCGCGATGGCGAAGCGATCGTGGAATCGGATTCGCTGCGCACGTGGTATCGGTACACCGCGGTCTCCGGTGATCCACTGGCGCTGTTGCCCGCGCTCACGGCCATGAAGGCGAAGGGCCAGGCAGATGCGGGCGGCGCCGCATCCGACTCGGCGTGGCTCACTGCGAGTCTGCGTACACCCTACATTGATGCGCTACGCCGGATCACAATCGGGATGCGATCGAGCGTCGCGAATCCGGCGAGTGTGGTCGTCAGCTTCGCTCCGGGGTACCATTTCGGTGACGTTGCCGCCAGCCGTCTGGTGAAGGTGACAGGAACGCACGGATCGCTTCGGACGACGTCATCCCTGGCGTATTTCATGAGCACTTCCGCGAGGCCACCGGCGCTGCTTCGAAGCGACCGCGTGTTGCCGTACGTTGCCGGAGGCACCTAGCTTCACCGCCAAGCCCGGATGTTGCACTACGGGCGGACGCGGTGGCTGTGAAATTTCATTGGGCAGGGGACGCATTGCATAATACGGATACGCCGGACCTGAGGCTGGCGCGATTGGAGGAGATCCTTCGCGCGTGCGGATCCGTCTGCATCGGGTATTCGGGTGGCGTCGACAGCGTCTTTCTCGCGAAGGTCGCGCTCGATGTACTGGGACCGGAGAACGTACTCGCGGTGACCGGTCGCAGTGAAGCCTATCCCGAAGTGCAACGCGACATGGCGCTCGAGTGTTCGCGCGAACATGGCATTCCGCATCTCGAGATCCATACGGACGAACTGCAGGATCCGAATTACGCGGCGAACCCGACGAATCGCTGCTACTTTTGCAAGAGTGAGCTGTGGACACGCTTGCGCGGCGTTGCGGATGCACACGATCTGGCGTATGTGCTCGACGGATCGAACGCGGACGATGCGCGCGATTACCGTCCGGGCATGCAGGCGGCGCGTGAACGCGAAGTTCGCTCTCCACTTCTCGAAGCCGGGCTCACGAAAGAAGACATCCGAATGTTCTCGCAGCGGCTCAACCTGCCGACGTGGGATCAGCCCTCATCACCGTGTCTCTCCAGCAGACTCCCATACGGACTCGCCGTAACACCGCAGCGACTGCGCGAAGTGGAAGCGGCTGAAGTGGCGGTGCGTGCGCTGGGTTTCCGCGATTTCCGCGTCCGGCATCACGGCGATGCGGCGCGCATCGAGCTTCCAGCTGCCGAGCTTCCCGCGGCTGCAGCAGGAGCGGCCGCGCTGGCGACAGCCGTTCGCGGTGCAGGCTTCACGCGTGTGCTGCTCGATGTCGAAGGGTATCGTCGTGGCGCGCTCAACGAAGTGCTGGTTTCCATCGGTGGTGTGCGTGACGCGAAGAACGACGCGCGTGACGCGAAGGACGACGCGCGCGGCGCACGTGACGCGTGGTCGGACGCAGTGGAAGCGATCGGTCATGCGAACGACATTGCAGTGTTGATGCCGGACACCGATTTCGCGCAACTGCGCGAACGCGCTGCCGTTGTACGGGAGCGTGGCTACCGCTATGCAACGATCGATCTAGACGCGCTCGCCGGCGCGACATGCGCGTTCGATCCATGACGTCTGACAGTGTAGTGTATTTCGATTACGCTGCAACCTGCGCAATCCGCCCTCGCAACGTCATTGATGCGATGACGAAGTTTCTGACGAACAACGGATGCACACCGGGTCGCGGCGGACATTGTCTCGCGATTGATGCGGACAGGATCGCGTTGCACTGCAGGCAGTCTCTTGCCGCCGTGCTCGACATCCCTGGTGACACGGGCCGCATCGCATTCTTTCCGAACGCGACGTACGCCCTCAACACCGCGTTGAACGGATTGCTGCGCAGCGGTGATC
>JBDSPG010000173.1:0-3190 GCA_039912685.1 Longimicrobiales bacterium | reverse complement strand
ACGTGCCGGAGTTCGTGCCCGGTCCATAGAGCTTGATTTCCTTGCTAGCGTGACCGGCCACCGCCTGCGACCAGTTCTTCACCTGACTGTTCGGCTCCCAGACCTTCTTCAGCTGGTCCACCGTCATGCACGTGACTGTCGTATTGTTCGGATGCGCGACCACCGCGATACCATCCGTCGCTACCGTGAACGCGACGTATTGCACGTTGTTCTGCGTGCACGCCGCGGCTTCCGTGTCCTTGATCGGACGTGATGCATCGGAGATCGGAATCTCGCCGGCGCAGAAGCGCTTGAAGCCGCCGCCCGTGCCCGATGTGCCGACCGGCACACTCACGTTGGCATTCACCTTCCGGAACTCTTCCGCCATGGCTTGTGTGATCGGACCGACTGTGCTCGATCCATCAGCCTCGATCGTGCCTGACAGACCCGTGTCTGCCGCGCCCGTCTTGTCATCCCCACCGCCGCATGCCGCCACTCCGATTACGGTGCCGGCCAGCAATACCAATAGATTCCTGTTCATAATTCTCCTCGAGTTCGTCCGGCCGCATGGCCGGATCATTTACATGTAAAGCTGTACCTGCGCACGCAGAGCCTTCTGTGTGTTGAACAACGGACCCGACGGATTGAAGACCTCGTAGTTCAACGAGAACTTGTTGCGTCCCGTGAAGTAGACGTTGATGCCCGGCGTTAACGTCATCGCACCGTCATCCTCCCTCGCGTCATTCGGGTCTGCCGCGCCGATACGGAAAACCGGCTCGACACCTTCGATCCGGCCTTTCGTCGGGTGGAAATACGTGAGGATCGCGGTCGCTCCCTTGAACTTGTCCTCGGTCACGATATTCGATCCTGTTGCCGCCTCTGCCAGCAGCCAGAAGCCTTCGGTGCGGAACGCGCCCCATTCGGCTTCGAGCGCATAAGCAGTTCCGCTTCGCGTCGAAGTGTCCGCGGCTGTGGGAAAGTTCAGTTCCCTGTGACTCGCAGCGACGCCGAGCGTCAGCGGCTTCTTCATCGGTACTGCGTACGCCAGGCGGCCGGCTACTGACTTTCCATCGTTGTCATCGAGCTGGTCGAGACCGGTTCCGTTGTACACACCCGCATCGTAGCTGAATCGGCCGACCGTTCCGTGTGCAGTCGCGCCGAGCTCATATCCTTTGTAGAGCAACTGGTCCACCAGATTCTGCTCGTCTGCGATCAATGGCGCACCGCGAAACATTGTGAGTGCCGCGGCATTATCGTGCTGCAGCGCGCCCGCGAGGCCTCGAATGCGAACCCCGGTTTCGATCGCCGGATACTTGGACGAGCTGGTCGTCTCGAGCAGGCTGAACGGCTTCTTGTCCTGCCCGAGCTTCAACGCGAATGCCTTGCTGAGCGAGAGGTCCATGAATGCTTTGCGCATCGTCAGTCTGCCCATCGACATGTCCGACTCGACCGCACCTGTGATCCAGTCGTTGATCTTGATGTCGAAATAGACACGCAGCCTGCGAAATTCGAAGGTCGAACCCGGCTGGCGCGAGCCATCCTCCTTATCGACCGATGTTGTGCTGAACTGAAACTGCGTCTCGAACTTGACGGTCGCCGACGGCGGCACTGCTGCGGGCGACTGAGCCCGCACGACGGATCCCGCCAACAATAAAATTACGGCCACCAGCACGCGCTGCGCGTTTCTGCCCACGAAACCTCCCCGATCAGGAAATCAGTATTGATGTCCCAATTTCCCTCGGCCGTGAAATCTTTTAATCACCGTCAGGTAACAGTTTTGTAACATTGCGGGGGATCGAAACACTGCTATTAGCCCGTTACGGCTCTGTACCGTCAGGTGCCAGATCGATGGATCGCGTGCTGTCTCCGATCGGCCTGTGCCGTGGATCCGCCCAGAACAGGCGGATGGAATGAGTTCCTGGCGGGATCGAGGGGAAACTCCAGACCAAGGTGTCGCCGGCTACCCGGATAAGGTTGGAACCCGCCATGAGGGAGGTTGTATCGACGAGAGCGTGGAGGTGGAGATCGCCCGCCATCCAGCCCATGGGCGTTGTCTTGAGAGGAGCCCGTGTCACGAAGCGGACGCCGCCATGTGGCGGGGTGCCCACAACCACGGTCCCCACAACCAGAATCTCCGGAGCAACGGCCGCTGGCGGGTTCCTGTGAGTAGTGGCGTAGATACTGAGGCCGATGAGGACGGTGCCGGCAATGAGAAAACCGATGATCGCGTTTTTGCGGGCTGCGCGGCCGTCGTCCATCATGGCGCGGGCAGCTTCATCGCAATGGTCGTCCCGTTCCCCAGTTCACTTTGCGCAGTGACGGTGCCTCCCATGCCTTCGACCATGTGTTTGACGATGGCCAGGCCGAGTCCGGTTCCGCCGGCGGCGCGGGAGCGTGCCGGGTCGACGCGGTAGAACCGCTCGAAGATGCGGGGCAATGCATCTCGGGGGATGCCGGAGCCTGAGTCGGAAATCTCGATCAGGACCAACCTGGCGCCGTGGAAGGCCGTGACGGCATCGGCGTTGGACGCTGGGTTACAATCGCCACTGACACGCACCGTGATCCTGCCCGACTCGGGGGTGTAACGTACAGCGTTCTCGAACAAATTGGCGAACACATGCCGGAGCGCATCGGGATCGGCGATCACGGGGGCGGCCATTGCTGGTGCGTCGAACGTGATCTTCTGCGCCGCGGCGTTCTCCTGACAGGAAGCCCAGGCATCGCGTGCCACCGAGAGCGCGTCGACGGTCTGGCTGTCGGGATTCCAGACGCCGGATTCGATACGTGCAAGGTCGAGCAGATCGTCGACAATGCGTTGCAGCCGCACAGCGTTGCGATTGATGACGTCCAGGAATTGATGTCGCATTTCCACGGGCAGGTCATCGTCAGCGCGCAATGTTTCCGCGTACCCATGGATGGAAGTGAGCGGCGTTTTAAGCTCATGACTGACGTTGGCAACGAAGTCTCGACGCACGCCTTCGAGGCGACGCAGTTGTGTCAGGTCGGCGATCGAGAGGACGGATGTGAGACGTGAGTCGCCATCGGCGGAAGGGATTGGCGTCGCGCTGATCAACAGGCGCCTTTCCTCCAGGGTGACCTCAGCGCCCTCGATCTGAATGCCCGCCGCTGCGTTCATGATAATCTCGCGCAGTTCGACATTGCGGACGAGCGACACGAGCGCCTTGCCTCCCACGACTTCCGGCAGACCGAG
>JBDSPG010000113.1:0-4193 GCA_039912685.1 Longimicrobiales bacterium | reverse complement strand
GGATATTGAAGACGTAATCCTGGGCAACGTGGTGTCGGCGGGCGTGGGTCAGGCACCAGCGCGTCAGGCTGCGATGAAGGGCGGCGTTCCGGATACAGTCGGTGCGATGGGCATAAGCCGCGTCTGCGGCTCCGGGTTGCAGGCGGTGATGCTGGCAGCGCAGTCGATCCGTGCAGGCGATTCGCAGGTTATGGTTGCTGGCGGCATGGAGTCGATGTCGAATGCGCCGTATTACCTGTTCGGTCACCGGCAGGGCATCAAGTTCGGCAATCAGGAAATCGTCGACGGCCTGATTCACGACGGCCTCACGTGCGGATTCCATGATTGCCACATGGGCGGTCATGCGGAATACACAGCGAACAAGGCAGGTATCTCGCGCCAGGATGCAGATGCGTTCTCTGCCGACTCGCACCGCAAGGCCATCGACGCGATCGACGGCGGTCGCTTCGTGAAGGAGATCGCGCCGGTCGAGATCAAGGGCCGAAAAGGCTCGACGATCGTCGACACGGATGAGCCGCCGCGTCGTGATACCACGGCGGAGACGCTGGCCGGTCTGAAGCCCGCATTTGTGAAGGATATGCCGGCGGACATCACGGAGCCGGTGGTGACGGCCGGCAATGCTCCGGGACTCAATGATGGTGCAGCAGCGGTTGTTGTTACGAGCGAAGCGTATGCACGCGCGCATGGTCTGACGATCCTCGCAAAGGTCAGCGCATACTCGACGGGTGCCGTTGCACCGCGCGATTTGTTCTTTGCGCCGGTGCGCGCGGTGCGTCGGATGATGGAGAAGGAAGGCAAATCGATCGGTGATTATGATCTGATCGAGGCGAACGAAGCGTTCGCGGTGCAGGCGCTTGCGGACGGCAGGGAGCTCGGCTGGGACTGGGATCGCGTAAACGTGAATGGTGGCGCGGTCGCGCTCGGTCATCCGATCGGCGCATCGGGCACGCGCGTTCTCGTGACGCTGCTGAACTCACTGGAGCAGCGTAATGCGACGTCTGGTTTTGCGACGTTGTGCCTGGGCGGCGGTGACGCAGTCGCCCTGTCGGTCGAGCGTATCTGATGCGCAGCGTTTGGCTGCAGCGAACCCCCGGGCCGATCTAGTCCGGGGGTTCTTGCTTGAAGGACGCATCATCCTGGCGTGATCCGGGAAGCAAACGCGGCGCGCTGATTCGGTTGCTGCTCTTCGTTCCTCTCTTCAAGGCCGTCGAGTATCTGCTGCTGATCGTGTTCTTCGGTCTGCTGGGTGGTGTAAAGGGAAGTGCGGAGTTTCTATCGGCCGGCGCGACGCTGATTGCAGCGCTGCTTGCTGGCGGACTGATGATCGTGAAAGTGGATCACCGCGCATTCGGAGCGCTGGGATTCGCTCGAACGGAGCAGACCGGCCGTGAGCTGGGCGCTGGCTTCGGGATCGGCGGTGCCGGTATTGTCGCCGCAACTGTGGTTTCGCTTTCAATCGGCGGACTGACGTACGTGGCGGAGCGAGGAACGCCAACGCAATGGCTCAGTACGGTGCTGTTCGACCTGCTGGTGTTCGCGATTGCAGCGGCGGCCGAGGAATCGGTGTTCCGTGGCTACGCGTTCCAGGTGCTGGCCCGGTCTGTCGGTCCGGTAACGGCAACCCTCGGCGCGAGTGTGATGTTTGCACTGGCTCACGCGGGCAACCCGAACGTGTCGCTGCTCGCGCTGGTCAACATTTTTCTCGCGGGCGTGCTCCTGAGCATGGCGTATCTGCGGACGATGAGTCTGTGGTTTGCGACGGCGGTGCATGCCGGCTGGAACTGGACGATGGCATCGCTGTTCGATCTGCCCGTGAGCGGACTCGCGATGTTCAAGACGCCCCTGTACGAGCCCGTGGTGCGCGGGCCGTCATGGATCAGCGGTGGCACGTTCGGTCCCGAAGGCGGAATTGCAGGTACGCTCGGGATGGTGGTGTGTGTGATAGTTCTGGTTTATCTGGTGCGTCTGCGCGTTGCGCCTCGGATGTCGGCACTGCGGCCGATTGCGCTCGCGAACGTCATGGAGGAGCAGGGATGAGTGAAAGGATCGCCGTCGCAGTTGTCGGCGCCGGCACGATGGGGAACGGCATTGCGCACGTATTCGCGCAGTACGGCCATGACGTCACGCTGATCGATGTGAGCGAAGAACAGCTCGGCGTTGCGACGAAGACGATCGGCGCAAATCTCGAGCGTCAGGTGAAGAAGGGCACGCTCGATGCCGAAACGCGCGATGCGACGGTTCAGCGCCTGCGCACGAACACGCAGCTCGGCGCGGCCGCAGGAGCGGGTCTCGTCATCGAGGCAGTGCCCGAGAGCATGGATCTGAAGCGCAGGATCTGGAAGGCCGTGGACGAAGCTGCGCCCGGTGCAATTCTCGCCTCGAATACATCTTCGATCTCGATCACGGACCTCGCGCGCGAAGTCAGCAATCCGGACCGCTTCATCGGGATGCACTTCATGAATCCAGTGCCCGTCATGAAGCTCGTTGAAGTCATTCGCGGACTGCAGACGTCCGATGAAACAACCGCGCAGGTCATCGAGCTGTCACGCGCGCTCGACAAGACGCCCGTCGAAGTGAACGACTTCCCCGGCTTCGTTTCGAACCGTGTTCTCATGCCGATGATCAATGAAGCGATCTTCTGCCTGATGGAGGGCGTGGGTACGGCGGAAGCGATTGATCAGGTGATGAAGCTCGGCATGAACCACCCCATGGGTCCGCTCGGCCTCGCCGACTTGATCGGGCTCGATACATGCCTCAACATCATGTTCGTCCTGCAGCGCGATCTCGGTGACGACAAGTACCGGCCGTGCCCGCTCCTGCGGAAATACGTCGCTGCGGGCTGGCTCGGACGGAAGACAGGCCGAGGCTTCTATCAGTATTGATTCGGGGACGACCAGCGTGACCGTGGAATTACAGGAGCTGGACGAGATCCGCTCGCTCGCGCACGACTTCGCACTGGCGGAGCTGCGGCCGAATGTCGAACGCTGGGACCATGAGCGCGCAACGGATCCCGCCCTTGCAGCGCAGCTGGCGGAGCTTGGATTCCTCGGCATGACCGTTCCTGAGCGGTTCGGGGGGATGGAGCTCAGCCTGGCCGCCGTTTCAGCAATTCTGCTCGAGCTCGCCTGGGGCGAACCCTCCGTCGCACTCACCCTTGCCCTTCATAGTCGCGCGGCCCTTCTTGTGCTCGAACACGGCACTGAGGACCAGCGCGCCGCCTGGCTCGATGCGCTCGCGTCCGGATCCGCTTCGGCGTGCCTGGCGCTTGCCGAGGAAGACGCGGGATCCGATCTGGAGAACGTTGTCACCACGGCCCGGCGCAGCGGTGATGGCTTCGTTCTGAACGGCACGAAACGCTGGGTCAGCAACGGGAGCACAGCCAGCGTAGCGCTGGTGCTGGCGAAAATGGAGGACGGGGCAGGGGGCCTGTTTTTCGTCGCGCTGGATGCCGCCGGCGTATCCGTCGGCGCCCGCGACGACATGATGGGTCTGCGTCCCATGCCGATCGTGAGCCTGGAGCTGATGGACTGCCAGGTCGGTACGGACGCCCTTCTGGGTGGCACTTCGGAGGCGCGCGAACAGCTGGCGGCGACCGCCTCCTTCGAGCGTCTTGCGATTGCCTCGATTGCCGCAGGCATTGCGCGGGCGGCTCTCGAGCACGCAATTGGCTACGCTGCGGAGCGCGAGCAGTTCGGCCAGCCGCTGCGCGCCTTCGAGGGGATCCAGTTCAAGCTGGCGGACATGGCGACACGGACGGCTGCAGCGCATGCGCTGCTGCGTGCTGCCGCTGGCTCTGCCGATGTGCAGCAGACACAGATGGCGAAGCTGTATGCTACGGAAGCGGCCATGTACGTGACAACGCAGGCCGTTCAGATCTACGGTGGTTACGGCTACATGCGTGACTATCCGGTGGAGAAGCTGATGCGGGACGCAAAGGCGATGGAAATTCTGGGCGGTGCAAACGAGCTGCTGCGGGTCGCCGTAGCGGCTGCGTTGTACCGCGATTAACGCTGGGCTTTATGCAAGCAACACACACTGGAGAAGACATGGAGATTTTCAACCTGATGGCCGAGCACGACCACGAGCAGCTGGTCTTCTGCTACGAGCCGGTGGCCGGGTATCGAGGCATTATTGCGATCCACGACACCACGCTCGGGCCGGCGCTCGGCGGAACGCGCTTCTGGAACTACAAC
>JBDSPG010000272.1:0-2821 GCA_039912685.1 Longimicrobiales bacterium | reverse complement strand
TATCAGGGCGCTTTTCCGATTCGGCCTGCCCACGGGCGTGCAGGGTGTTGCCATGAACGTCGGCGGCGTGCTCCTACTGCGCTTCGTCGGATCGCTCGAGCAGAGTGCCGAAGCGCAGGCGGCATACGCGATCGGTTACTCGCAGCTCTTCTCCTTCATCACGTTCGCGTCGGTAGGCATAATGGGGGCGACCGCCGCGGTCGTCGGTCAGAACCTCGGCGCCGGGAAGCCGGACCGCGCCATTCACGCCGTGCATTCCGCTTCACTTATCGGACTCTCACTCGCCGGCGCACTCGGCCTGCTCTTTCTCACGATTCCGCGTGTGCTACTCGCCGGATTCGGCGTGCACGATGAAGTCGTCATGCAGCTCGGCGTTCAACTGCTGCGCGTGCTCAGCGTGTCCGGTCTCTTCATCACCGTCGCGCTTGCGTACACCGGCGCACTGCAGGGCAGCGGCGATACCCGCAGTCCGCTGCATATCTCCATCATCTCACAGTTCATACTGCCACTCGGCTTCTGCGCCATCCTCGATGCTACGCGCGGTCTCACCGCCATGAACATCTTCTTTGCGATCCTCCTCGGGCATGTTACACGCTGCACGTTGAGTGTGCTGCGGTTCAGGCAGGGGCGGTGGAAGAGCATTGTCGTTACAACGGCAGGAAGATGAGCGCCCAATTCACCGTATCGCCGCCCGGGCACCGGCTCCCGGACGCTGCGACACTGGGTTCGGTGCGGCTGCAGATCTCGGATCTGAATCGATCGATCGCGTTCTACGAGACAGTACTCGGGTTGCGTGTGCTAGAGCGCTCGGCCCACACCGCGTTGCTCGGCGCCCAGGGGGACAGCGAGCCGCTCGTCGCGCTGCACGAGTTGACCGGTGCCGCCGCCGTGCCACGCGGCGGCCGACTTGGTCTTTTCCACTTTGCCTTGCTGCTGCCCGACCGTGCATCGCTCGGCTCATTCCTCGCTCACGTTTCTGAAATGGGCCTTCACGTCGGTGCCGCGGATCACTTGGTGAGCGAAGCCTTGTACCTGTCGGATCCCGACGGCCTGGGCATCGAAGTGTATGCGGACCGGCCGCGCGAAAGCTGGCGCATGGATGGCGCAACGCTCGCCATGGGGACGGACCCTCTCGACATGGATTCACTGCTGGCCGCCGCGCACGATACGCCGTGGCAGGGTGCACCGTCAGGCACGCGCATCGGTCATGTCCACCTCAGAGTGTCCGATCTCGCGCAGGCCGAACGCTTCTTTCACAACGGCGTCGGCTTCGATCGAATCGTGCTCGGGTACCCGGGCGCCTTGTTCATGAGTGCGGGTGGTTATCATCATCACCTGGGCACGAACACGTGGGCGGCACGCGCGCCCGCCGCAGTCGAAAGTGACGCGCGTCTGCTCGAGTGGACGCTGATCGTGCCGTCGTCGGATGATGTGACGGCAGTGGGCAAATCGATCGGTGACGCAGGTTTCGAAACAGCGAACAGTGGTGCGGACGTGACGGCGTCCGATCCCTGGGGGACCGGACTGCGCGTCACGTCCGCGACACGTTAGTTGATCTGCACGGGGTTGCCCTTGATGTCGAGCACGACAACAGGGGCAATCCCTGTTGCGCGCAGGCCCGGCTCGATCGTCTTTCTGTCACCGACGATCACTATGGACATATGACCCATGTCGAGGTACTGCTTCGCAACCCGCGCAACATCAGCCTTGGTCACAGCACTGATGTTCTGCGCGAAGCTCCTCCAGTAGCCCTCCGGCAGATCCTGTGAGTAGATCGTACCAATGAGCGACCGGATTCCGTTGACCGAGGCGAGCTCGCTCTGGATGGAGTTGATGAGTGCGGCCTTTGTGGCACTCATCTCATCATCGGTGACGGGCCGGTCGCCGCGAATTCCCTTCATCTCCTTCACGAACTCGATGAGCGCACTGTCCGTCTTGTTCGTCTGGATGTCACCGCCCGCGCGGAACGGTCCGGGCCCGCGGCCATAGGAGAAGCTGGATCCTACACCGTAGCTGTAGCCCTTCTCTTCACGGATATTTGCGTTGATCCGCGACTGGAACTGCTCGCCGAACATGCTGTTCATGACGCGCAGCGCGTAGTAATCGGCGGTGTTGCGCGCCGGACCGACGAGACCGATAGCGAATGTCGACTGCGTCGCACCGGGCTTGTCCACGATGTAGATCGTCGTTTCCTTCGCGGCGGGTGGCGTCGGGTACGCGAACGTGGCCTTCTCACCGCCCACAGGCCATGCGGTGAACGCCTTCTCGAGTGCAGCCGTCGCTTCCGCCGGTGTTATATCGCCGACAATCGTGATCACCGCGCGCGCCGGCTGAAAGAACTGGCGGTGCATGGCGACGACGTCATCGCGCGTGATGCTCTTCGCACTTTCCTCCGTCATCGACCTGCCATACGGCTGGTCGCCATACAACAGCTTCGGGAATACAACCCCCGCAATCGATGACGTGCGATCCTTCGCCTGCGAGAGCGATACCAGCGTGCGGGCACGCAGTCGCTCGAGCGCCGCTTCCGGCAATGCCGGGTGCAGCATCTCCTCCGTCAGGATCGCAAGTGTCGGTGCGAACGTTTCCTTCGTCGACAGGAATCCGACACTGCCGCCTTCCGCTCCGATCCCGAATGAAACGCTGGTCCCGAGCAGCTGCAATGCGCTGGAGATCTCGTCACCCGTCCGTGTTGTCGTGCCTTCACTCATCATCTGTGACGTGAAGCTCGCGACACCGGTCTTGCCGGCGGGTTCGTACTGGTTGGCGCCGCCGGTGAACCCCATGGAGAAGGAGACGAGCGGCAGGTCGTGCTTCTCGG
>JBDSPG010000033.1:0-6141 GCA_039912685.1 Longimicrobiales bacterium | reverse complement strand
AGGAGGATCGTCCGCTGCTGCGCCGACCCGCGCATCAGGCGAGTCTGACCGCCAGCGCGCGGCCCGCGCGCGCGCTCAGCACAAGTGCAACGCTGATCTACACCGGTGAGCGGGACGACCTCAATTTCACTGACCCGTCGAATTACGCGGGCAGCCGTGTCATACTCGACAGTCATGTGACGATCGATGCATCCGCCAGCTACAGAATGCCGGCACGACTGGCGGGTGCGCAGCTGCTCGTGCGCGTATCGAACCTGCTCGATGAACGATACTTCGAGGTGTTCAACTTCCCCGCCGCCGGTCGCGTCGTCTGGGCCGGCGTGTCGATCGAGCTGCGGTAACGCAGGAGGCGTCGCGTGGACCGCGACTGGCGGCGTCGCGCGTCGCCCGTCGCCACGCGCGCAGCGCGCCGCCACCCGCAAAGCGGGGTTGTTCGATACTCGTCCCCCGGCCACTGGCGGCTTCACCCGCGGTCCGCTCATATAAGATTCAAAAACCTGGCCCTTCCCCTCGGGAGAATCCGATGCGCTCGAGCTATCTTGCCCTTGCCCTGACATTTGTCGCCCACGCAGGACCGGCAACGGCGCAAACGAAGCCGGCGAATGCGGTGCCGATTCGTGTGTCTGATGCGCGCGCATGGGAAGCAATCGCGGCTGCGGAGGATGCGCGCGCCGTGACGCCGAAGCAGCTCGCGGTTCTGCTGGATGGCAGCCGTAGTCCGACGCTCGAGCTGCGGCGCATCAGTGTGCGCGCGCTCGGTCGGCTGCAGCGAGCCGATCTCGCCGACACGATTGCGCGGGCACTGAACGATGCCTCACCCGTGATTCGCGCCGAGGCCGCTCATGCACTCGCGCTCGCGAGCATCGCGAATCGCACACCGGTCGCGGTCCGCGACACCGTGCGCGCCGCACTCGCGCGCGAACGTAGTGTCACCGTAATCGGCGCACTCGCCGAAACGCTCGGTAGGCTACGACTCGCGAACGCCGATTCCGCGCGCATTGTTGCGGCGGAGCTCGTGCGCCATGCGGAGCGAGGCGCGGCCGCCCGTGTCGGCGCTGTACGCGGTCTTCACTTCATTGTCCGGCAGGGCGTCGCAATCCGGCCGGGCCTCGACGTCGCGCAAGATGCGCTCGTCCGTGTTGCAACTACGCACACCGACATGTCACCGTCCGCGATGCACGCGCGCAGGATCGCGACCGCGACACTCGCGATCGCCGGTCTCGCATCGGATCAGGTCGCACTCACTATTATGCGTGACCCTGATCCGTTCGTGCGACGCGAGGCGGTGTTGATTGCCGGACCTGCGTTGCGCGATACGGCGGCCGCGCACCGAATCGCCGCACGCGGTCTGCGCGACACGTTCTGGCTCGTTCGCTTCGAGGCGCTGCGTCAACTCGGCCTGCGCTTTACGGCTGCAGCCAGTTGCAGCGCGATTGCGCCGTTCACGCGCGATGCCAGCGCACACGTTCGGCTGCAGGCGATTGACTTGCTCGGTGCGCGCTGTGTGTCCGATGTTGTGACTGTTGCGTGGCTCGATTCTGTCGCGGGTGCATTGCCGTCCGCTGCACATGGAGCCTGGCATCCGGCCGCGCACGCCATCGTCGCACTCGCCTTGCGCGAGCCGGTGCGCGCACTACGCAGACTTCCGTCCTTCATGTACCACCCCAACCTGTTTGTTCGCACGTATGCCGCGAACGCGGCAACTGCGATGCGCGATACCCTGTCACTGCGAACGCTTGCCGCGGATGCCGCACCCAATGTTCGGACCGCGGCCGTGCAGGGACTGGGACGGATCGTCGGGCATCGCGCCGATTCGATCTATCTCGCGCAGCTCGCGCTCGATGACGGACAGCTGCTGATGGAAGCGGCCGCGGCACTCGACTCGAGCGCAACGCCCGTTGTCGCAGCGCGTCTGCTCGATGCACTGGACCGCATGACTCTGAAGCGGAGCGAGAACTCACGGGATGGACGCGTCGCGATGCTCAATGTTGCCGGTCGGCTCGGCGATCGCTCACTCGCGTCGCGCGTCGAGCCGTATCTGCGCGACTTCGATCCGCAGGTCGCGGATCGTGCTGCTGCTATTCTCCAGGGCTGTACCGGCACAGACCAGATCGCGGCGCCGCGGCTGCTGCCGCCGGAGCCGATGCCGACGTACGCGGAGGCTGCTGCACTCGCGCGCATGCGTCTGCGTGTTGAGATGTCGAATGGAATTTCATTCGAGGTGCGACTCCTGCCGTTTGATGCACCGACGAATGCCGCGCGCTTCGCGCGACTCGCGCGAGACGGTTGGTTCAACGGACTCACGCTGCATCGTGTCGAGCCTAACTTCGTGGTCCAGGGCGGCAGCCCCAACGCCAACGAGTACGCAGGTGCTCCACGCTTCAGCCGCGACGAAATCGGCTACCCCAACAATCGCGGCACAATCGGACTCTCCACCCGCGGCCACGACACCGGCGACGCGCAGATCTATATCAACATTATCGACAACACGCAGCTCGACCCGTTGTACACTGTGTTTGCCGAAGTCACCTCTGGTATGGCGAGTGTTGATCGAATTCTGGAGGGCGGCATGATTCGCCGGATCGCTGTAATTCGATAGATCCCGGCGCCGTGACCTCTTCATGTGTCCCGGTCGATATCAACATGAGCATGGCGAGGTCTAGATCCAAACGATCGCCCTTCCAGAGTGGCGCGGTGTCCTCGTCGATCTCGAGACCTTCGCCATGATGGTGATCCCGGAGACGTTGGGCGGCATCGCCGCGCACAGGCTTTGGCACCGGCGCGTCGCAAATGCACTCGCCCTTCGGATCGCGGAAAACGATGTTGCGTTGCCCGTCGAATGACATGGTATATCCGTCTTCGTGCAACAGCCGGTGATGGAAGCGGCACAGCAGAACGAGATTGTTCAGCGACGTCGCCCCGCCGGCCGCCCAGTGGGTCACGTGGTGCGCGTCACAAAAGCGCAGACCACAGCCTGGGAATCGACAGCCGCGATCGCGGTGCTCGAGCGCGCGGCGCAGTGCCGGCGGTACCGTGCGTGTGCGACGTCCGACATCGAGCACTGTCCCGTTTCTGTCGTGTGTCATGGTGACGCGCGTTGCGTCACATGCCAGCCGGCGGGACGTTTCCGCGGAAACGCGGACACCGTTCCCGATCTCGCACATTCCCGCGTCGTGGTCTACATGGACAACAATCTGGAACCGTTCCGCACGCTTGCCCGATATCGGGCTGCCCGGCTCGTTGGTATCATCCAGTCCTGCCTCGTCCGCGACGCCGTGCTGGAGCGCGATCTCCGCAACGAGGCCCATGGCATCTGCAAGCTCCTGCGTCGTACAGCCTCCGGCACTGAGCCCGACCTTGCGCCCGACACTGCGCCCGGCATGGCGGCCGTAGAGTTCCTCGCGCGCCATCTCCAATGCGCGTTGGAGCAATGCGCCGGCTTCCGGATCGAGGCGGCCGCGCAGCACGTAGCTGCCATCGGCGTCGATCAACAGCGATAGCTCGCGCTGTTCGTGACGCTGCCGCTCATGGTCGGCCTCCTCATTGCCATTGATGGTACGCCACGCTCTGACGATGCGTTCGATGTGCGCCGCTGTACCGTGCATCGCCAGCTCGAGCAGGTCGCTTTCGTTGGCAGGCGTTGCGATGCGCGTCAGCGCGCGCGCCTTCGAGTAGGACAACACGCCCCGTCGCATCACATCGCTCAACGCAGGCAACTGATGGAGCGCGCGCGCGACGCGCACCTTCTCACGCGCGGCGCCGAGGTCCATGCCGGTGCGCCAGCTCAGCCAGTGCGCGCAGGTGCGGAACCCGGTGTGCCAGCCGTTGCGCTTGTCAAACTCGTACAGGAGTGTGAGCAGACGGTAGGTTGCCGCGTCGAGTTGCGCCGCTAGCTCCGCGATCTCGTCGCCGATGATGTCCACGCGGACGAAATCAGCCGAGCGGTCGGTCGACGCATTAAATTGCGAATCAGCCGAGAAGTCTGCTGGTGAACCGGCCTCGCCGCCGGCGTAACGAATGAGCACGAGCGCGGAGACGGTGCAGAGACCACACTCCTCATCATGTCCGAGACCCGTGCGAATTCGCGTGTCAAAATCCGTCAATGGCGGGATGGGACAAGTTGGCGGGGTCATTGCGCGGGACACACCGCGCCTCGCGTCAGCTCGTGTCAGCTCGTGTCAGCTCAGTACTACGCCGTTGGACGCGACGTTTCCGCGGAAACGCGAGCTAATTCGGAGCGCGCTTGTTTATCGGAGTCCATCGCGCCATCGGACTGGCCTGGTGTCTTGACCCATAGGTATGCGTCGACACCCTCAGCCTGCCGCCTCCCTTGCATGTAGTAATGCTTACCGCCCGCTTCAAGGGCGTCCCAACCTTCGCGATTATTCGTTAAATCACTATAAAACAATGCTTTACCCAATTGCCACGGACTGGTCCAGTTGCTATATTAGACCATGCAGAAACCTCAGCTGTTCCGTGCGGTTAGCGGAATCTCCCGCCAGGGGAGGCGCACCGCTTTGTACACAGGTTTGCTCGGCGCCTTCGGGCTCACAGTTGCTGCGGGGTCGAACCCGGCCAGCACGACCGACACGCCGATCCCGGTCGCGACCACGCTCGAGGCCGTAACCGGCACCGCTACACCCCGAGCGTCGGCCGCGTCGTCACCCGCCGAGCTTCGTGCTGCACAGGTGGAGAACGCCGTCTCCACGCTCGAGGCCTTCGTGGCGCGACGCAGCTCGGACGACGCACTAGGCACGGCCATGCGCGCCTACTACAACTATGTTGCGGCGCATCCCGAAAAGGTAAAGAATCCATATCTGTACTTCGTAGACTACGGCTTGGATAACAGGACGCCGCGAGGCTACGTGTTCGACATGGAGCAGTTGACGCTCGTGGAGGGTCCGTTCATAGTGGCGCATGGACGCGGTTCGTCGGCAGCGAAGAACGCGGTCCCGACGCGCTTTACGAATCGCGAGGGCAGTGCAACGACCTCGCTCGGTCTGTACGTCACGCAGGAGAGTTACGGCTTTAGCGGTCACACATCGGGCAAGCTCTACAGGTCGGTTGGTTTGCGACTCGAAGGTGTATCAGGCAGATTCAACAATGCGGCGCGTGAACGTCGAGTTGTGGTGCACGGTGCACCGTACGTCAATGCGACGGGTGCCGGCCGTAGCGAAGGCTGCCCCGCGATGGAGCAGAGCCGCGCACAACGTTTGATTCCGATGATCGCAAACGGCGGTCTTGTTTTCCTCTATTCGCCGAATGAAGCGGATTGGGCAGCGACCGATCCGTGGGCGACCGCAGAGTACTGATTGAAGTTACGAACCGTTAGCCGAATCGGGAAATGTCGCCACTGATCAAACAGTTGATGGACGCGCGCTGGAAACGCATCCTGCTGCCCATGCTTGTACTCGGGCTGCCGGCAGCTGCGGCTATGCGTGTTACGAACGACGACACTACGTCATTCGGCGAAACCGTGCTGGACTCACCGCTCACGGTGACGTCATCATCGACGCCGCGCCTCGTCTCTGCTCATCCGACGACCGCCGTCGCAAGAAAAAAGGTAAAGCCTGTTTCCGGTCTTGTGTTCCCGGTTGCTGCGCATGATGTCGGCAGCGTGGTCGGTCATTTCGGAGATTCGCGTGATGGCGGGCGACGTTCGCATCTCGGCATCGATATCGCCGCGCCGCGCGGCACTCCGGTCGTTGCAGTGAGTGAGGGCACAATCGAGAGCGTCGGATATGAGAGACTCGGCGGGCGCATTGTCTGGTTGCGCGAGCGCGGTTCGGCGCGCCGTCATTATTTCGCGCATCTGCAGACGATCTCCGTTGCGCGCGGCCAGAAGGTTGACGCGGGCGACGTCATCGGCACCGTCGGCACGACGGGCAACGCTGCAGGCACGCCACCACATCTTCACTACGCAGTTCGTCTCGCGAACGACATTCTCGATCCGATGTCGCTCTTCAAGTACGTCGGTGCTGCAACGAAGACGAATGTGAAATCGGTCGCAGGTCGCACCATGCACACCCACTTGAGAGGCGGCGCACTGAAGAGCTCACCGGGTCACGACGCCATGACGGTCGCAGTGCTGCCGGACAATGCGACCGTGACGGTGCTGGGGAGCGCATCTGGTTATTACCG
>JBDSPG010000003.1:0-3126 GCA_039912685.1 Longimicrobiales bacterium | reverse complement strand
TGTTCATTGAGCTTCTGGGAATTGGCCTCCTCGTCGGAGCGACCTACTTTCTCTCGACGATGTTCGACAAAACGACGTACAGCTTTGACAAAACCGCCGATGGATTTGTCATCGAGGGGCGCAAGTCTGTTTTCAACCGCTGGTCGATTTTCGGAACGGTCAGTGGCGTAAGCGAGATCGTCTGTCACGTGACGGGTGATCTCGAAACCTTCAATAGTGAGGTTTACCTGACATACGCTGCCCACGGGGCCGCTTTGCAGACGCGCAAGTGTGGAACAGGTGAAATAGATGAGGATCAGGCTATTGCCAACACGATCAGGCAATTTCTCTCACGCACCGCTTAAAGCTTGCGGGCTTGTCGTACTGCGATTGTGCTGGATCCTTCGTGTCCGGCTCCTAGCGACGCAACCGATCGATGAGCTGGCGCGGAGTAAGAACGGCGATCGGCAGCTTGCCGTTCTTCGGAATGAAGTGTCTCGTGTTACCCGTGACGATGGCGTTGGCAGCTCCCGCGATTGCTACCTCCACAAGCGACCGCCGAGCCCGTCGTGCGGCTTTAATGTCACTTGTGATGTCCGACAACTTCAGCTCTGGGGTGCCCTTACGTCTCGAGTTCGATTGGACCCGGGACAGGGCCAGAAGCGCGCGCCCTCGCTTCCATGCGTCAAGGGTTGACGTCGCATCGCCCTCATCTACAGGGATCAGGAGGGCTTTCGTATCGCCATCAGCGACGAGCTCGAGCGGCTCTCCATTCGCCAGTCGCTCAAAGACCTTTCCGGGCGTGTTTCGCAACTCTCGATAGGTAACTCGTCTTCCCGACATCCTGATGCCTCCTGTAGCTAATTAAGCTACAATCTAGCTACAGCCTGTTATGTGGCATGTCAACCGGAGGTCGATTGGGTATTCGGGGAGTGATTTGTTCCCCCTACATGCCTTCCACGATGCGCTGAAAGCGAGGCAACTCGCGCAACGAATCCAGATCCGTATCGTGCGCGACCCAGTCTTTCTGACCGTACCCCTTGTCCACTGCCTTCTCCAGGCAGTCGAGCGCCTCGTCGGGGTTTCCGACCAGCGCGTACATGCACGAGACGTTGTACAGCAGAAGCGGATCATCCGGGTTTATCGTCAGGGCACGGCGAGAGAAGTCGGCCGCCGCTTCATTATCGCCCAACCTGGCGGCAGTCGACGCGCCCAGCTGACAGGCGCGAGCATCATCCGGGTTCAGCTCCAGCCGCTCATCGATGAGCCGTTTTGCCTTGCGGTACATCGTGCGGCTTTCCTCTTCCATTCCCATCGACACGAAACACTGGGCAAGGAAAAATGGCGCCTGAAAATCTTCGGGTCTTAGCATGCACGCCCGTTCGAACAGCTTTGCCGCCTCGGCGAATTCACCCTGCGCAGTCCGCGCTCTTCCATAGTGATACACGGCTTCGAAAAGAGTCGGATCGAGCTTCATCGCGAACTCAAACTCTCGCTCGGCCTCGGTGAAGCGCATGCTCAGGGAGTGGGCCAACCCGGACGAAAGATGTGCCTCAGCGAGATCGGGGCCGAGCTCGAGAGCTCGACGGCTCGCAGCATTGCCCTGGCTGAGGTTCTGTTCCCGCGCATCGCAGTTCATGTAAAGCAGCGAGCAGCTATCGGCGAGTCCGGCGTAAGCGAGTGCATAGTCCGGATCGATCTCGATTGCCCGCCTGAACATCTGCCGAGCGTATTCCAGACCGGTGCGGCTCCACTGATGGATGAACTGTCGGCCCCGCAGGTAGTACTCGTACGCCTGCACATTGACTGACCGGTCGCGTTCGATCGCTTTCTTTTCGCCCTCGCTCAGGATCACCCGCAACGCGTTGAAGATCGCCAACGATATCTCGTCTTGAATTGCGAAGATATCCTCGACGTCCCGATCGAACCGCTCCGACCACAGCTGATAGCCATCGGCAACGTTGGTGAGCTGCGCCGCAATGCGCAGCCGGTTACCCATTTTGCGCACGCTGCCCTCGAGAACTGTCGAGACTTTCAGTTTCCGCCCAATCTCGCTGATGTCCTCGTTCTTTCCCTTGAATGCAAACGACGACGTCCGCGACGCCACCCGCAGCGCCTGAATCTTCGACAGTGCGTTGATCAACTCCTCGGCCATTCCATCAGTGAAGTACTCATTCTCCGGATCAGCACTCATGTTGGCGAACGGGAGCACCGCGACGGATTTCGCCGCGGACACGGTCGTGTGCGGAACCGTCGCGCTTTCAGTCGGTGTCGCAAGGACTTCTGTGCCGAGGGCCTGGGCAAACATCGCTGTTGTCGCGTAGCGGGCCGATGCGACGGTTGACATCGCTTTCGTAACCGCTTGCTCGACATGCACCGGCACGCCGCCACGCACCGTGCGAAGGGGAGCCGCAGTGTCGGTGAAACGCTTCGCCATCACCGCCGATGCATTTTCGCCGGTGAACGGGCGCTCTCCGGCAAGCATCTCGTAAAGCACGCAGGCGAGACTGTATTGATCGCTCAGCCCGTCGAGGTTCAACTCGCCCGCTGCCTGCTCCGGACTCACGTATGCGGGCGTGCCAACCATCATGCCGGTCTGCGTCAATGTTTCACTGGCGGCAGAGCTGACGGCTTTGGCGATTCCGAAATCCATCACCATTGCCTCGCCCTCGTAGAGCATGACGTTTTCCGGCTTGATGTCGCGATGAACGATGTCATTCCGGTGCGCGTAGTCCAGCGCCGAGGCGATTGACTTCGCGTGACGGACCGCCTCGCCGACGGAGAGCTGATTGTCGCGGTCGAGCCGCTCTCTCAACGATTCGCCTTCGATGTACGGCATCACGTAATACAAAAACGAGTCTGCGTCTCCGCTGTCGAACAGGGGGAGGATGTGCGGATGATTGAGGCGTGCAGCAAGCTTGATCTCGCGGAGAAACCGCTCAGGCCCGAGCGTTGCGGCAAGGTCCGGGTGCAGCACCTTCAGCGCAACTACACGCTCATGCCGCTTGTCCTGAGCGAGGTAAACCGTCGCCATGCCACCGCGGCCAAGCTCGCGGTCGATGTCATACGTACCGGCGAGTGCTGTTCGTAAGCGTTCAAGTGGAAGCGCCAAGTTATACCATAGAATAGTGATGACAGACTCGGAAG
>JBDSPG010000350.1:0-11642 GCA_039912685.1 Longimicrobiales bacterium | reverse complement strand
CATCGAAATTGCGCGGATGCCGGGTGATGGCAGTGACGGAGGAATGGGACGCAATGACGGGCGCCTTCGTGATGCGCATGGCGTCGAGGGCACTCTGCTTCGACACGTGGGAGACATCGACCATGATGCCGACACGATTCATCTCGGCCACGACCTGCTCTCCGAACGGCGTAAGACCGCTGGTCTCCGCGGCATCACCGAAGCGCGTGTTCGGCTGCGCTGAACCTGCAATGTCGTTGTTGCCGTTGTGCGCGAGCGTGATGTAACGCGCCCCAAGCTTCTGGTATCGGTCCAGCAGCGACAGGTCCTTGCCGATCACGAAGCCGTTCTCGATACCGATTGCGGCGACGAGCTTGCCCGATTTCACGATCCGCTCGACGTCCTCGGGGTGATAGGCAATCTCGATCTGGTCCGGGCACGTCTTCTCCGCGAGACGATGGATCGCCTCGAACTTCGCGAGCGCATCCGACTTCGCCTGCGCGTAGGACGAATCCGAGCGCGCGCTCTGGCCGACGTAGACCGCGAAGAACGCGACGTCGAGGCCGCCCGCGCGCATCTTCGGCAGATCCACCTTGTGATCGGTCGGCAGGCAACTGTTGTTCGTCGGCAGACCCATGGTCGGCTGGATGTCGATGTGCGTGTCGATCGCGATCAACCGGCTGTGGATGTCGCGCGCGCGCGCGATCACCCCTGCGTTGTCCTGCGGAACGGATGCACTCGCGCACGCGGCAAGACAGAAAAACGCCAGCGGTGCGGTCCTGTTGGCTTTCATGACGTGGCTCCGATTCGGTAGGGTATGGGCGGATTATGCCCCGAAGGGGCGCGCCCTGCAAGGTGGCCCGCCCTTGCGGCCCCGTCACGCCGGGTTACACTCCCGCAATGACCCTTCCAGGCCCCAGCGTCAAATGAGCCGCCCGACTGTCCTCATCACGGGTGCATCGACCGGCATTGGAAACAGCTGCGCGCACCGCCTCGACACCGCTGGCTGGCGCGTGTTCGGCACGGTTCGACGTCAGGAGGATGCCGACAGGCTGATTCGCGAAAGTGATGGTCGCGTGATCCCGCTCCAGTGCGACATCTCGGATCCGAATGACGTCGCAGCGACAGCCCGTCGAATCGAAGAGGAATGCGGCGCTCGCGGCCTGGCCGGTCTCGTCAACAACGCCGGCATTGCCATCGCCGGGCCCATGGAGTTCCTGCCGCTCGATGAGCTGAGGCGTCAGCTCGAAGTGAATGTGACCGGCCACGTCGCCATGACGCAGGCGATGCTGCCATTACTGCGCCGCGCGCAGGGGCGCATTGTCTTCATGAGCAGCATTTCCGGTCGCAGTGCACTTCCGTTCATGGGCGCGTACGCCGCATCGAAGTTCGCGCTCGAAGCGATCGCCGATTCGTGGCGCGTCGAGCTCCGCCCGTGGCAGATCCGCGTTTCGCTCGTGGAGCCCGGAGTGATCGTGACACCGATATGGAGCACCGCAACAGGCGCGGCGGACGCGAACCTCGCTCGTATGCCGAAGGAAGTAGACACGTATTATGGGAAGCCGCTCGCCGCACTGCGGAAGCGGTTGGAGCGAGGATTGAAGGGGAATCCGCCGGAGGATGTTGCAGCGGTTGTCGAGCATGCACTCACGGCGCGCCGACCACGCACCCGTTACGTGGTGGGCAATGATGCCCGCATGAGACTTTTGTTGACGCGATTGCCGACGTCGTTGCGTGACCGTATGGTCAGCGCAGCGGTCAATCGGATGTAGAACGGCACGTACCTTATGCGACGGTGGTCATGCGTGTCGAGAGCGTGCCTACCGTTTCAGTGGTGTAATGTCGAGGACCTGCAGACCGCTGTTCATGTCCGATGCGTACAGCCTGTTGCCGGAGCCCTGCACACCCCACACAAAGAAGCCGCTGCCGTCGAGGGCTTTTCCAAGCAGTCGGCCCATCAGGCCCAAGTCACACTTTCCTGAAATATTTTTCTGCGCCGAGGTACACGTGGAGAGGTCGCCGCGGATATCGAGTGCCCGCACACCACCGTTGTAGTATGCCGCGTACAGGATACCGCTGGCCTCATCGACCCAGAAGTTGTGCGTGCCTGCGCCTGCGAGATGGTAGGTCGCGACCTCGACCGGATTCGCGAAGCTGGTGACATCGACCACATGGATGTCACCGCTCGACGAGCTGCCGATCGATGTTGGACCCTCCTCGCCGAGCAACGCATACTTCTTCGAACCCGTCTTCGGATCATGGAACCACCAGATGTTATGGATCTTGCCTGCAGGGATGTCCACACCGCCCAGGAGGATCGGATCCGCAGGATTGCCATTGCCGGCACCACCGATATCGTAAATCCCCATGCCATCATTCCACAGCGCCGCAAACAGAAAACCATCGCGTACGAATACGTCGTGGATGTACGGCGATCCCATTGTCTGCGAATAGATCTCCGTGATTTGCAGCGGGTCCGTCATTTCGACGATCGTGAGGCGCGCGAGCGCGCCGCCGGCCGGATCGATCTGTAGAAATCCATAAAGTTTGCCGGCGATCACGGACATCTTCATGGTGTGCACGCCCGCAGTTGTATGCGCACTCTGGAAGCGGCTGACAAATACCGGGTGACGCGGATCATTCAGACTGTAGACACTGATGGAGCCGTTCGGCGAATACTCTGTCGCGACGACCAGATACTTTCCGTCCGGCGAGATCTGCACGTCGCCGAGTGTGCCCGCATTGGGAACGAACAACGAGTCGGCCAGCGCGGGTGTGGTACCGGCGACGTTCCACACATACACCGTATTCCCCGGTAGCGGCCGGTTACCCCACGTGCTCGTATAGGCAGTAGTGCCGGCAACCGCCACTTCTGCCGTGTAGCGGTTTGTAATGATGCCACTGCCGATCGTCGCCAGTTGCGTCGGTGTCGGGATCCCGTTTCCATCATGATCATCGCCTGGTGCGACGGCATCCTTACCGCATGCGGCAATCACGAGTCCGAGGCCCAGCGCCAGCATCCACGATCTTTTCATGCCATCCACCTGCAATGTGCAGTCAATTCATCTCGTGCGTCATGGTTGTTGCCGGTAGTGCAACGCCGTACCGCCCCATGCGCGTGTGCTTCATTCCCAGGTCGAGCCGTATGCCGGCACTGACACTCTTCAGGTTGGTCGCTCCGTAGAATTCCTCCGGATCGAAAAAGCCATCGCGCGTCGACACATGAGCGAGAGACGTTTCGATGTATGGACCCAACCGGACACCCTTCCAGCTCACATCGCGCTGCGCGCGCACCGAAACGACCTGCCAGCGCGTGAAGCCAATGATGAAGTGATCACTCGGCGGCCACGGTGATCTGAAACTACCTACACGTCCTTCTTCCGGTCGTTCCGTATTCTCCAACCGTACTGCACCAGTCCAGCCCGACCGCATCACGGATGCCTCCGCGAGCATGCTCGCTGTTGCGTATACATCCTGATTGCGGTTCGGGTTCACGATCGTGGTACGGGACCACTCCGCGAAACCATACACGTGATTGCCGCCCACCATTCCGTCATGTCTGGCGGAGATGCTCACCTTGCGCTGATCATCGCCCTGTCCCGTCGGTTCCTCCGGTGACCGCACATCTGCGCGACTCGCCTGGATCTCCCAGCGCGCCGCCGGTCGAACCGTGAGTCGCGCCGCCCATGAGTCGGCGAAACGATCCGGGTCTCCCAGGTCTTTCGGCGACAGCGGTTCATTCCCGCTGAACGTTCCGACCTCGACAGTCACTGGCCCCCTCTGCACGCCTCCTATCACAACGAGTCGCTCGAGAACCTGTGACAGATGATGGTTGACAGGGAAGCGCACAAACGGCCGCATCATGGGATCGTCCGTGCCGAAGGGCGCAAAGCCTCGACCGAGCGCAACGGATGCGTTTACACCCAGCGGCAGAGCGACGCGTGCAACGCCCATGAGCTCGTGCAGATATGTGTGCGGATGTCGGCGGTCGATATACCCTTCGCCGTAGGTCCCGGGACCGAGCTCGCCGCGATCGAGCGTGAGCCCCTCTAGGCTGATGGTCGTCAGAACCGAGAAGCGATTGTTGCGCGTCGAGACGCCACCCATGAGGGCGGGCTGTGTGAGATAGGCCTCACTGAGCGTGCGGCCGGCTACTGCGGGCGATACGCGAGTAAGATGACCGACGCTGTGCGCGCCCCAATGGAAGGTGACGGGCTTCGATTCATCGCCCATCGCAGCCATATCGTGCTGTGCATGCAACGGCGCGCCCGCTGCGCACGCGAGCACACCGGCCAGGAAGACCGGAACTGAACGCCGCATTGTTATCGCTTCAGGCTCGCGATATCCAGTACGACCAGGCCCTTGCCCATGTCGGAAGCATACAGGCGCGTTCCCACGCCAAACACACCCCACACGAAGTAGCCCGGCGTAAGTGCTGTTGCCATCTCGCGGCCCATCAGTCGCAGATCGCAGGCACCACCAACAGGCGTGCCGATGATCGTCGTGCGCTGTGAGGGCGCGCACGTGCCCAGATCGCCGCGAATATCGATCGCGCGGACACCGCCGTTGTAGTACGCGGCATAGAGAACGCCGCTCGCTTCGTCCACCCAGAAATTGTGTGTCCCTGCATTCGCCACGGTGTAAATGGCCACTTCGCGAGGCGCGGCGAGGTTACTGACGTCGACAACATGAATGTCACCCACGCTCGTCTCCGTGCCGGAGCCAATAGCCCCTGTATACGAACCCTCCTCACCCAAGAACGCATAACGCTTCGAGCCGGTCTGCGGATCATGGAACCACCAGATGTTGTGGATCTTGCCAGTGGTCGTCTTGATGGTGCTGATCACGACAGGATTCGATGGTGAACCGCCTCGACCGCCGCCGCCCACATCGAAGATCGTCATCCCGTCGTTCCACAGCGCGGCGAACAGCAGGCCATCGCGGAAGAAGACATCATGGATGTATGGGGATCCCATCACCTGATTGAAGACCTGCGTCGGCACCGCCGGATTGCTCAGGTCCACGATGACGAGCGCTGCAGTCGGATCGATGTTCAGGAATCCATATAACTTGTTGTTCACGACGCCCAGCTTGACCGTATGAACGCCTCGCTGCGTTGCGGTTGTCTGGTAGCGCGTGATCAGTGTGGGCTTCGCCGGTGTCGCCATGCTGTAAATAGCGATCGATCCCGTGCTCAGACCTTCCGTCGATACGACAAGAAGTGTTCCATCGGGCGAGATCTGGACGTCGCTCGTAGTGCCGGTATTCGCGAGCTTCAGCGAATCGACGAGCACAGGCGTACTGCCGGACACGTTCCAGATCTTTACAGCATCGCCACGGTTGGTGCCCAACCGCGTGCCCCACGTCGTGGTGTACGCAAAGCCGTTCCCGACCGCGACCTCCGCTGTAAAGCGCTCTGTCACGAGACCGGTGCCGAGAACCGGAAGCACAATCGGCGCAGGCGGGGCAATCGTAACAACGATGCTCGCGGACTTCGTTGGGTCGAGCTTCGATGTCGCCTTGATCGTGGTAGTGCCAGAGGAGATCGCCGTGACTTCACCAGTTGCGCTGACTGTTGCTTGCGCGGGTGCCGAAGAGGTCCATGTAACACCGCTCAGTGCTCCCGTCGTATCGTTTGCAACCGACGCAACGAACGTGAACTTCTGACTTATCGCCATTGTCGTGGCCGATGCCGTCATCGTCACAGAGACAGGCGGCCGCGCAGCCGCAGTTACAGTCAGCTGCGCCGATGCCGACTTCGTCGGATCGAGCTTCGACGTCGCCGTGATCGTCACCGTTCCCGGTGCGACAGCCGTAACCAGGCCGGTCGCTGCATTGACCGTTGCAACCGCGGTCGGAGCCGAAGACCACGTAACGCCGCTCCGGACGCCGGTCGTATCGTTCGCAACGTAGGTCGTGAGTGTGGTGGTCTGTCCGATTGTCAGCGTCGGCGTCGGGACCGTGAGGGTGACGGCTACCGGCGGGCGCTCAATGGGGGTCGTTGGATCCCAACACGCGCTGAAAAGCGCCACTGTCAGACCGAGGAAAAGCGGGAAAGCCTTGATTCGCACAGAAGTTCTCCGAGTCAGGATCAAAAACGTAGGGTGTATACACCGGCCGGGCCATTAATGTGGCACGGTACACCAGCGCCGGCACCACCAGCCATCCAACCGTCGCCCCGGCTGTCGCTAGACACAGTGCGCCCAACCGCACACTTTGTCGCATGCAGATAAAATTCCTTACGGGCGCGATCGCCGCGGCGGTGATTGTGACGACCCCGGCGTGTGTTCGCGTCGTGGAAACCCGCACACCGGTTCCGCCGCCTGCTGGCGACACCGCCGCTCGCGCTCCGGTCCAGCGCGGCGGACCGCTGCGTTATTCGGCGGCACGCTCGCCCGTCGACCTGCCCGCACCGGACCGCGAGTTCCGCGGTGTATGGATCGCGACGGTCGAAAACATCGACTGGCCCTCCCGCAGTGATCTGTCGACCGACAGGCAGAAGACCGAGCTGATCGAGCTGCTCGATGCGGCGGCGGGGCTCCACCTGAATGCAATCATCCTGCAGATCCGTCCAGCCGCGGACGCATTGTATGCGAGCGACATCGAGCCGTGGTCCCGTTACCTCACGGGGCTGACCGGCCGTCCGCCCGCGCCGCACTGGGATCCTCTCGCGTTCGCGGTCACAGAAGCCCACGCTCGCGGTCTCGAGCTTCACGCGTGGTTCAATCCGTTCCGCGCGAGTGTCACGACGAAAGAAATCGCGGATCCATCACACATCACGCGCTCGCAGCCGGATCTCGTGGTGAGCTACGGCACAAAGAAGTGGCTCGATCCAGGACTGCCCGCCGCGCGCGCTCACAGCCTGCGGGTCATTGTTGATGTCGTGCGTCGCTATGACATCGATGCGGTTCATGTCGATGACTACTTCTATCCGTATGTCGAGCAGGATGCAGCCGGCCGCAACATACCGTTCCCGGACGACGCCTCATACGCCCGCTATCGCGATGGCGGCGGCGACATGAGTCTCGGCGACTGGCGTCGCAACAATATCAATACATTCGTGCGCGACATGTACAACGAGGTTCACCGCACGAAACCGTGGGTTCAGGTCGGCATCAGTCCGTTCGGCATCTGGCGACCCGGCTCACCGCCCAGTGTGCGCGGTCTCGATGCGTATGCGGTAATCTATGCGGATGCACGCACGTGGCTGCGCAACGGCTGGCTCGACTACATCGCACCGCAGATGTACTGGCTCACCGATGCTCCCGGTCAGAAGTACACGGACCTCACGGCCTGGTGGGTGGGCGAGAATGTCATGGGCCGCGAAGTTGTGTTCGGCAATGCGCCCTTCAACACAGCCCGACCCGGCTGGAGCATCGGCGAGATCACACGTCAGGTCGAACTCACCCGCGCTCTGCCCGGTGCCAGCGGCAACATCTACTTCAGCGCGAAGAATATCTTGCGCGGCAACAACGGCCTGCGCGAGCTGCTCACGGGCGATGCGTATCGCACGCAGGCACTGACGCCGGAGCTGCCGTGGATCGCGGCCGGCTCCGTGTCCGCACCACGCGCCCGCATCGTCACCGACGAACGCGCCCACCTCATCTCCCTCGACTGGTCACGCGAACAACACCTCGCGCATGCCTTCCTGCTGCGCACCCGCACGAACGGCGTATGGTCCATGACGGTCGTGCCGGGTAACACAACAGTGAAAGCGGTGTCCTACGCGTCCGCACCACCCGATGTCATTGCATTGTCTGTAATCGCCAGAAACGGCGTGGAAGGACCCGCGCAAGTCTTTGTTCGAAATTAATGCCGCGCTTTCGGTACTCGCGTAAGATCTGAATTCCAGCGCCGCCGGCGGATGTGCATGTCTGAGCACGCTCGTGCTTCGCAGCCGACTCGCCTCGCGATAGCCCGCCATACGCCGCCGTGTCCGCGGTGCGCGTGCAGCAGCCAGGCTTCCGCGTGCGCCATCTCGTGCAGCAGCGTGTCTTCGAGGGCGCGCTCGTTGCCATCCAGCATGAGGTCGACATTCAGCGCGATTTCGAGCACTGCGCGTTCGCCGTGCGTGGTGGTGTAGCTCACATGCCCGAGACGTCGTGACATCCGGTCGCTCAAGCGCACCGGGATGAGATCCGGGAGACGGCTCTCGAAGTGCGTGTGATTCAAGTGGCGATACAGCCCTGCGAGGAAATGACGCTGCTCCGCAGTTGCGCTGCACCGACCGACCACAGGCTCGTCCTGCTCGCTGCCTTCCACCTGTGCGACGTGCCAAGTGCGCATGCGCTCGATTGCGCGGCGGTATGCCGGTGAGTCGCGCAATGAACGAGCAAATGTGCCGACGGCATCCAGAACATCGGACGGCGCCGAACGGAAGCAGTCATGAAGATTGAGACTCGTACGGTCGGCCGAGAGTGAGATCAGGCGCGAACGGTTCGCCTTGAAGCGAACCTTCTGCACGTCCGTTACGCCCCGTGAGCGGAGTTCCCGAACCATGTCCTCCTCCGACAGCCAGGACAGCGGTAGTGAAAGCTGTTCGTCGGGGGCCGGCGCACGCCGGGCGCGTGGTGCTGCTTGCATGCGATAAACTACCGAAGCACCCGCCAGATCGGATACGGCTTCCCGCCTTCGATCGCGCGATCCATGAAGTTCCAGTCGACGAGACCATCATCGGAACGCGGCTCCAACAGTATGAATCCGAGCCTTGCCAGTGGCTGTGCCATCGAGACGGACAACATGCCGCTTGTATTGACACTGCCACCCACGGACCATTTCCCGAATACTGTCCGTTCCTTGTGGCCCTGGAAATCGCGTGTCGCGGCGCGCGTCGAGTCGATCACGAACTTCTCGACAGTGTGCGTTCCGCTCGCCGGCGCCACAACGACGCCATGTGCGCGCAGCTTTGCAATCGCGTCCGCCAGTTCCGGTGTGTTCGGGATAAGATAGCTCGACGGTACAATCTCGGTCTCGGTCGGCTTGAACGTGCCGTAGTCATACATCATCTTCGGCCGCCGCACATCAGTACGCACGCGCATGTTGGCGCCGGACTGCGGATTCTTCTGGAGTGTCGAGCCGCCGACGAGCAGCTGCTCCATCTCCGGCGAGCGCTCCTGCTCCGCGCGCAACGCCATGCGCCTGCCAATGATGTTGTCGCGATCAGCTGCAGCCGTCGCGCGACGGATCTGCGTCGCATGACGATACGCCCAGTCGATGGTTTCCTCGAGGAAGTAGTTCGTCGCCTTGATGCGGTCCTCGAAGGACGCATACGAGTACGCTTCCGAAAGGAGCGCGAAACGGTTACGCAGTCCGATGTAGTTGTTGTTGTAGCGCGGCAGATGCTCGAATGTCGACCAGATCGTATCGCCGGCGCCGCCCGGACCGCGACCGAAGTCGCCATACCAGTAGAAGTCCCAGTCGTGCTTCTGCTTCACCGCCTGCGTCAACGCCGGGAACCACTGCGTGCGCTGGATACGCACGATCGTGCTGTCCGTATTCGGATGCATTGGTGCCGAATACGTCAGGTAGTATCCGTGCACGGAGCCGTTCGTGGTGTGCAGGTCCATGCCCACGTGCGGATCGTATTCCTTGAACACACCGACCAGCGCGTTCGCCTCGGGCGACTCGAGCTTGATGTGATCGCGATTCAGGTCGAAGCCCTGCGCGTTCGGTCGTTGCCCCATCCCGTTGATCGGGCCCCACTGCATCGGACGGTTTGTAAGCGAGAACCGCTCATTGCCGTCCGCGTTGTAGATCGGTGCAATCAGGAGCACCAACGAGTCGAGCCATTCGACGTGTTTGCCCGCAGCCAACTCGCGCAACAGGATCTGCGCCGATTCCTTGCCCTCCACTTCACCCGCGTGGATGTTGCCCTGCACATACACCACGGTCTTGCCGGACTTGCGGACACCCTCGGGCGAGAAATCCTTCAGTCGCCCGACGATGACTAGCGGCAGTGCGCGCTTCTCGAATGTCATACCCATGGTATCGAGATGCATGAAGCGCGAGCGCGGCACCACCGCGTTGACGAACGCCATGACGTCCTCATAGCGGGACGTGCCCTCGAAGGCCGACTTCTCCGGGACCGTAAGCGGCTCCTTGAGCCACGCTTGATTCATGGTCGCAACGGGCGCGGTACTACGAGTGGTGGAGGCACCGGCACAACCGGCGAGCGCAACGATGCCGGCAAGCGTTACAGCTCGCGCCACAACTCGTCCCGACCTGCGCGACGCGTGATGCAACGGATCCTGACTGCGCGTCATCGGGCTAGCCTTCCGTCTCGGGAGCGGGATCGAGCTTGAGTGATGCTGAGTTAATGCAGTATCGCGCGCCCGTTGGACGCGGACCATCCGGGAACACGTGACCGAGATGGCCGCCGCACTTCGCACACAGCGCCTCCACGCGCTCCATGCCGTGACTCTTGTCGCGCGATTCTTTCACTGCGCCCTTTGCAGCCGTCGCATAGAAGCTCGGCCACCCACTGCCCGAGTCGTACTTCGTTTCCGATGAAAACAGCTCGGCGCCGCAGCCTGCGCAGCGGTACATGCCCGCACGCTTTTCCGCGTTGTACTCACCCGTGAAAGCGCGCTCCGTACCCTTTTCACGCAGCATACGGTACTGCTCCGGTGACAGTTTCGCGCGCCATTCGTCGTCCGTAAGCGAAACACCGTCCCCTGTGTCATTTTCATTCTCAGCCATGTTATCCCCTCAGTTCCCCTACCATGACAGTAATGGCAGCGCCGATCAGAACCACGCGATCACCTTCCATGCGCACACCAACGCGACCACCGCGTGTACTCGCCTGATAGCCCGTCAGCTCGTTGCGCCCAAGTCGCGAGCACCACCACGGCGCGAGCGCGCAATGCGCACTGCCCGTGACCGGATCCTCATCCACACCGACGCGTGGCGCGAAGAAACGCGACACGAAATCATAGCTTTCATCATGGGAGCGGCTCGTCACCATGACGCCACGCGCATCCACTCGCTGCAGACGGCCGAAATCCGGCGCGAGGTTGCGGACCGTACGCTCGTTATCGACTTCCACGAGGTAGTCAAAACGGCTGCGCGCGATCGCGACCGCGGAATCCAGTCCCAGGGCATCCAGCAGACCCTCCGGCGCCTCTGTGGGCTCCGCAAAAAGTGCCGGGAAGTTCAACTCGATTCCGCGCTCCGTATTTCTCGCCTGCAACGCACCACTTCGCGTCGTGAACCGCGCCTCCGCATTCCGGTCCAGGTGCCCGTCCTCCCACAGCACATGCGCACTCGCGAGCGTCGCATGGCCGCACAGATCGACTTCAGCGGCCGGTGTGAACCACCGCAGATTGAAACCGTCACCCTCCCGAATGAGGAATGCTGTTTCCGAAAGATTCATTTCACTTGCTACGTTCCGCATCCATGGCTCGTCCACTGGCTCGGCGAGTATACACACGGCGGCGGGGTTGCCGGTGAAGGGCTTTGTTGCGAATGCGTCGACTGTGGTGATGCGTGTTTTCATGAGCGTATGATACCACGCAGGGAAAGGGCTGGCGCTAGCCCTCAAGGGTAGGGTGGTAGGGCAAAGGCCCCTAGGGTCGGGAGGAAAGGGCCCTCCCATCCCCTTTGCCCTCCAACCCCAGCCCTCAGGGCTAGCCCTAGCCCTCTCCCTGCGTTCCAACCATATCCAA
>JBDSPG010000332.1:0-2851 GCA_039912685.1 Longimicrobiales bacterium | reverse complement strand
GAGTGTACCGAGTCTCGCTCCGTTCTGTTTAAGGTGCGCGATCAGGCCGAGCCAAATGGTCGGAACACCGGCTGTTATACTGACGGCCTCCTCCTCGAAAAGCTGGCAAAGGCTGTCGGGATCGAGTTTCGGACCAGGCAACACGAGCTTCGCTCCCACCATCGCCGAGCTGTAGGGCAGTCCCCACGCCATCACGTGAAACATGGAAGAGACCGGCATTATTGTATCGCGCGCCGAGAGGTTCATGGCGTCGGGCAATGCTGACGTCATCGCATGCAGAACAGTCGAGCGATGACTGTACAGGACACCCTTTGGATCTCCGGTTGTGCCCGACGTATAACAAAGCCCGCAGGCCGCGTTCTCGTCGAGTACCGGCCAGTCGTAGTGGTCGGGCCGTCCCGCGATGAGATCCTCGTAGCAAATGAGATTCCCCAGTGATGATGCGGGCATCTCGCTTTGCTCACACATCGCGATCCAGCCCTTGACCCCTCGGCAGCGTGCCGCATGCTGCTCGACCATTTCGATAAAACACGGGTCGAAGAGGACGTAAGCGTCGTCTGCGTGATTTATGATGTAGACGATCTGGTCATGGAACAGGCGGGGATTGATCGTGTGGCACACAGCTCCGGTTCCCGAAATTCCGTAGTACGCTTCGAAGTGCCGGTAGTGGTTGAACGCGAGCGTGCCAACTGTATCGCCCTCGCCGATACCTCGCTCGGTCAAGGCGTTAGCCAGCCGGCACGCGCGACGGTACGCGGCGGCGTATGTATAACGATGCTTTGTTCCCGCGGCGTTCCGCGAGACAATTTCCGTATCGCCGTGATTCAATGCAGCGTGGCGGATGATGGACGACACAAGCAGCGGAGTTTCCATCATGAGGCCGCGCATCAGCATCTCCGTGAGGATTGTCGGGCAAATCTACGCCTCCCGCCCTTCTTGCGAATGTGCGGAATCAGGCACAAAGTACAAGTGTCCCGATGAATCACGGAGGTTTTCGTGCCGCGTGCCCTTCCTGTAGTCGTGTTTCTCGCGTTTGCATCCGCCCTGGCCGCGCAGGACCAGAGTCGTTCGACCGCGACACCCGGCGACAAACTGGGTACCGTCCACTTCCCGACATCGTGCAGCCCCGCCGCCGCTCCCGGGTTCGATCACGCAGTGGCTTTACTTCACTCATTCGAGTTCGGCGCGGCGATCAAGGCATTTAACGGTGTCCTTGCCGTGGACCCGTCCTGCGCGATGGCTCATTGGGGAATTGCGCTCAGCCGGTGGACCAATCCCATGGCTGCCGGCAATCGGTCGACCGATCAGCTTCGCCAGGGCGCTCTCGCCGTCGATGCTGCCAACCACAGAGCTGCACGTGCCACCGAGCGTGAACGAGGATATATCGCTGCTGTTGCACAGCTTTACAACAATTTCGAGCATGTAGACCAGCGCACCCGAGTTGCCGCCTACGAACATGCCATGGGCGAGCTGGTGGCTCGACAGCCTGCGGATACCGAGGCCATGATTTTCTACGCTCTGTCTCTCGCGGCGTCAGCGTCTCCCACCGACAAGACGTACGCGAACCAGATCAAGGCTGGCAGGATTCTCGAGCCACTGTGGGCAAAGCAGCCGAACCATCCCGGCCTCGCTCACTACATCATTCACACCTACGACTATCCAGCACTGGCGACCAGAGCGTCGACTGCGGCTCGGGCATATGCATCGATCGCTCCTTCGGCGGCCCATGCGCTGCACATGCCGTCGCACGTCTTCACGAGGACTGGGTTGTGGCGAGAATCGATCGACACGAATCTCCGCTCGATCGCCGTCGCATCATCCACCGCGTCGATCGCGGAAACTCTTCACGCTGCGGATTACGCGGAGTATGCGTTTTTGCAGTTACGCCGTGACTCATCCGCGAAACACATTCTGGACAACCTGCCAGCGCTCGCGGCTCGCTTCGATGTTAACGCAGTCACGGGCGCTGCCCCCGGCTCCGCCGGCGTTTTCGCTCTCGCCGCGATCCCTGCACGATATGCGATAGAGCGGAGCGCATGGGCAGAGGCCGCCTCGCTTGTGCCCAAAACGAGCGGATTTCCGTGGACCGAAGCGATGACCTACTTCGCGCGCGCCCTCGGCGCATCACACACCGGTGATTTCGCGAAGGCGCTTGCATCTATCGACTCGCTCGAGGCAATTCGCGATCGGCTTGGCGCGCGCGAGCCGTACTGGAGCGAGCAGGTTGCGATACAGGCGCTCGATGCGCATGCCTGGCTCGATCTTTCAGAAGGACGCGTTGACTCGGCATTAGCCAGGATGCGCGAAGCTGTAAAGCGGGAAGACGCGACGGAGAAGAACGCCGTCAGTCCGGGTCCGCTCGCGCCGGCTCGTGAGCTACTCGGTGACATGCTGATGCGGCTGAGCCGGCCGGCTGAAGCGCTAGCCGCGTATCAGCAGACGTTGATCAAGGAGCCAAATCGTTATCGGTCGCTCGCTGAAGGAATACGCGCGGCGCAAGCGGCAGGGGACAAACGCGCGGAAACCGATCTGCGTGCCAAACTTAAAGCGGTGACGCGAGGAAAAAGCTGACTCCGAAGCTGCTCGGTGTGAGAAGGCGGCCAATCTGCGCCGCCCTCTCAAAACCAATCAGAGCCTGAAATCCAGCGCCTTTACGGACAGGTGATCTTTGGATTGAAGTCTTCAAGCAGGCCGGCCGGATTCGTCGCCCACAGCCAGACGTGCAGACCATAAACAGGCGGGATGCCTTCGAAAACCAGCGCCTCAAATTCCTTGCCGAGCAACGAAGGGGGTTGAGTATTGCCGGCGTCGATCCAGTCCTGCTGATACACCTCGTACTCCACCGCTACGA
>JBDSPG010000303.1:0-3530 GCA_039912685.1 Longimicrobiales bacterium | reverse complement strand
TGGCGAAGCCGCAGAAAAAGCTGACCGGTGGTATCGGCGAAATCATCGAGAGCCCGATCAAGTCGAACTTCCGTGAAGGCCTCACCGTACTCGAGTACTTCATCTCGACGCACGGCGCTCGTAAGGGTCTGGCGGATACGGCACTCAAAACGGCGGACGCAGGATATCTGACACGTCGTCTCGTCGACGTCGCACAGGATGTAACGATTGCCGAAGAGGATTGCGGTACGATTCTCGGTATCGACATGTCCGCGCTGAAAGAAGGCGAAGACATCATCGAGCCGCTGAAGGATCGTATTGTCGGCAACGTCGCACTCGAAGATGTCTATGACCCGATCGACGGCGAGCTGCTGGTGTCAGCGGGCGAGCTGATCGACGAGGTCGAGGCCGACCTGATCGAGGATGCAGGTATTCAGTCGGTGAAGATGCGTTCAGTGCTGACGTGCGAAGCCAAGCGCGGTGTATGCCGCCAGTGCTACGGCCGTAACCTGGCGACCATGGCGATGGTTGACATCGGCGAGGCCGTTGGTATCATCGCGGCGCAGTCGATCGGTGAGCCGGGCACGCAGCTGACACTCCGTACATTCCACATCGGTGGTACTGCCTCGCGCCTAGCGGCACAGACGCAGCGCAAGTCGAAGGTGGACGGCAAGGCGCAATTCGAACGCATCACGTTCGTTACGACGCCGGACAAGATCCGGATTGTAACGAGCCGTGAAGGTGAGATCGTCATGCTCACGAAGGAAGGTGCGGTTCGCAGCCGTCTCGCGATTCCGTACGGCGCCATCCTCGAAGTTGCGGATGGTCAGCAGATTGAGTCGGGCGACATTCTGTTCAGCTGGGATCCGTACTCGGAGCCGATCGTTGCCGATTTCACGGGTATGGTCAAGTTCGTCGACATCGTCGATGACGAAACCGTGCGCGAGGAGTTGGACGAATCGACCGGCCGGCGTCAGCTCGTCATCATCGAGGACCGCGAGAAAAAGCTGCATCCGATGATCGAGATCTGGGATTCGAAGGGCGCTGAGAAGCTTCGCGAGTTCATCGTTCCTGCAGGTGCACAGTTGACCGTGCGCGACCAGGAAGTGATCGACGCCGGTACGACATTGGCGAAGATCTCACGCGAGGTCTACAAGACGCGCGACATCACCGGTGGTCTGCCGCGTGTTGCCGAGCTCTTCGAGGCACGCAAGCCGAAGGATCCGGCAGTCATCACCGAGATCGACGGTAGCATTCGCTTCGGCGACATCAAGCGCGGTAAGCGCGAGATCATCGTCGTACCGCCGAGCGGTCCGGAACGCGCGTACGAGGTTCCGGTTGGTAAGCATCTACGCGTGCACGAGGCCGACCAGGTTCGCGCCGGTGACCGTTTGAGCGAAGGCCCCGTCAATCCGCATGACATTCTGCGAATCAAGGGACCGCGCGCGGTGCAGGAGTACCTGCTGAACGAGGTGCAGGAGGTCTACCGTCTGCAGGGCGTGAAGATCAACGACAAGCACATCGGTTCGATCGTGCGTCAGATGCTGCAGAAGGTTCGCATCACGGATGGCGGGCACAGCGAGTTCCTCGAGGGCGAGCATGTGGATCGTACGGTGTTCCGCGTGACGAACCAGCAACTGATCGCGAAGGGCAAGACGCCCGCGCGTTCGGAGCCGCTGCTGCTCGGCATCACGAAGGCGTCGCTGACGACACAGTCGTTCATCAGCGCAGCTTCGTTCCAGGAGACGACTCGCGTACTCACGGACGCCGCGGTTCGCGGTGCACGGGACGAACTGATCGGGCTCAAGGAGAACATCATTATCGGTCACCTGATTCCTGCGGGAACGGGTGTGTATCGCGGCTACGATGTCGAGTTCCAGATCGATATGGCGGAACTGGGCGTCGATGTCGAAGCGCTTAATGCGGCACGCGAGCGGGATCTGTTCCCGGGACTCGCGCCCGCTGGTGCGGCAGACGACGGCGAAGACTGACCGGCAGATTCAGTTGGTGCATGAAGCGAGTGCCTCCGGGAGTCAGCCTCCCGGGGGCACTCTTTTTTTCAGGGCGGTCGAATGAGGCCATTGCGCGGCCGGCCAATTATGGACGTGGCCCTTGCCGCGCGCCAGTTTTGGGTGAATTATGTCTCCCTCGCCGGTCCCCGGATCCTTCACCCAGGCTGTTTCCCGTCGGAGGGCATAATGCGTAAGTACGTGGCACTGGCTGCACTCGTCTCTATCGTAGCAAGTACAGGTGCATGTGACGGGCGCGTGATGGTTGAGCCGGACACGGTGCCCGGACCGAATCATGACCTTGTGCTCGCGGGTAACGGCCACTTCTTCTTCCGGCCGCCGCTCGCCTCTACGCAGACGACCCAAGGTGAGTTCAACCCGAATCTGGCGCCCGTTGTAGAGGTTTGTCATGTGACGTCGAGTGCGTGCGAAGTCGTTGCGCGCTTCAGTACGGTGGGGGGAACTCACGGCGAAACGATCGCGGTCGACGAAATCGGTGAGCAGTACGCGGTGAACTGGCAGACGGCGTCCTATGGGCTGCAGGACGGTGTATACCAGATCTCGGTCCGCACCGCTTCATCACAAGTCGGGAACACGTTGCTGGGCACTGTCGATGTAGACGTTACGCCAACCGGCAGGCCGGTGTCATCCGCCCGCCCGAATATCAATAACGGCAGCAACCTTGCGATCAAGTTCCGTATCGAACACGGCGCCCTGTGCGCGACTGCGGGTTGCCTCGAGACGTCCGTCGGCGGTCAGGGCGGAACCTTCACGCTCGAAGATTCGCTCGCCGGCGCCGAGTTCCCGGCAGGTGCGATTCCGCCGGGCGCGGGGAATGTGAATCTCGTAGTCGAACGGTTTACTGACCATTCGCAGGCCTGTCTGCCGACCAACTACCCGCAGTTTGAGGGCTGCTACCGTTTCCGCACCGAGCCGCACGTAACATTCGATGAGCTGGTGACGGTCGGAATCTGCCTGGATCCTGCCGCGCACGCGGTCGATGCGCAGCTTGAGCTGCAGAAATGGGATGAGGTCGATCCCGCGACCCTGATCTCACTCCCGCGCGTTTTTGACATCGACTTCCTCGACTGCGCGGATTTTCAGATCTCGCAGGGGCCGGCTTCGCTCGGCGATCGACTGGCGCGCGCAGGTAATTGGCTGTTGTCGCCGCTGGCTCGTGTGCTCACACCAGCTCCCGTTTTTGCGGGCGTCATTACGCCATATGGCGGAAAGCTGAGCGATTTCAGCAGGATCGGCTGGGTGCAACCCCTGCAGATCAGCGCTCTGCCTGCCGGAACGAGTGCTCTGGTCGGGACTGCGCTCACGCCGTCGCCCTCCATACGGGTAACGTCCACACGCACGGGCGCAAATGTGGCGGGAGTGCCGATCGCCTGGACCGCGACCGTCGGCGGCGGCTCCTTCTCACTCGCCAGCGGCGTCACCGACGTTTCTGGAATAATGGCGACCACGTGGGTGCTTGGCTCCCTGCCCGGCGCCAATGCTGCTGTTGCCGCTGGCTCGAATCCCCGGCCGTTCTGGCCG